>NZ_JBKBVB010000006.1:0-71932 GCF_046289595.1 Pseudorhodoplanes sp.
CCCGCATTCCCTATATGCCAGCTCGACACAAGCGTCCCGGCCGGGGCCAAGCCGGAATGGAAGCGAGCATTGGACGCATCAGGATTTGACGCATGCAGACCGTGGTAATCGTCATTCATCTGCTCATCGTGCTGACCATGATCGGCCTCGTGCTGCTGCAGCGCTCCGAGGGCGGCGGGCTCGGCATGGGCGGCGGTGGCGGCGGCTTCATGTCGGCACGCGGCACCGCCAATCTGTTGAGCCGGTCGACCGCCTATCTGGCCGCGGCGTTCTTCGTCACCAGTTTGCTGCTGTCGTGGCTCGCCGGCCATGAGCGCAAGCCAACCTCGATCCTCGACACGGGCACGCCGGCCGGACCGTCGGTGCCGGCGCCGAGCGGGCAGATGCCGCCCTTGGGTTCGGGATCCGGCGGTGTGCTCGACCAGTTGCAGCGGCCGGCGCAGCCGCCGCAACCCGCGGGGCCTCAAGTCCCGCAATCGCAATAATCCCTGAAGGGCCGGGCCGGTTGACCGGCCCTTCGGCTTTGCAGGTATATCCTGGCAGGTTATCCCAAGGCGCGTGGGGCTTGCCCCTCGTCGAATCGAATGCGGCGGACTAAAGGTTGAGCCCCATGGCGCGGTACGTATTCATCACCGGCGGCGTGGTATCTTCGCTTGGAAAGGGGCTCGCATCGGCGGCGCTCGGCGCGACCCTTCAGGCGCGCGGCTACAAGGTGCGCCTGCGCAAGCTCGATCCCTATCTCAATGTCGATCCCGGCACGATGTCGCCGTATCAGCACGGCGAGGTGTTCGTCACCGACGACGGCGCGGAGACCGATCTCGATCTCGGCCATTACGAGCGATTCACCGGCCGTCCCGCCAACAAGCAGGACAACATCACGACCGGGCGCATCTATCAGGACATCATCGCCAAGGAACGCCGCGGCGATTATCTCGGCGCCACCGTCCAGGTGGTGCCGCATGTCACCAACGCGATCAAGGATTTCATCCGCGACGGCAATGACGGCTACGATTTCGTGCTGTGCGAGATCGGCGGCACCGTCGGCGATATCGAGGGCCTGCCATTCTTCGAGGCGATCCGGCAACTGGGCAACGAATTGCCGCGCGGCGACGCGCTCTACATCCACCTGACGCTGCTGCCGTTCATTCCGAGCGCCGGCGAACTGAAGACCAAGCCGACCCAGCACTCGGTCAAGGAGCTGCGCTCGATCGGCATCCAGCCCGACATTCTCCTGTGCCGCACCGACCGGCCGATCCCGCCGGAGGAACGGCGCAAGCTCGCGCTGTTCTGCAATGTGCGCGAGACCGCGGTGATCGAGGCACGCGACGTCGACAATATCTATGCGGTGCCCGAGGCCTATCACGCCGCAGGACTCGATACCGAAGTTCTGTCGATCTTTGGCATGGACGCGAAGACGGAGCCCAACCTCAAGCGCTGGCAAGTGATCAACGAGCGGATCCGCAATCCGGAAGGCCAGGTGACGATCGCGGTCGTCGGCAAATATACCGGTCTGAAGGACGCCTATAAGTCGCTGATCGAGGCGCTCGCCCATGGCGGCATCGCCAACACCGTGAAGGTCAATCTCGACTGGATCGAGTCGGAGGTGTTCGAGCACGAGGATCCGACGCCGTTCCTGGAACATGTCAACGGCATCCTGGTGCCGGGCGGATTCGGCCAGCGCGGCGCGGAAGGCAAGATCAGGGCGGCGCAGTTCGCCCGCGAGCGCGCCGTACCCTATTTCGGCATCTGCTTCGGCATGCAGATGGCGGTGATCGAGGCGGCGCGAAACCTGTGCGGCATCGAAACCGCCAATTCGACGGAGTTCGGTCCGACGCCGGAGCCGGTCGTGGGTCTGATGACCGAATGGCTGAAGGGCAACGAGTTGCAACAGCGCGCCGCCGGCGGCGATCTCGGCGGCACCATGCGGCTCGGAGCGTATCCGGCTGCGCTCGCGCGCGGCAGCCGCGTCGCCGACATTTACGGCGCGACGGAAATATCGGAGCGGCACCGCCATCGCTATGAGGTCAATACCGCCTACAAGGACCGGCTGGAACAGCACGGCCTGCGCTTCTCCGGCATGTCGCCGGACGGTGTTCTGCCCGAGATCGTCGAGTATCAGGACCACCCCTGGTTCGTCGGCGTGCAGTTTCATCCCGAGCTGAAATCGCGGCCGCTCGAGCCGCATCCGCTGTTTGCGTCGTTCATCGGGGCGGCGGTGGAGCAGAGCCGGCTGGTGTGACGGGGTTCAGCGCCGCATCCCTTCGCAGACGCTCTGCCGCAAAATCGACAAAGGCGCGCACCCGTGCGCTGGCGCGGCGGCCGGATCGGTGGACGATGTGAACCGGGAATGGCGGCGGCTCGAACTCCGCAAGCACGATCGTGAGCTGCCCCGCCGCGACCTCGCGGGCGATCTGATAGGACAGAACGCGCGTCAGCCCGTGCCCCGCGATCGCGGCAGCGATGGCAACGTCCGCCGTGTTCACCACGAGCCGCCCGCGCGGCTGGGCCGCGATGCGGTCCTGCTGCGCTGGACCGCTCCCGAGCTGTCGCCGAGGCTTGCGGCCACCGGATCCTGGGACACAGTGGCCGCATCAATCACCTGATCCTTGGCAATCTCTCGAACTGATGGAACGGCGGCGGCGAGGATAGCGTCCATTCCAGCGTGGTGGCGCCTTCGCCCCAGGGATTGTCGCCCGCCACAACCCTGCTCCGGAACGCGGCGATCACGGCGTAGAAGAACACCAACAACCCGGCAAAGAACACATACGAGCCGATCGACGAGATGTAGTTCCAGCCGGCATAGGCATCCGGATAATCGGCGATACGGCGCGGCATGCCGGCCATGCCGAGGAAGTGCTGGGGAAAGAAGATCAGGTTCGCGCCGATGAAGGCGAGCCAGAAATGCACTTTGCCGAGCGTCTCCGAATACATGTATCCGGTGATTTTCGGGAACCAGTAATACCAGCCGGCAAAGATGCCGAAGGTGGCGCCGAGCGACATCGTGTAGTGGAAATGCGCCACGACATAGTAAGTGTCGTGCAAGGCGCGGTCGACGGCGGCATTGGCGAGCACGACGCCGGTCACGCCGCCGATGGTGAACAGGAAGATGAAGCCCATCGCCCACATCATCGGCGTCTTGAACTGGATCGAACCGCCCCACATGGTCGCGATCCAGGAGAAGATTTTCACGCCGGTCGGCACCGCGATCACCATGGTGGCGGCCACGAAATAGGCCTGCGAAGCGGTATTCATGCCCACCGTGTACATATGATGCGCCCAGACGATGAATCCGATCGCGCCGATCGCGACCATGGCATAAGCCATGCCGAGATAGCCGAAGACCGGTTTTCGTGAGAAGGTCGCGACGATCTGGCTGATGATGCCGAAGGCGGGCAGGATGAGGATATAGACCTCCGGGTGTCCGAAAAACCAGAACAGGTGCTGGTAGAGCAGCGGGTCGCCGCCGCCGTCCGGTGAGAAGAAAGTCGTGCCGAAATTGCGGTCGGTCAGCAGCATGGTGATGGCACCGGCCAGCACCGGCAGCGACAGCAGCAGCAGGAATGCGGTCACCAGCACCGACCACACGAACAGCGGCATCTTGTGCAGGGTCATGCCCGGCGCGCGCATGTTGAAGATGGTGGTGATGAAGTTGATGGCGCCGAGGATCGAGGAGGCGCCGGCGATATGCAGCGACAGGATCGCGAAGTCGACGGCCGGTCCGGGATGGCCGGATGTGGCCAGCGGCGCATAGACGGTCCAGCCGGTGCCGACGCCATTTTCGCCCGGCGCGCCTTCGACGAACAGCGAAATGACGAGCAAGGTGAGCGCCGATGGCAGCAGCCAGAACGAGATGTTGTTCATGCGCGGGAATGCCATGTCAGGTGCGCCGATCATGATCGGCACGAACCAGTTGCCGAACCCGCCGATCAGCGCCGGCATGACCATGAAGAAAACCATGATCAGCCCGTGCGCGGTCACAAACACATTGAAGATGTGGGCGCTTGAAAAGATCTGCATGCCCGGCTCCTGCAATTCGAGCCGCATGCCGATCGAGAGAATGCCGCCGACCACACCCGCGACAATGGCGAAGATCAGATAGAGCGTGCCGATATCCTTGTGGTTGGTCGAATAGACCCAGCGGCGCCATCCGGTCGGATGATCGTGGGTATCGTTGGCATGCGGATCGTAGGCATGCGGCTTGTCGATTGTTCTGGCGTCCACCTTTTCCCCCGGAATGGCATCGTTACGCTCACACCAAATTGGGCGGACAGGCGGGGGTGGAGACCTTGATCTAGATCAAGGTGTTCCGGACAGTGTCTCGCCCGCGTTCGAATCCTCGCTTATATGCACGTCCGGTGGCGGCGGGCCGGAACAGGGGTTCGCCGATGTTTTTTTTGGGGTGGGAGGACTGCCGGGGCCATGGCAAGGGGACTCGATCATATCGTCCATGCGGTGCGCGACCTCGATGCCGGTGCGGGCATGTATCGCCGGCTCGGTTTCACCGTGGGTGCGCGCAACCGCCATTCCTGGGGCACGCATAACCACGTCGTCCAGCTTCCCGGATTTTTCATCGAAGTGCTGACGGTCGCCGAACCTGAAAAGCTCGGCGATGACGGATTCTCGACGCTGTTCGGTGACTTCAATCGCCGCTTTCTGGAAACGGCCGAAGGCTTTTCGCTGCTGATGCTGGAAAGCCGGGACGCGGCCGCCGATGCGCGCGCCTTTGCCGCGGCGCGGATCGCAGCATCCGATGTCATGCGGTTCGAACGCGAAGGCAAACGGCCGGACGGTTCGCCGATGACCGTCGCATTCTCGCTCGCCTTCGCCCGCGACGGCCGCGCGCCCGCCCACAATTTCGCGGTCTGCCAGCAGCATCATCCGGACAATTTCTGGAACCCGGCCTGGCAGCGCCACGCCAATGGCGTGACCGGCGTCGGCGGCGTCGTCATGGTGGCCGACAATCCGAGCGACCATCACATCTTCCTCTCGGCCTTTGCCGGCGAGCGCGAATTGCTGTCGTCGTCGGCGGGCATCACCGTGGCGACGCCGCGCGGCGACATCCAGGCGGTGACGCCGGCCGCGTATTCCGATCTGTTCGGCCTCGCAGCGCCCGACATTTCGGGCGGCGGACGGCTTGCGGCGCTGCGGCTGAGGTCGTCCGACATGAATGCGACGCAGGCCAGTCTGTCGTCGGGAGCATTCAGCCCGATCCGGCATATGGGCCGCCTTGTGGTACCGCCCGATCAGGCGCTGGGCGCTGCCCTCGTATTCGAAGCCGCAGATTGATTCCGGCGCGGCCGCGGCGCATGGTCGGATACGCATGGACCAGCCCTTGATCCCGAACCCGGTCGTGGATGTCGGCACGGCGCGCTTCGGCAACGACTTGCCGCTGGCGCTGATCGCCGGCCCCTGCCAGCTCGAAAGCCGCGCGCATGCGCTGGAGATGGCCGCCGCGCTGAAGGAGATGGCCGGCCGGCTCGGCATCGGCCTCGTCTACAAGACGTCCTTCGACAAGGCGAACCGCACCAGCGGCAAGGCCGCGCGCGGCATCGGCCTTGAGGCGGCGCTGCCGATTTTCGCGGAAATCCGTGCCTCGCTCGGTTTGCCGGTGCTGACCGATGTGCACGAGATCGACCAATGCGCGGTCGCGGCACAAGCCGTCGACATCCTGCAGATCCCGGCGTTCCTGTGCCGGCAGACGGATTTGCTGATCGCCGCCGCAAAAACCGGGCGCGCGGTCAACGTCAAGAAGGGCCAGTTCCTCGCGCCCTGGGACATGAAAAATGTGGTGGCGAAGATCACCGATGCCGGCAATGCGCGGGTGCTGGTCACCGAGCGCGGGGTGTCTTTCGGCTATAACACGCTGGTCTCCGACATGCGGGCGTTGCCGGAACTCGCAAAGACCGGCGCGCCGGTGATTTTCGACGCGACCCATTCGGTGCAGCAGCCGGGCGGGCAGGGCACCGCGTCCGGCGGGCAGCGCGACTATGTGCCGGTGCTGGCCCGCGCCGCGGTCGCTGTCGGTGTCGCCGGAGTCTTCATCGAAACGCATCAGGATCCGGACCGCGCGCCGTCGGACGGGCCGACCATGATCGCGCTCAAGGATCTCGAACCCTTGTTGAAGACACTGATGGCGTTCGACCGCCTGGCCAAGAACTGACCGCACGCACCGCCCGGCAGGCCCCGCGAAAGCCACTCATGAATCGCGAACTGGCCATCATCGCGCTGATCGTCTTCGTCACCTCGCTGTTCACCCGGTCGGTCGATCCCGTGGTTCCGCTGATCGCGGACGGCCTCCTGGTCCAGATCGGAACGGCGGCCCTTCTGTCCACGGCCTTCGCCTTGCCCTACGCGCTGGTGCAGCCGCTGCTGGGGGCGCTCGGCGACATGATGAGCAAGACCCGGCTGATGAGCATCAGCCTGGTCGTGCTGGTGCTGTCGGCGGCCGTCAGCGCGACCGCCCCGAACTTCACCGTGCTGCTGGTATCCCGCATCGCCGCCGGGATCGCCTCGGGCGGAATTTTTCCGATCTCGCTCGCCTATGCGGGCGACCGCATCCCGGTGGCGCAGCGCCAGGTCGCGATTTCCCGTCTGCTCGCAGCAACCATGACCGGAAACCTGCTCGGCGCCTCGCTCGCGGGCGTGGTGGGCGACCTCGCCGGCTGGCGCGCGGTGTTTGTCGTCACCGGCCTGCTCGGGCTCATTGTGACCGCTGCGGCGCTGATCGGCTTTCGCAAGGTTCCGAAAGAAACGCCGCCCGGCTTCGATCTCGCCACCATCGGTCCGAATTACCGCGCCATCTTCGCCAATCCCCATGCCAAAATCTGCTTCGGGGCGGTGTTCGTCGAATCGCTACTGGTCTTCGGAATCTTCCCCTACATGGCGGCCATTCTTGCCGACGCCGGCGAGACCCGCGCCTCGATCGCAGGATTCGTGCTGGCGGGCTTCGGCATCGGTGCCGTGCTCTACACCGTGATGGTGCGCTTTCTGCTCGCCACGCTCGGCGAACGGCGTCTGATGTTGGGCGGCGGCCTGATCATGGCGGCGTTTCTGCTGATCCTGACGCTGCGGCTGCCATGGCCGCTGGAATTTGCGAACTTCGTGCTGCTGGGCTTCGGCTTCTACTGGCTGCATGGCAGCATTCAGGTCTTCGCAACCGAGCTCGCGCCGCAGGCGCGCGGATCGGCCATGGCGATGCATTCGATGTCGTTCTTTCTCGGCCAGGCGGCCGGCCCGATCGTTTATGGCGCGGGTTTTGCGACGATCGGCAAAACACCGCTGCTGATCGGCGGCGCGGTGCTCATCGCGCTGGTCGGGTATCTGTGCTCCCGGACGCTGCGGCGCACGCCGCAGCCTCCCGTCTAGCCACGCCCGCGATAGGGCGCGACGCCCTGGTCGGGCACCCAGACCCCTTTGGGGAGCTTGCCCGCCTGCCAGAAAACATCGATCGGCATGCCGCCGCGCGGATACCAATAGCCGCCGATCCGCAGCCACCGCGGCCGGAGTAGTGCATTCAGCTTTTTTCCAATGGAAACAGTGCATTCCTCATGGAAGCCGCCATGGTTTCTGAATGAATTAAGATATAACTTTAGGGACTTCGACTCGAGCAGGAAGCGGTTCGGAACATAGTCGATGACGAAATGCGCGAAGTCCGGCTGGCCGGTGATCGGACACAGGGCGGTGAATTCCGGCATCACGAAGCGGGCGACGTAATGCGTGTCGGCATGCGGGTTCGGCACCCGGTCGAGCTGCGCTTCGTCGGGCGACGCCGGAAGCCGTGTCGGTTTGCCGAGCTGGAGTTTGGTTTTGCGTGCCATTGCGGGCTCTTAGCGCGACTTGCGCAGGCAGGTCCATCCTGTACAAGCGGCGGCCAAAGCCACCCAGCCGGAATGCCTCATGACCGCCATCGTCAATATCGTCGGCCGCGAAATTCTCGACAGCCGCGGCAATCCCACCGTTGAGGTCGACGTCCTGCTTGAGGACGGTTCGCTCGGCCGCGCCGCCGTGCCCTCGGGCGCCTCGACCGGCGCGCATGAGGCGGTGGAACTGCGCGACGGCGACAAGGCGCGCTATCTCGGCAAGGGCGTGACCAAGGCGATCGAGGCGGTCGAAGGCGAGATTTTCGACGCCATCGGCGGCATGGATGCGGAGGATCAGGTCCGCATCGACGAAACCATGATCGCGCTCGACGGCACGCCGAACAAGGCGCGGCTCGGCGCCAATGCGCTGCTCGGCGTATCGCTTGCGACAGCGAAGGCCGCCGCGGAATCGAGCGGCCTGCCGCTCTACCGCTATGTCGGCGGCACCTCGGCGCGCACGCTGCCCGTTCCGATGATGAATATCGTCAATGGCGGCGCCCATGCCGACAATCCGATCGACTTCCAGGAATTCATGGTGATGCCGGTCGGCGCCGCGTCCTTCGCGGAAGCCTTGCGCATGGGCGCAGAAATTTTCCACACCCTGAAAGCGGCGCTGAAGGCGGCCGGCCACAACACCAATGTCGGCGACGAAGGCGGCTTTGCCCCGAACTTGCCGAGCGCGGAAGCCGCGCTCGATTTCGTCATGCAGGCGGTGGAGAAGGCGGGCTTCAAGGCGGGGACCGACGTGCTGCTCGCGCTCGACTGCGCCGCCACTGAATTCTTCAAGAACGGCGCCTACGCTTACGAAGGCGAAGGCAAGACCCGTTCGATCGAGCAGCAGGTCGACTATCTGGCGCAGCTGGTTGCCAAATATCCGATCGCCTCGATCGAGGACGGCATGGCCGAGGACGATTTCGACGGCTGGAAACTTTTGACCAGAACCATCGGCGGCAAGTGCCAGCTCGTGGGCGACGATCTGTTCGTGACCAACGTCAAGCGCCTCGCCGACGGCATCAAGACCGGGATGGGCAATTCGATCCTGGTCAAGGTCAACCAGATCGGCACGCTGACCGAAACGCTGGCGGCGGTCGAGATGGCGCACAAGGCGGCCTATACCGCGGTGATGTCGCACCGCTCCGGCGAGACCGAGGACGCCACGATCGCCGATCTCGCGGTTGCGACCAATTGCGGGCAGATCAAGACCGGCTCGCTGGCACGCTCCGACCGCACCGCGAAATACAACCAGCTCCTGCGCATCGAGCAGGAGCTTGGCTCGCAGGCGATCTATCCGGGGCGTGCGGCGCTGAAGGCGTGAACTTTGGGTAACCTTACGCGCACGCCGGAATTCGCCACCGGCCGCGCAAACCGACGGCCCTCGTAGACGGCTGTGGCTGACGGGAACGTGCGAGAAGAGACAATCTGTGCTAGGCTGATTGGTGGAGCCGACATATGCCGGGTGCAACCGAACTCCTCAGGCGCATAACCGTGCATCCCGACCGGATGCATGGACGACCCTGCATCCGCGGCCTTCGGATCACGGTCGGCGATGTCCTCGGCATGCTGGCGGCAGGCATGAGCCGCGAGGCGATCCTGCGCGACTATCCCTATCTGGAGACAGCGGACATCGACGCCGCGCTCGTCTTCGCTGCCGAGCAGGCCGATCATCCGGTGATCGCCGCGGAGTAGAACTTGCGCGTTTTGGTCGATGCGCAATTGCCCCCGCGCCTGGCACATCGCCTGAAGGAACTAGGCCACGACGCGACCCATGTTTTCGAACCTGGTCTCGCGACCGCCAAGGACGATGTGATCTGGGAGCAGGCCCTGGTTCGGCGGGCAGCGTTGATCACGAAAGATCGCGACTTTGTGACTTTGCGCGTCGCCAAACAATCTGGACCGCAAATCATCTGGCTGCGGCTCGGCAATTGCGACACCAACTCATTGATCGATCGGATCACCGGATCGCTCGACCTCGTTATCGCGGCCGTCGACCGGGGTGAGGGCGTCATCGAAGTCATACCGCAGTAAGCAGCGCGCGGGCGAATGCCATGGCGCCCCCCTCCATTAATCCGCCCTTAACATCGCCCGCGCATCTTGCCGCAATGGTCTCGCGCAGACGCGCACGCGGCATCCTGACGGCGCTCGGCCTCTATATCGTGGCCGCGGCGATGATCGGCTATTTCGGCTTCCATGCCTTCAGCGGGCAACGCGGTCTGCATGCCCGTCACCAGATCGAGCAGCAAATGGCGGAACTGACCGCCGAGCGCGACCGGCTGAAGGCCGAGCGCAACCTCTGGGAGCGCAGGGTTTCGCTGTTGCGTCCGGATAAGATCGATCCGGATACCCTCGACGAGCAGGCGCGGCAGCTCATCAACCTTGCCCATCCGCATGACCTCGTGATGATGGTCAAGCCGCGATAACGCGGCGGGCGGTCGAAATTTCCTCATGCGCCTCAGGCATTTCGCCGCAATCTGCGTTGCGCACAGGACATGCGGCGCGCTTTAATCGGGCCGCGAATTCGGGTAAGTGATCCCAAAACCGAGCAAAGCGCGGGCAGCGCCAAGGAATTCCAGATGGCTGTAGCCAAAAAGACTGTCGCCGCCGAGGGGCCGGCCGCACGCGCCGAGTTTTCCAAGGATCAGGAATTGTCCGCCTACCGGGACATGCTGCTGATCCGCAGGTTCGAGGAGAAGGCCGGCCAGCTCTACGGCATGGGTCTGATTGGCGGCTTCTGCCACCTCTATATCGGCCAGGAAGCGGTCGTGGTCGGCATGCAGATGGCTCTGAAGGAGGGCGACCAGGTCATCACCGGATACCGCGATCATGGTCACATGCTGGTCTGCGGCATGGATCCCAAGGGGGTGATGGCCGAACTGACCGGACGCCGCGGCGGCTATTCCAAGGGCAAGGGCGGCTCGATGCACATGTTCTCCGTGGAGAAGGCCTTTTATGGCGGCCACGGCATCGTCGGCGCGCAGGTCTCGCTCGGCACGGGCCTGGCCTTCGCCAACCGCTATCGCCAGAACGACAATGTCTGCCTGACCTATTTCGGCGACGGCGCCGCCAATCAGGGTCAGGTCTATGAAAGCTTCAACATGGCCGAGCTGTGGAAGCTGCCGGTCGTCTACATCATCGAAAACAACCGCTACGCCATGGGGACCGCGGTGCACCGCTCGTCCGCGCAGCAGGATTTTTCCAAGCGCGGCGCCTCGTTCAACATTCCGGGCGAGCAGGTCGACGGCATGGACGTGCGCGCGGTGAAGGCGGCCGGCGACAAGGCCGTGGCATGGTGCCGCGACGGCAACGGCCCGTATATCCTCGAGATGCAGACTTACCGTTATCGCGGCCATTCGATGTCGGATCCGGCGAAATACCGCACCCGCGACGAAGTCGAGAAGGTGCGCTCGGAACAGGATCCGATCGAACAGGTGCGCCAGCGTCTTCTGAAAAACAAATGGGCGAGCGAGGACGAGCTCAAGAAAATCGATGCCGATGTCCGCGGCGTCGTCAACGAAGCCGCCGAATTCGCCACCGTCGATCCCGAGCCCGATCCGTCCGAGCTTTACACCGATGTGCTGCGCTGACGTTTCGCTAACGCCCAATTGCAAGCTCACAGAGAGCGTCCATGCCGATTGATGTCCTGATGCCCGCGCTCTCGCCGACGATGGAGAAGGGCAACCTTGCCAAATGGCTGAAGAAGGAGGGCGATGCGGTGAAATCCGGCGACGTCATCGCCGAGATCGAAACCGACAAGGCCACCATGGAAGTCGAGGCGGTCGACGAGGGCACGCTCGGCAAGATCCTGGTCCCGGAAGGCACCGCCGATGTCGCGGTGAATACCCCGATTGCGGTCCTGCTCGGCGATGGCGAGGACGCATCCGCGATCAAGGCGGGCGGCGCAGCCGCGACGAGGTCCGCTGCGGCTCCGCGCGAAGAATTCGAGGAGTCCAAAGCACCAGACGCGCCGGACTCCGAGCAGCCTGTCGAGAAGGGCGAGCCGGTCTCCGCGGTCGCCGCTCCGCCGAAACCGCAGGACGAGCCTGAACCCGACGTGCCGGACGGCACCGAGATGGTGACGCAGACGGTGCGCGAAGCCTTGCGGGACGCGATGGCCGAGGAGATGCGCCGCGACGAGACGGTCTTCGTCATGGGCGAGGAGGTCGCCGAATATCAGGGCGCCTACAAGGTCACGCAAGGGCTGCTGCAGGAATTCGGCGCGCGGCGCGTGGTCGATACGCCGATCACCGAGCACGGCTTTGCCGGCCTTGGCGTCGGCGCGGCGCTGGCTGGGCTGAAGCCGATCGTCGAGTTCATGACCTTCAATTTCTCGATGCAGGCGATCGATCAGATCATCAATTCGGCGGCCAAGACGCTTTATATGTCCGGCGGGCAGATGGGCGCCTCGATCGTGTTCCGCGGACCGAACGGCGCCGCGGCGCGCGTTGCCGCCCAGCACAGCCAGGATTATTCGGCCTGGTATTCGCACATTCCGGGCCTGATCGTGGTCGCGCCATACACCGCGGCCGACGCCAAGGGTCTGCTCAAGTCGGCGATCCGCAACCCCAATCCGGTGATCTTCCTCGAAAACGAAATCCTCTATGGCCAGTCCTTCCCGGTGCCGAAGCTCGAGGATTATCTGGTGCCGATCGGCAAGGCCAAGGTGGTGCGGCCGGGCAATCACGTCACCATCGTGTCGTTCTCGATCGGCATGACCTATGCGCTGAAGGCCGCCGAGGAACTCGCCAAGAAGCACATCTATGCCGAGGTCATCGACCTGCGCACGCTGCGTCCGCTGGACGACGCCACCGTCATCGCTTCGGTGAAAAAGACCGGACGGCTCATCACGGTGGAGGAGGGCTGGCCGCAGAACGGCATTGGCGCCGAGATTTCCGCCCGCGTGATGGAAAAGGCATTCGATTATCTCGATGCGCCGGTGACGCGCATCACCGGCAAGGACGTGCCGATGCCTTACGCCGCCAATCTTGAAAAGCTCGCGTTGCCGTCGGTCGCCGAGATCGTCGATGCGGCGAAAGCCGTGACCTATCGCTAGCGGAGCGCACGCGATGCCGATCGACATCCGGATGCCCGCGCTCTCTCCGACGATGGAGAAGGGCAATCTCGCCAAGTGGCTGAAGAAGGAGGGCGACGCCGTCAAGTCCGGCGATGTGATCGCCGAGATCGAGACCGACAAGGCGACCATGGAGGTGGAAGCCGTCGACGAGGGCACGCTGGCAAAGATTTTGGTCCCGGAAGGCACCGCCGATGTGCCGGTCAATCAGGTGATCGCGGTACTGGCCGGCGACGGTGAAGACGTGAAGGCCGCGGCGAGCGGGGCGAGATCAGCCCCGGCCGCAGCGCCCAAACCCGAAGCAAAGGCCGAAACGAAAGCCGACGACAAACCCAAGGCGTCAGCCACGCCAGGCACGGCTGCAACACCCGCGCCGTCCAAGCCCGCCGATCCGCAGCAATCGCCTAAAGCGAATGGCAACGCCCGCATCTTCTCGTCTCCGCTCGCGCGACGGCTCGCGAGGGAAGCCGGTCTCGACATCGCGCGCATCGAGGGTTCGGGTCCGCACGGCCGCGTGATCGCCCGCGACATCGACGCGGCCAAATCCGGCAAGGCGATGAAAGCCGCACCTGCGGCCGGTGCGCCGATGAGCGCCGCGACGGCGCCAGTCGCCGCTCCCGCCATGAGCGATCAGCAGATCCTCGGCCTCTACGAGCCGGGCAGCTACGAGAGCATTCCGCATGACGGCATGCGCCGCACCATCGCGCAGCGTCTGACCGCCGCGACCAATGCGATGCCGACCTTCTACCTGACGGTGGATTGCAATCTCGGCAAGCTCGCGGCGGCGCGCGAGGAGATCAATGCCGCTGCCGGCAAGACTGCGGAGGGCAAGCCGCTCTACAAGCTTTCGGTCAACGACTTCGTCATCAAGGCACTGGCGCTGGCGCTGCAGAAGGTGCCGGAAGCCAATGTGTCATGGACGGAGGCCGCGATGCTCCGCCACAAGCATTCCGACATCGGGGTGGCCGTGGCGCTCCCGTTCGGCCTGATCACGCCGATCATCCGCAAGGCCGAACTCAAGACGCTGTCGGCCATCTCCAACGAGATGAAGGATCTCGCCGCGCGCGCCAAGGCCAAGAAGCTCAAGCCGAACGAATATCAGGGCGGCACATCTTCAGTGTCGAATCTTGGCATGTACGGCATCAAGGACTTCACCGCCGTGATCAACCCGCCGCAATCGTCGATTCTTGCGGTCGGCACCGGCGAGGAGCGCGCCGTGGTGCGCAACGGGCAAATCGTCGCCGCGACAATGATGAGCGTGACGCTGTCCTGCGATCACCGCGCCATCGACGGCGCGCTCGGCGCCGAGCTTCTGGTCGCCTTCAAGACGCTGATCGAAAATCCGGTGATGATGGTGGTGTGACGCGGTCGGACCCGTGCATCGTCGCCGGTCTCGCGGTCCGGATTCCGGCGCCGATAGTCTCCGCGCCTGCACGGCATGAATGCTTGTTCCGCGGAGATGTTCCGGGTTCACTCTGCGTGTAACCGCACATGGTTCGACCTGCAAAACCGGTTCCACCTGAATTCTTCAGGCGACCTTGCATTCCGTCTTGTTGTGCGGCGGAAAACTCGCATGATGAATCATGCAAGATCGATCCGGACATCGAATCCGGACGCATCGGGAGTAAACGTTCAACTGAAGGGAGGTCTATGTGACTCAAGAAGGCGCGACCGTCGTTCGCTCGCTGCACCGCCGCAAGTTCAACGCTTCATTTCTGCTATCCGGTTTCGCGGGCCTCGCTCTGGCGCTCACGATGACCGCTCCGGCGGCGTTCGCGCAGGCCAACTATCCCACCCGCTCGGTCCGCGTGGTGGTTCCGTTCCCGGCCGGCGGCACGACCGACATGCTGGCGCGGCTCATCACGCAGAAGATGGGCGAGTCGATGGGTCAGACCTTCGTGGTGGAGAATGTCGGCGGCGCCGGCGGCTCGATCGGCGCCGAACAGATCGCGCGCGCGGCGCCGGACGGCTATTCATTATTGTTTCACAATCTGACATTTTCGACCACGACGTCATCGCTGCAATATGCCGGACGCTCGCGCCACGATATCGAAAAGGACTTCGTGCCGATTTCGGTCGGCGCCTATGTGCCGATGCTGCTGCTGGCGCACCCATCGGTACCGGCCAAGGATCTGAAGGAATTCGTCGCTCTCGCCAGAACCTCCAAGGATCCGTTGTTCTATGGCTCGACCGGCCCCGGCAGCGTAATGAATTTCACCGGCGAATTGCTCAAGCGCGACGCCCAGATCAAGATGGACCATGTGCCGTTCCGCGGCGCTGCGCCGATGGTGCAGGAACTGCTGTCGGGGCGCATCCAGTTCGGCGGCGACCAGCTTTCGACCTCGTTGCAGCATGCAAAATCCGGCGCATTGCGGCCGCTCGCCGTCCTAAGTTCGACGCGGTCGCCGGCGCTTCCGGACATCCAGACGGTCCGGGAACAGGGCTTCGCTTTCCTTGAATTGCAGGGCTGGAACGGCTTTTTCGCACCGGCCGGCACACCGGACGCAATCGTGCAGCGTCTGCACAAGGAGATCGTGACAGCGGTCAAAAATCCCGATGTGCGCGCAAAGATGGAAATGGTCGGTGCCGAGCCGGGCGGTTCCACTCAGGACGAAATGCGCAAGATGCTGAAGGAGCAGATTTCCCGCGTGAAACCGGTGATCGAGGATCTGAAGCTGATCGTGCAATAGTCAGAAAACGGTGCGCCGGGCTTGCAGCCGCTGCCCGGCGCAAACCATGCCGCAAGGGCGCGACGGATTATGCGACCGTGCGGCCACGGGGCCAATTTGAAAATCCATGACGCTATGATTGTGGTCTTTTGAGATACGCCGTCATGAAGACGCGCTGGCCCTGGATCGTCCCGCTTCTGTCTGTCGCGCTCGCGGTTTCTCCGCCGGGCCTCAGTCTGCTCAGCGACCTGTTTTCGACCAATCGCTTGACGCAGGGGATCACGCTCTACCTCGTCGCTTTCGCAGTGGCGGTTGCCCTCGCCCTGACATTGGTCGAATGGATCGTGCGCGTTCTTGTCTTGCGCGACCGGGGGACGCGGGCGGAATAACCGTGCCGCCAAGGCGTCGCATTGTGCGCCACTTCGGCGCTGATTGCGCTCAGTCGGCCGCGACGCGGTTTCCGCGCTCAGCCCGGCGTCAGCCCCTTGGCCTTGATCACCGCTTGGGCGTCGGGCGTCCGCAGATAGTCGAGCATCGCGCGTGCGACCTCCTTCTGCTTGCCATCCGACAGCACGCCCATCGAAAATTGCGTGACCTGATCGAGTTCGCCGGGCAGGGGGCCGAGCAGCTCCGCGCCTTCCACTGCAATCAATTCGGAAATCTGTTGTACGGCAAGATCGGCTTCGCCGGAAACGACGAGTCTGGCCGCGGGCGAGGCGTTCTTGGCCTTGGCCTTCACTTCTTCCGCAATGCCGAGCTTCGTCAGCACATTCTCGAAAGCATTACCGCTCAGGCCTCCGGCGGAATAGGCCACAGCCCGCGCATCGAGCAGCGCGCGCCTCACGCCGTCGGGCGTCGAGATGTCCGGCCGCTTCTGGCCGGCCTTGATCGACAGGCCGACCTGCGCGCGCGCGATCTGGCTGCGCGGGCCCGTGACCTTGCCGGCCGCGATCAGCGCGTCGATGTTCTCGGCATTGGCGATCAGGAGATCGGCGGTCTCCCCGGCCTGCACCTTTTTCACAAGCTGGCCGGACGGCGCCACGACCAGATTGACCCTGTGACCGGTCGCGGCCTCGAAGCGCGGCGCAAGCTCCAGCAGCGAGGTCCGCAGCGCCTGTGTACACAAGACCGTCACGTCTGCGGCAAATGCCGCTCCGGCTAACACCATCGTCGCTACCGCTCCAAACAAACCGCCAAGTGCGGTTGAGGCGATCCGGCGCATGGCGAAACTCCGTGACATATTTTCTTTACAGACTAAACCTGCTATCCGGCCGCCACAACTGCCGTTCGCGGAAACGGAGAAATTCGTGGCTGACACCTCCTTTGACATCATCATCATCGGCTCGGGCCCCGGCGGCTATATTGCTGCGATCCGTGCCGCGCAGCTCGGCTTCAAGACCGCAATTGTCGAGCGATCGTTCCTCGGCGGCATCTGCTCGAACTGGGGCTGCATTCCGACCAAGGCACTGCTGCGGTCGGCCGAAATCTACCATGCCATGCAGCATGCCAAGGATTACGGGCTGTCGGCCGAGAACGTGACATTCGACATGCCGGCGGTGATCAAGCGCTCGCGCGGCGTTGCTGGACGCATGAATACCGGCGTCGGCTTTTTGATGAAGAAGAACAAGGTCTCGGTGATCTGGGGCGAAGCCGTCATCGACGCGCCCGGCAAGGTCACCGTGAAAGCATCCGCCGTCGACGGGCCGAAGGGCTCGCTCGGGCCGGGCAGCTATCAGGCCAAGCATATCATCGTCGCGACCGGCGCGCGTCCGCGCACGCTGCCGGGACTGGAGCCGGACAAGAAACTGGTCTGGACCTATTTCGAGGCGATGAACCCCGACCGGATGCCGAAGTCGCTCCTCGTCGTCGGTTCGGGGGCGATCGGCATCGAATTCGCGAGCTTCTATCGCACCATGGGCGCTGCGGTGACCGTGGTTGAGGTGCTGCCGCAGATCCTGCCTGTTGAGGATGCCGAGATCGCCGCCTTCGCGCGCAAGCAATTCGAGAAGCAGGGCATGACGATCATGTCCGGCGCCAAGGTGACGAAGCTCGACAAGAAGGCCGACAGCGTGGTCGCCACCATCGACGACGGCAACGGCAAGACCCAGAGGATCGAGGTCGACCGGGTGATCGCGGCGGTCGGCGTGGTCGGCAATATCGAGAATCTCGGGCTGGAGAAGCTCGGCGTGAAGACCGACCGCGGCACCATCGTGATCGACGGCCTGTGCCGAACCAATGTCCCGGGCATTTACGCGATCGGTGACGTCGCCGGTCCGCCGATGCTGGCGCACAAGGCCGAACATGAGGGCGTGATCTGCGTGGAGAACATCAAGGGCCTGCATCCGCATCCGATGGACAAGATGATGATTCCCGGCTGCACCTATTGCGCGCCGCAGGTGGCTTCGGTCGGGCTCACCGAGCAGGCGGCGAAGGACAAGACGCTCGATATCCGGGTCGGCCGCTTTCCCTTCGTCGGCAACGGCAAGGCGGTGGCGCTCGGCGAGGATCAGGGCCTCGCCAAGGTGATCTTCGACAGGAAGACCGGACAGCTGCTCGGCGCGCATCTCGTCGGACCGGAAGTCACCGAGCTTATTCAGGGCTTCGTGGTGGCAATGAATCTCGAAACCACCGAAGAGGAGCTATTTCACACCATCTTCCCGCATCCGACTTTGTCGGAGACAATGAAGGAAGCGGTGCTCGACGCTTATGGCCGCGTTCTGAACATGTAATGGGGGCGGTGCGTGTCCGCCCGCACGCGCAGCGTTACCGCTGACCCGTAGCCCGCTGATCGGTGGCGATCCGGCGCGGCCGTTTGGTTTCGACCACCACCACACGCTGTCTTGCAGCGGCACCGGTCGAGATGACGGCGCGGCCCACGTCCTTGCGCACAGGGGCGAGGTTGAGCAACGCCGCCCGAACCTGATCCTGCGGCACGCCCATCAGTGCGGACGCAATTTCAATCTGCTCCTCGCGATCGTCCGAAAGCCCCTGGGCTGCGGCAATCGCTTCCTCGACGGTCGCCTCCTCGTTGCGGACGCGACGCGCGCCATATTTGGTTTGCCAGGGCCTATTCTTGTTCTTGCTCATCGATCTGCCTTCGCGGATTCCGATGCGGAGATAGCGACTCTCCTTTTGCATTGCAATATCGAATTTGGTGCAGCGCAACATGGCAGTCTTGCTAACCGTTGACGCAGGTGTCCGCGTCATATTGCTTGTCACATTCCTGTCACGCACGCTGGCACGTGCGGTCACGCCTGCGCCCGAATCCGAATCACGTCGCGTCCCGGTGGGATATTTCGATCACGCGCGCGCGGCTCGCGAGTTCTTCAACCAGCGCATTGGCGGCAGCCCGGTTCGGACCGTCGAGATTGGCGTCCCATTCGTCGAGCAGATAGATCGGCGCATCGGTATGGGCGACGATTTCCTGCAGCGACTTGATCTGCCGCTCGCCGGAGGAGAACCCGCCCTTGCGGCGGCGGCGCTTCGGTGCCTCCTCGTCCTCATCCAGGGCCGGGTCCGGCTCCTTGGCGGCGAACCGGAAGGCCAGGCGGTCTGTGGTCGGCCAGTAATAGGCACGATTCCTGATCTGCGCTTTCAGCGCGGCGAGCAAGGTCGACTTGCCCGAACCGTTGCCGCCGCGCACATTGACGCGGCCGGTCTGCCTGGCCAGCACCAGGCGCATCGCATCGTCGACCGTTTCCACGGTCTGCACTTCGCCGCCCTCGCGCAAGGTCAGACGGTCGAACTTGATGCGCCGGTTGAAATTGGGATCGGGATCGGGCCGCATATTGGCCGCGATGCCGCCGACGCGGGTCCAGGCCGCGAGCACGTCGTTGAAGTCGATGGCGAGCTGATGCACTTCGTTGGTCATGTCGATCTGGCGCGGCAGGGTCGCGGCGAGCCCGATCAGCAGCGCGACATTGCCGGCATCGCGGAACGCGATATAGGCCAGCGTGATGAAGACGATGGTGAGGCCGAAAATCGCCCCGGCCGCGCTCAGACCCTCGCGCGCCACGATCACCATGATCGCAGCGCGCAGGCAGCCGCGCGCGCGTTCCTTGAACGTCTTGAACCAAAGGTGAAGGTTGTATTTGTTGCCGGAAAACACATTGTCCCAGGCGGTGTAACCATGTGCGGTCACGCGGTTGTTCCAGCGCTGGCTGTCGAGATAGATTTCGGTGACGCGCTTGCGCACCAGGATTTGCAAGATCACCAGCGTGGTGAAGATGGTCCCGTACGCCAGCGGCAGAAGCCCGTCGATCTCGGCGCCGAGCACGATGGCGTTGAACACCAGCGCCAGAAACACCTTGAGCTGGCCTTCGACCTCGTACATCAGGCGGTAGATGGTGTGGAAGGTCTCGCTGGTGAGAAACGGTTCCACCTGTTCGCGGGCGTGGCGGTCGGCGAGCAGCGTCGGGTGGTGCCGGTTGTCGCGGGCAAATCTCGCCATATAGAGGCCGAAGGCGCGCATGCCGGCCCGCTCGGCATAAATCCAGCTCACCGCGCCCGCCGCATAGGACGTGCATTGTACGATCAGGATCCAGATCAGGTCGTTGACCAGGTTTTCGCCTCCGGCGGCGACATCGCGCCCGGCCTTGATGACGAGCCAGGTGGTTGCCGCCGACAGCAGCGCCTCGAAGACCAGCAGGGTGAGGGTGACGTAGAGCGGGCCGCACCAGAAGAATCGGACGAATTGGGCCCTGGTGAAGGGCTCGCGGACGGTGTCTTCGCGGATCATGGAGGTCGGTCCCGGAGGCTTTTGGGCCCGACGCTAGCCGCCTTGCGGTGAATGGTTGCAAAACGTAAGTAGAGCGTGCCTGCCGCGACCGGCGGCGCTCAGTCACGAGGCTTCGGTGACGGTCATTATCGACACCCTGTCCCGGCCAAGGCCGCGGCACCCGGAAAAGGCCAGCCGGCCCGACAGCCCGGTGCTGCGCAAACCCGACTGGATCCGGGTGAAGGCGCCGGTCTCGCAGGCCTATGCGGCGACACACGCGATCGTCCGCGAGAACAAGCTCGTCACCGTCTGCGAGGAGGCCGGCTGCCCGAATATCGGCGAGTGCTGGGAGAAGAAGCACGCGACCTTTATGATCATGGGCGACACCTGCACGCGGGCCTGCGCCTTCTGCAACGTCAAGACCGGGCTGCCCGGCGCGCTCGATCCGGCCGAGCCCGAGCATGTGGCGCTCGCCGTGGCGAAGCTCGGCCTCGCGCATGTCGTGGTCACCTCGGTCGACCGGGACGATCTTGCCGATGGCGGCGCCGGGCATTTCGCGCAGACGATCGCAGCGATCCGCAAGGCCTGCCCCTCGACCACAATCGAAATCCTGACGCCCGATTTCCTGCGCAAGGACGGCGCGCTGGAACAGGTGGTCGCGGCGCGGCCCGATGTCTTCAATCACAATCTGGAAACCGTGCCGTCGCGCTATCTGACCGTGCGGCCCGGCGCGCGCTATTTCCATTCGATACGCTTGCTGCAGCAGGTGAAGGAGCTCGACCCGTCGATCTTCACCAAGTCCGGCATCATGGTCGGCCTCGGCGAGGAGCGGAACGAAGTGCTGCAATTGATGGACGACCTGCGCAGCGCCGATGTCGATTTCCTGACCATCGGCCAGTATCTGCAGCCGACGCGCAAGCATCATCCGGTCGTGCGTTTCATTCCGCCGGACGAGTTCAAGTCCTATGAGGCCATCGCCTATGCCAAGGGATTTCTGATGGTCTCGGCCTCGCCGCTGACGCGCTCCTCGCATCATGCCGGCGAGGATTTCGCGCGCCTGAAGGCCGCCCGCGCGGCGCGAGCCTGAGCGCGGATGCCGGAATTCTCGACCACGCGCCGCGTGCGCCACAACGCATCCGATATGTTCGACCTCGTGGCCGATGTCGAACGCTATCCGGACTTCGTGCCGCTCTGTTCGGCGATGAAGCTGCGCAGCCGCAAGGAGCAGGCCGAAGGCGTCGTGGTCATCGTCGCCGACATGACGGTGGCCTACAAGCTGATCCGCGAAACCTTCCGCAGCCGCGCCACGCTCGACCATGCGAATTTGCAGATTCTCGTCGAGTATCTCGACGGCCCGTTCAGCCGGATGGAGAACCGCTGGGAATTTCACCCGGTGCAGGACAGGCTCTGCGACGTGACATTCTTCATCGACTACGAGTTCAAGAGCCGCATGCTCGGCATGCTGATGGGCGCGATGTTCGACACCGCGTTTCGCCGTTTCGCGATTGCCTTCGAGCGCCGCGCCGACGCCATTTACGGGCGCAAGACGGCGTGAGCCGGACATCCATTTGTGCGCTCCGCTAACGGCGCGGCGCCTCGCCCTCGGCGAGATCGTGCAGCATGCGGAACGCCTGCAGCACCGATTGCTTCCGAACCTCGGCGCGGCCGATATTGCCGAAGTGCTTCTCGGCATGAACGAACTGGCCGGACCGCGACGCCGCGGCAAAATGCACAAGCCCGACCGGCTTTTCCGCCGTGCCGCCGTCCGGCCCGGCGATCCCCGTTACCGCGACCGTGAGGTCGACCGGCGCATGTGCCAGCGCACCGCGCGCCATTTCTTCGGCGGTCTCGCGCGACACCGCACCGTGGGCCGCAAGCGTCGCTGGCGACACGCCGAGCATGTCCTGTTTGGCCCGGTTGGAATAGGTGATGAAACCGCGGTCGAGCATCCCGGAAATACCGGGCACGTCGGCCAGCGTTCCGGCAACAAGGCCGGCGGTACAGCTCTCCGCCGTCGCAAGCGTGAGCTTCTTGCGCCTGCAGATGTCGAGCAGCCGTCTTGCCGCATCCACGATGTCGTCGTCCAGCATGGTCGTCGCTCAACCCGCGGGAAGTCTGATCGTCGCCGTTACATAGGCGACCATGCCTTCGCGGCGGCCGATAAAGCCCATGGCCTCGTTGGTCGTGGCCTTGACCCCGACGCGGTCCGGGGTGATCCCGGCAATCTCGGCGATGCGCGCACGCATGGCGTCGCGATGCGGGCCGATCTTCGGGGCCTCGCTCACCACCGTGACATCGAGATGGGCGAGCACGCCGCCGCGTTTGGCAAGCCGGTCGACGGCAAACTTCAGAAACCGGTCGGAGGTCGCGCCTTTCCATTGCGGATCGCTCGGCGGAAAATGCGCGCCGATGTCGCCGTCGGCCAGCGCGCCAAGGATTGCATCCACGGCCGCGTGCAGCACCACGTCGGCATCCGAATGGCCGGACAGTCCCTTGTCGTGCGGGATGCGGACGCCGCCGAGCGTGACATGGTCGCCGGGCCCGAAGGCATGGACGTCGAAGCCCATGCCGGTGCGGATGTCGGAAAGCTCCTGCCGCAGCATGGTCTCGGCGCGCATGAAATCCTCGGGCGTGGTCAGCTTGATATTGCCGGCTTCGCCCTCGAAGGTTGAGACCGGACGTCCGGCCCATTCGAGCAGCGCGGCATCGTCGGTGAAATCGGTCCGGCCGGCAGCCTCGGCGCGCCGGTGCGCGTCGAGCAGCGACGCGAAGGCGAAAGCCTGCGGGGTCTGCACGATCCGCAAGCGATCGCGGTCGGCGGTGCCGACGATGCGCCCGGTGGCGTCCACGGTCTTGACGGTATCGATGACCCGGAGAGCAGGGATCGCAGCGCCGGTCGCCTTCGCCGCCTGCTGCGCCCGCGCAATCAGTGCGGGGGAGGCGAAAGGCCGGGCGGCGTCGTGCACCAGCACGACTTGCGGCCGGTGCGACTCGAGGGCCTTCAGCCCGGCAAGGACGGAGGTCTGGCGGGTTTCTCCGCCGGCGACGGGCGGAAGCAGACGATCGAAGCCTCGCGTCGCCTCATCGTAGAGATCGCGGTCGTCGGGATGGATAACGACCTGCAGGATCGGAATCCCGCTGGCAGCCAGACGCGCAATGCTGCGTCTTAGCGCCGATTGGCCTGCCAAAGGTCGATATTGTTTGGGGATACCGTCGCCGCTGCGGCGGCCGCGGCCTGCGGCGACGATTATGCCAGCGCTGGATTCGGGCATGAGAGTATCCAACTACCGATGCACGGATGGCGCTGAGCCATGCACATAAAATGACCCCTTTTTGCACTGCAGCACTTGTGTCATAGTGGTTTTTGGCTAACCTCTGAGCATAGGCAATGACGCCTAATTTTTGTGCAAATCCTGCAACGATGAACGGCACCCCTCAAGGCATTGCGGTCGGCGCGAAGCGCTTGCCGAACCCGGTGGTGCTGGCGCCGATGTCGGGCGTGACCGATACGCCATTCCGCCGTCTCGTCGAACGTCTCGGAGCTGGCCTAGTCGTATCCGAGATGGTCGCGACGTCCAAGCTCGCCGAGGGCAAGCGCGACGCCCGGCTGCGCGCCGATGGAAGGGGGGTTGCCATCCACGCGATCCAGATCGCCGGCTGCGAGGCGCGATGGATGGCGGAAGGCGCCCGGATCGCGGAGGACGCCGGCGCCGCGATCATCGACATCAATATGGGCTGCCCGGCCAAGCACGTGACCAATGGGCAATCCGGATCGGCGCTGATGCGCGATCTCGATCACGCGATGACGCTGATTGAGGCGACGGTCGGCGCGGTCTCGGTGCCGGTGACGCTGAAGATGCGGCTGGGCTGGGATTTCGACTGCATCAACGCACCCGAACTGGCGCGCCGCGCCGAGGCCGCCGGTGTCGCGCTTGTCACCGTGCATGGCCGCACCCGCAACCAGTTCTACAAGGGTAAAGCCGACTGGGGCGCGGTGCGCGCGGTCAAGGAAACCGTCTCGATTCCGGTCGTGGTCAATGGCGACGTGACCGGTTGCGCCGACGCGCGCGAGGCGCTCGCACAATCGGGTGCGGATGCGGTGATGGTGGGGCGCGCGGCGCTTGGACGGCCATGGCTGCCGGGCCAGATTGCGCGTCATCTTGCCGGCGGAACCGTATGCGGCGATCCGTCCCTCAATGAACAATACCGGATCGCGCGCACGCTCTACGAAGAGATGGTCTTGCATCACGGTGTCGAGATTGGCCGGCGTCATGCCCGCAAGCATCTGGCCGCGGCCATCGACGTCGCTGGCGAAAGCGCGGGTGCAGCGCCGGATTTCGTCAAGGCGTGGCGCACGCAGGTGCTGACCGCCGAAACGCCGCAGGACACGCAATGCCTCCTGGCTCTGGCGTTCGATGCGTTTGAAACTTCTGCCGCCCAGGCCGGACGCGCGGAGGGATTAAAGGTCGCCGCATGAACATCACCGCAGGAAATCTGGTCCCGCGACTGCCCGACGCCATCGTGAATGCGCTGCCGCTCCCGGTGATCGTGATCGCTCCCGATGGCAAGATCGTCGATGCCAACGTCGCCGCCGAGAGTTTCTTCGAAGTTTCGGTGCCATTGCTCAAGCGCCATGTGCTCCAGGAGCTCGTTCCGTTCGGCAGCCCGCTGCTGGCCCTGATCGAACAGGTTCGCGAGCGCGGCGGTGCCGTCAACGAATACCGGGTCGACCTGTCGACGCCGCGCAATCCCGGTGAGCACGTCGTCGATCTGCATGTCGCGCCGCTGCCGGAACAAGACGGTCATGTCGTGGTGATGCTCCAGGAGCGCACCATTGCCGACAAGATGGACCGTCAGCTTACGCACCGGGGCGCAGCCCGCTCGGTCAGTGCGCTCGCATCAATGCTCGCACATGAGATCAAGAATCCGCTGTCCGGCATTCGCGGCGCGGCGCAATTGCTGGAGCAGTCCGCCGCCGACGAGGACCGGACCCTGACGCGGCTGATCTGCGACGAGGCCGACCGCATCGTGAAGCTGGTCGATCGCATGGAGGTGTTTGCGGACGAACGGCCGATCGAGCGTTCGCCGGTCAACATTCATTCCGTGCTTGAGCACGTGAAACGGCTCGCACAATCGGGTTTTGCCCGGCATATCCGCTTCGTTGAGGAATATGACCCGTCCTTGCCGCCGGTGCTGGCCAACCGCGATCAGCTGATCCAGGTTTTTCTGAACCTTGTCAAAAACGCCGCCGAGTCCATCGGAGAGACCGCGATCGACGGCGAAATCCATATGACGACCGCGTTCCGGCCGGGCGTGCGCCTGACGCTGCCGGGAAGCCGCTCGCGGGTCTCCCTGCCGATGGAGTTTTGCATCAAGGACAACGGACCAGGCGTGCCGGCCGATCTCTTGCCGCACCTGTTCGATCCGTTCGTGACGACCAAGGCGTCCGGATCTGGCCTCGGTCTTGCATTGGTGGCCAAGATCGTTGGCGACCATGGCGGCATAATCGAATGCGAATCCCAATCCCGGCACACCGTTTTCCGGGTCCTGATGCCGATGTATGCCGGAAACGGTTCCGGCCCGGTTCCGTCCGCAGACCCGGATGGTGCCGCAACACACGCGCAATGATTGGCCGAGGCTGATGCAGATGCCTGCGGGAAACATTCTTGTCGCGGACGACGACGCCGCAATCCGGACCGTTCTCAACCAGGCGCTGTCCCGCGCCGGCTACGAGGTCCGCTCCACCAGCAATGCCGCAACACTGTGGCGCTGGGTGAGCCAGGGCGAGGGCGACCTCGTCATCACCGACGTGGTGATGCCCGACGAAAACGCCTTTGAATTGATCCCGCGGATCAAGAAGCTGCGGCCGGAACTTCCGATCATCGTCATGAGCGCGCAAAACACGTTCATGACCGCGATCCGGGCCTCGGAACGGGGCGCCTATGAATATCTGCCGAAGCCGTTCGATCTGAAGGAACTGATCGGCATCGTCGGCCGCGCCTTGTCCGAGCCGAAAGACCGGCCGCGCAGCGCCGGCAAGCCGGAAGAAATCGATTCCTCGATCCCGCTGGTCGGCCGTTCGCCGGCCATGCAGGAAATCTACCGGCTGCTGGCGCGGCTGATGCAGACCGACCTGACCGTGATGATCACCGGCGAATCCGGGACCGGCAAGGAACTGGTGGCGCGCGCGCTGCACGATTACGGCAAGCGCCGCGGCGGTCCGTTTGTGGCCATCAACATGGCCGCAATCCCGCGCGATCTGATCGAATCCGAATTGTTCGGCCACGAGAAGGGGGCCTTCACCGGCGCCAACACGCGGTCGTCCGGGCGCTTCGAACAGGCGGAAGGCGGCACGCTGTTCCTCGACGAGATCGGCGACATGCCGATGGAAGCGCAGACGCGGCTTCTTCGCGTGTTGCAGCAAGGCGAATACACGACGGTCGGCGGCCGCACCCCGATCAAGACCGATGTGCGCATCGTCGCGGCCACCAACAAGGATTTGCGGATCCTGATCCAGCAGGGCCTGTTCCGGGAAGACCTGTTCTTCCGGCTTAATGTCGTACCGTTGCGTCTGCCGCCGCTGCGGGAGCGCGCAGAGGACGTGCCCGACCTGATCCGGCATTTTCTCGCACTGGCCGAACGTGAAGGCCTGCCGAGCAAACAGATCGACCAGGCCGCCCTCGAACGGCTGAAGAAATATCCCTGGCCGGGCAATGTGCGCGAACTGGAGAATCTCGCGCGCCGTCTTGCCGCTCTGTACCCGCACGAGGTGATCTCGCTTGCGGTGATCGAATCCGAACTGACCCAGCCCGCCATCGCACCGGATCTGGATTCGGCGGCGCCCGACACGCTATCGGCGGCGGTCGAGCGCAATCTCGCGCGTTACTTTGCCGGGTTTCCGGATGGTCTTCCGCCGCCCGGGCTTTATCACCGCATCCTGCGGGAGGTTGAATATCCGCTGCTCACCGCCGCCCTGGCCGCCACGCGCGGCAACCAGATCCGGGCGGCCGACCTGCTCGGCGTCAATCGCAACACCCTGCGCAAGAAAATCCGGGATCTCGATATTCAAGTTATCCGCACAACCAGTTGAATTGACGGCCGCCCCGCCGCGGATTAGTCGCAATTGCGCAACAATGTTGTAGAATTACATCATTGCGGGCCGGTACGGCTCATTCACGCAAAAATCGCAACGAATGGGGGGCGATGGCTAGCGCAGACCAATCGTTGCCATTGGATAAGCCGGTTGTCGCCACGACCGCGCGGCGTTTTCCGTGGCGCTGGATCGGTCTCGTGGCCGTGGGCGCTGCGCTTTTGTCCGCGCTCGCCACCTTCCTGGTGCTGTCCGGACTGACTCCGCTTCCGCCCACGCATAATGTCGTCGTCAGCCTGCTGGGCATCAACGCGCTTGCGGCGCTGATCCTGGTTGCGGTGATTGCGCGGGAGATCGTCCAGATCGTTCAGGCGCGCCGGCATGGCCGCGCCGGGGCGCGGCTGCATGTCAGGATCGTCGGACTGTTCGCCATCATCGCGGCGGTCCCCACGATTTTGGTCGCGACCGTCGCGACCATCACCCTCGATCGCGGCCTCGACCGGTTTTTTTCGAGCCGCACCAAAGCAATCATCGAAAACTCGCTGCTGGTGGCCGAAGCCTATCTGAGCGAACATTCCCAGATGATCCGCGGCGACATCCTCGCCATGGCGCAGGACGTCACCCGGGCAAAGCCGCTGTTCGATTCCGAACGCGAGCGCTTCCGTCAATTCCTGACGGCGCAGGCGACGATCCGCGGCCTTCAGGTGGCGGTGATCATCAACGGCGATCTCGAAGTGGTCGAGCGCACCAGTCTGCGCACCACCCAGGACTTCGCGATCCCCAGCAGGGAAATCCTGAAGACCATCAACGAGACCCAGCCGCAGATCGCAATCATTCCCGACGCCAATTACGTCGCCAGCATCATCAAGCTGCGCAACTACGACACGCTCTACCTTTATGTCGTGCGTCCGCTCGATCCGCGGGTGGTCGCGCATCTGCGCGAAACCCGCGCGAGCGTCTCGGATTATGCGTTGATGGAAGCGCGGCGCGCCGGCGTCACCGTTGCCTTTGGGCTGATGTACACGGTGATCGCGCTGATCGTGCTGTTGTCCGCAGTGCTGATCGGACTGAATTTCGCCAATCGGCTGGTGGCGCAGATAAACCGGCTGATCGGCGCGGCCAATGTGGTTGCGACCGGCAATCTGCATGTTCAGGTTCCGGTCAGCCGGTCCGAGGGCGATCTCGGCCAGCTCGGCGAAACCTTCAACCGGATGACCCACGACCTGCGCACGCAGCGCGACGACCTGGTGCGCGCACGCGACCTCGTCGACAGCCGCCGGCGCTTCTCCGAAGCCGTGCTCGCCGGTGCGAGCGCCGGAATTATCGGCGTCGACCAGGACGGGAAGATCAGCATCATGAACCGGTCGGCGGAACAGCTGATCGGCGCCCCGGCGTCCGAGGTCAACGGCCGGCCGCTCCTCGACATGGTCCCCGAACTGAACGAACTGGTCCAGCAGGCGATCGAGAATGGCCAGCGTCTGGCGCATGGTCAGGTCACGCTCGCCCGCAAGGGCAGGGAGCGGATCCTGTCGGTGCGGGTCGCGTTCGAACAATCCGCCGATGCCGAACATGGCTATGTCGTCACGCTCGACGACATCACCGAACTGGTGACGGCGCAGCGCACATCCGCCTGGGCCGATGTGGCGCGCCGGATCGCCCATGAAATCAAGAATCCGCTGACGCCCATTCAACTGTCGGCCGAGCGGCTGCGCCGCAAATACGGCAAGGTCATCACCGAGGATCGCGCGATCTTCGAGCAATGCACCGATACCATCGTGCGGCAGGTCGACGACATCCGGCGCATGGTCGACGAGTTCTCGCGCTTTGCGCGCATGCCCAAGCCGGTCATGGAGCAGGAGGACGTCGCCGACACCGTGCGGCAGGCCGTGTTCCTGATGCGCGTCGGTCATCCCGACATCGACATCGACTTGTCGATTTCGCAAGACCCGATGCCGGCGCGGTTCGACCGCCGCCTGGTGTCGCAGGCCCTCACCAACATCATCAAGAACGGCACGGAGGCGATTTCCGCGCTTCCGGAGGGCTCGGAAAAGGGCCGCATCGAGGTCATCGCGGTGCGCGACGGCGACCAGATTCATATCGATGTCATCGATAACGGCATTGGTCTGCCGAAAGAATATCGCTCGCGCCTGCTCGAACCGTATGTGACCACACGCGAGAAGGGCACCGGCCTCGGGCTCGCGATCGTCGGAAAAATCCTGGAAGATCACGGTGGCGGCATCGAACTGCATGATGCATCGGAGCGGGAGCCGGACCGCAGAGGCGCGTGGATAAGGCTGCGCTTTGCCGTCAATCCGCCGCAACCCGCCAGCACCCCTGCAAATGCGGAAGACAAATCGAGACTTGCGAGCAGCGTAGCACCATGAGCGCCGAAATACTGATTGTCGACGACGAGCCCGATATCTGCGAACTGGTCTCGGGCATTCTCCAGGACGAAGGCTACGCGACGCGCACCGCGCGCGACGGCGACACTGCGCTCGATGCGATCAGAACCCGGCGGCCCAACCTTTTGTTTCTCGACATCTGGTTGCAGGGCTCCAAACTCGACGGCCTGCAATTGCTCGACGCCGCCAAAGAGCAATATCCCGATCTGCCGGTGGTGATGATTTCCGGCCACGGCAACATCGAGACGGCGGTCGCCGCGATCAAACGCGGCGCCTATGACTTTATCGAGAAGCCGTTCAAGGCCGACCGGCTGGTGCTGGTCGCCGACCGCGCGCTGGAAAATTCCAGGCTCAAGCGCGAGGTCAAGGAGCTCAAGGCGATCTCCCCGGTGCCCTCGGCGCTGATCGGAAAATCGCCCGCCATGAACCAGCTGCGCCAGACCATCGAGAAGGTTGCCCCCACCAACAGCCGGATCATGATCATCGGCACCTCGGGGTCGGGCAAGGAATTGTGCGCACGCACGATCCACAATCTGTCGAGCCGCGCCAACGGCCCCTTTGTCGTCATCAATGCCGCCGCGATCACCCCGGAATCGATGGAGATCGAGCTGTTCGGGGTCGAGCAGAGCAATGGCGGCCAGAGCCGCAAGGCCGGCGCCCTGGAAGAGGCCCATGGCGGCACGCTGTTCATCGACGAAATCGCCGACATGCCGCGCGAGACCCAGAACAAGATCCTGCGCGTGCTTGTCGACCAGACCTTCCACCGGGTCGGCGGCAGCAGCAAAGTCGCTGTCGATGTGCGCATCATCTCGTCGACGGCGCGCAACCTCGAAGCCGAGATTGCCGCGGGGCATTTTCGCGAGGATCTCTATCACCGCCTGTCGGTCGTGCCGATCCGGGTGCCGCCGCTCGCCGAACGGCGCGAGGACGTTCCGCTGCTGGTCGACTATTTCATGGACCAGATTTCGACCGCGACCGGCCTGCCCAAACGCACCATCGGCGACGACGCCATGGCGGTTCTGCAGACCCATGACTGGCCGGGCAATGTGCGCCAGCTGCGCAACAATGTCGAACGGCTGATGATCCTGGCGGGCGGCGATCCCAATGCGGTCATCAGCGCCAATATGCTGCCGCAGGATGTCGGCTCGATGGTGCCGTCGATGCCGAACGGCAATGGCGGCGAGCAGCTCATGAGCCTGCCGCTGCGCGAGGCCCGGGAAATGTTCGAGCGTGAATATCTGGTGGCGCAGATCAGCCGGTTCGGCGGCAATATCTCGCGCACCGCCGAATTCGTCGGCATGGAACGGTCCGCGCTGCACCGCAAGCTGAAGGCGCTGGGAATCGGCTAAAATCGCCGCGCCGCTTGTCGCATGCCCGCGCTTTCCAAGGATCCGCTGTGCCGCGCATCGCTTATGTGAACGGACGCTACCTGCCGCATCGTGCCGCCGCCGTTCACGTTGAGGATCGCGGCTATCAGTTTGCCGATGGCGTCTATGAGGTCTGCGAGGTGAGGGCGGGCCGGCTGATCGATCAGCGCCGCCACATGGAACGTCTTCAGCGCTCGCTGTCCGAATTGCGGATCGCAATGCCGATGCCGCTGCGCGCGCTCGATGTGGTCCTCCATGAAGTGGTGCGGCGCAATGCTGTGCGCAACGGCATCGTCTATCTTCAGATCACCCGCGGCGTGGCGAAGCGCGATCATCCCTTTCCCCCGGCCGGGACGCGCCCCGCGCTGGTGGTGACGGCGAGCCGGATCGATCCGGCCAGGACCGAAGCGTTCGCAACCGGCGGCATCGCCGTCATCACGGTGCCCGACAACCGCTGGGAGCGTGTCGACATCAAGTCGATCGCATTGTTGCCGAACGTGCTGGCCAAGCAAGCGGCGCGCGAGCAGGGGGCGCGGGAGGCCTGGTTCGTGGCCGCCGACGGCACGGTGACGGAGGGCGCGTCCTCCAATGCCTGGATCGTGACGGCGGACAATGAGGTGGTGACCCGGCCGGCCGACCACAGCATCCTGCGGGGCATCACCCGGACCGTCCTGCTCGACGTCCTGCGGGCGCACGACCTGACCCTGGTCGAGCGGTCCTTCACCGTCGCAGAGGCAATGGCGGCGCGGGAGGCCTTCATCACCTCGGCCAGTCAGACCGTCATGCCGGTGGTCCGAATCGACGGCCGCGCGGTCGGCAATGGAGCGCCCGGTCTGATCGCGACCGCATTGCGCGCCGATTTCCACCGCTTTGCCGAAGAATCGTGACGATTTGTCCCTTTGGGGGAGATAAAGGGCGGGATGTTGGGCTTGCACAGGGTCCGGCCGTGCCATCTAATACGCTGCCCCAAGTCCTCGTGGGTGACACGAACGAGGGACGATGAGACTTGGCAATAACGTCCCACGGGTCAGGGGTCCGCGGGCAAGAAAATGGAACGAACGGCGATGGCTGCCGAACGAACACAAAACCTCCAGGACACGTTTCTCAATCACGTCCGCAAGGCCAAAATCCCGCTCACGATCTTCCTGGTGAATGGGGTGAAGCTGCAGGGCGTCGTGACGTGGTTTGACAATTTCTGTGTCTTGCTGCGGCGGGACGGGCATTCGCAGCTTGTCTACAAACACGCGATTTCCACCATCATGCCGGGGCACCCGATCCAGCTCTTCGAGGGTGCCGAGGACGGCGCCGGAGAAAAAGGCTAATTGGAGCCGCGCCGCCGAGACGCCGTTCGCAGCCGCCGGAACCCCGGCGGGCCCGTTGCCTCGACCGGCCGCGCGCTGGTGGTCGGCCCCTATCTGCGCCACACCAAGCCAGGCGGCGCTGGCACCGTTCGCTCGCCTGAGGCAAGGCTCGCTGAAGCCGCCGGTCTCGCTCTCGCCATTGATCTCGATGTGGTGGAGACCGGGATCGTGCTGCTCTCCGACGTCCGGCCGGCAACCTATATCGGCAAAGGCAAGGTCGAAGAACTTGCCGGCGTCATCAAGGCCAAGGAGATCGGCCTGGTGGTGATGGATTGCGCGCTGTCACCGGTGCAGCAGCGCAATCTGGAAAAGGAATGGGGCGCCAAGGTGCTGGATCGCACCGGTCTGATCCTGGAGATTTTCGGCAAGCGGGCGCAGACGAAAGAAGGCGTGCTCCAGGTCGAGCTTGCGCATCTCACCTACCAGAAAAGCCGCCTGGTCCGCTCCTGGACCCATCTTGAACGCCAGCGCGGCGGCTTCGGCTTTCTCGGCGGACCGGGCGAGACCCAGATCGAGGCCGACCGCCGTGTCATCGAGGAGCGCATCGCGCGCATCGAGGCCGAACTGGAAAAGGTCAAGAAGCGGCGCAAGCTGCACCGTGCGGGCAGGGCGCGGGTGCCGTTCCCGGTCGCGGCCTTGGTCGGCTACACCAATGCCGGCAAGTCGACGCTGTTCAACCGCATGACGCGGGCCAAGGTGCTCGAGGCCGACATGCTGTTCGCAACGCTCGACCCGACCTTGCGCGCCATCGACCTGCCGCACGGCACGCGGGTGATCCTGTCGGACACGGTGGGCTTTATCTCCGATCTGCCGACCATGCTGGTTGCGGCGTTTCGGGCGACGCTGGAAGAGGTGACGCAAGCTGACGTGATCTTGCATGTGCGCGACATCGCCCATGACGATACCGAAGCGCAGATGCAGGATGTCGAGGACGTGCTGAAGGCGCTCGGTATCGACGAGGCAAGACGGAACCGGGTCATCGAGGTCTGGAACAAGGTCGATGCGCTCGATCCCGAGGCGCGCCTGCGCGTCGAGAATGCCGCAGCGCGGACCGCGCCGGACCATCATCCCGTGCTGGTTTCCGCGCTCACGGGCGAGGGCGTCGACCGGCTGCTGGCTGCCATCGAGGACCGGCTGGCGGAGTCGCGCATCGCCATGGAGCTGGTGCTCGAGGGCTCCGACGGCGCCGGCCTGTCCTGGCTTCACCGCAACACCGAGGTGATTGGAAAATCACTGCGCGACGACGGCAGGCTCGCCATTGTCGTGCGCGCCGACCCGGCCAAGGCGCCTCAGGTCCGGGCGCGTTTCCCCGGCGCCGAACCCGTCTCCTGACCGAGCTCCGCGCGCTCGGCCGCCTTGGCCTCGTCCCACAGCGCATCCATTTCGGCGAGCGTCGCGTCCGCAGGCGTCTTGCCGATGCGGGCGAGGGCAGCCTCGATCGCAGCAAATCTGCGCTCGAATTTGATATTGGTGCCGCGCAAGGCCGCATCCGGATCGAGGTCGAGATGCCGCGCCAGATTGACCAGCGCAAAGAACAGATCGCCGATCTCGTCGGACGCGGCGTCGCGATCGCCATGGTCCAGCGCCGCTTCGATCTCGTCGGCTTCCTCGCGGATCTTCGCCAGCACGGCCTTGGGGTCGTTCCAGTCGAACCCAACTCTGGAGGCTTTCTGCTGCAACTTGAGGGCGCGCATCAGCGGCGGCAGACCGGACGGAATGCCGGCGAGGGCGCCCGCCTCCTCGTGCCGGTGCCGATCCGGGCCGCGCCGCCGAAGGCGCTCGGCCTTCTCTTCGGTCTTGATGCGGTCCCAGAGCCCCTTGACCTCATCCGGCGTCAGGCGCGCGGTGTCCCCGAAGACATGCGGATGACGCCGGATCAGCTTCTCGTTGATTGCCAGGACCACGTCGTCAAATGCGAAGGCGCCTTGCTCCTGCGCCATGCGCGCATGGAAGACGACCTGCAGCAGGAGATCGCCGAGTTCGTCCTTGAGGTCGTCGAGGTCGCCGCGCGCGATGGCGTCGGCAACCTCGTGCGCTTCCTCGATGGTGTATGGCGCGATGCTCGCGAAATCCTGTTTCAGATCCCACGGGCAACCGGTCTGCGGCGTCCGGAGCGCAGCCATGATCTCGATCAGGCGGGCGATATCGCGGGAGGGCTTGAGGGGCGCGGTCATGGCCTGCGATGTGGCAAGGCGGTGCGCTCCGGCACAAGCGGTTTCACGTCATCATCCCCAGGCGGGCCCATGTGGCCCAGGCGGGCACATACCGCCCGGGCGGGCACGTTACGGGCCGGCCTTGTCTGACCGCACGGCTCGATTCGCATAAGACATATTATGGAATAGTTTTGGGCGACGTTACACTTGACATACGGACCCTTATTCCATCTTGACCGCTATCTGGCCGAGTTCGATTTCCGGCAGAACACGCGCGAGCGCCTTGGCATCAATGACACTCGCCGCGCGGAAATCGCACTGCAAGGCGTGGTCGGGAAAAGGCTTATGTACCGGGACTCATTCGCAGAGTAGAATCCCTACGAAGCGGCTTTCGTATCGTGTTGAAGGTCATGGCCGAAGAAGACAGGATCACGTTGATAATCGAAGGCTTGCCCGAAGATGAAGGGCAAGTTCGGTTGGGCGTGTTCCTTTCTCAACTTCAAAGCCTCAGCGCCGCTATCACGCAAGTGGATCGGGGTTTAAGCGAGGGGAAGCCCGCGACCGTTTTGCGGATCGCGGAGCTTTCCTACCGGAGCCCGATCAAAGTTGTCCTAGAACCGCAGGCGCTTCCGAACCGTCCGTATGTCGTTCCCGCGATCTTGACGCGCCTTGAGCGCGTGACCGAGGCGCTGGCCAATGGCGATGATCTCAGCGGCGTGGATGCCGACTTGTTGGAGGACATTCGCGGACTCACGCGCCCCGTTGGCAAGACGGTCAAGAGTGCCGCCCTTGTCTTCCGAGATCGCACCTTTGAACTAACTGAGACTGTAGGGAGCAAGGTAGATCGCGCCTTAGCGGTTGATGAGGAATGCGAAGGCTCTATTGAGGGGATGCTAGAGCAAATCAACCTGCATCATGGCGCGAACATTTTTCACATCTATCCCGAGATTGGCCCGAAAAAGGTCACCTGCAAATTCCCGCCAAAACTCTATGACGACGCGGTTGCTGCGGTCGGCCGGCGCGTCGAGATTTCCGGAATGCTCCACTATCGTATCGGCGCGAGTTTTGCGCACCAGGTAGCTGTTTCTCAGATAGATGTTTTCCCGCCGGCTTCTGAATTGCCGGACTGGGATGACCTACGCGGACGCGCCCCAGACGCGACGGGGGCGCTTAGCAGCGAAGCGTTCGTTCGGGAGCTTCGCGATGGCTGGCGCTGATCCAGCGTATTATTGGGATACGTGTCTATTTCTCGCATGGATCAAGGACGAACAACGTCCGTCCGGGGAGATGGATGGCGTTCGTGAGGTCATTGCTAGAGCCAAACGCCGCGAATGCAAAATCATTACATCGGCTATTACGTTGGTCGAATGTCTGGAGAGCAAGCTACCTGTCGGTTTGGACCGACTGTTTAAGGATATGATGAAACGCGTCCATCGTATCAGCGTGGACATCAAAGTTGCCGATCTGGCCCATGACATACGCGACTACTACACGGTGCGGGCGCAAGAGTACGGCGGCAAAAAGCTCACGACCCCCGACGCCATACATCTGGCGACCGCCATCTTGTATCGGGCGGCGGAGTTTCACACATTCGATGATGGCGGCAGCGATTCTAAGTCCATCGGACTCATAGGGCTTTCAGGCAACGTCGGAGGACACAAACTCACGATATGCAAGCCAGCGGCAAAAAATCCCGGCCTCGATCTGCGAAGGCCGACACGCCCCTGACTGACGCTGAGCGTCACAGGCGGTTCATTGAGATGGCCCGCGAGGTAGGCGCTTCCAACGATCCGGGGGCGTTTGAGCGTGCCTTCAAGCGCGTCGTCGGCAAGTCCAAGCGTCGCAAGAGCACCTAGCCAAAAAAGCCTAGGCCCATCAATATCTTGTAATTCGCATGTCAAGTGTAACGTCGCCTATTTTTGATCGGATGTTTCGGGCCGATTCCGACTTGGCTCACCGAGCCGGCACAACATCTTGCGCCAAATCCGGCGGATCGGCCCGACTTCTCAACCATCGTCCACGCCGCCTCCGTCCGCTCAGGCGACGATTCGCATCCCGTCGAAGGCCGGCTCGACATGCGGCGGCAAGGCGTCGCGCAGCGCGTCGTAATCGAGATCGGTATGCATGTTGGTCAGGATCGCCCTTTTGGGCTTGAGACGGCCGATCCAGTCCAGCGCGTCCGACAGCGAGAAATGGCTCGGATGCGGCGTATGGCGCAGCGCGTCGACGATCCAGACATCGAGCCCGGTCAGCGCCTGCGCGCTGTCGTCGGGCATGCCGACCAGATCCGCCGTATACGCGATTGCGCCAAAGCGGAAGCCCAGACACGGAATGTCGCCATGGTCCAGCAGCACCGGCAGCGCGGTGACGGCGCCGCCATCGCCATCGATGACGACAGGCTGGCCCGGCACGATCCGGTGCTCGGCAAGGATCGGCGGATAAGCACTGCCGGGCGGCGTCATGAAGCAATAGCCGAACCGGGCATGCAGCGCACGCGACGTCGGCTCATCGAGATAGACATCGATGCGGCGCCGGTGCCTGATGAAGAACCCGCGCAGATCGTCGATGCCGTGGGTGTGGTCGGCATGCTCGTGCGTGAACAGGACGGCGTCGAGTTTCGCGACCTCGGCGTCCAGCAACTGCTCGCGCAAATCCGGCGAGGTATCGACCAGCACACAGGTCGTGCCGCCGGGTCCGGTCTGTTCAACCAGGATCGAACAGCGCCGCCGCCGGTTTTTCGGATTGTCCGGATTGCACGCGCCCCAGCCGAGCGCCGGACGCGGCACGCCGCCCGACGATCCGCATCCCAGAATGGTGACGGTCAGGCTCATGCGACGCTCAGGCTCATGTGACGAAAAAGCTCATGCGGCGGCTGAGATGTTGCGCGGGACCTTGTTGAACAGACGGAAGAAATTCTCCGTCGTCTGTTCCGCGATTTGCTCCGGCGAAACGCCGCGCGTCTGCGCCAGCACCTTGGCGGTCTCGACCACATAAGCCGGCTCGTTGCGCTTGCCGCGATATTTGCCGGGCGCGAGATACGGCGCATCGGTCTCGACCATGATCCGGTCGGCCGGCAGCGAGGCCGCGATGTCGCGCAAGCCCTGCGAGGTCTTGAAGGTCAGAATGCCGGTGAAGGAGATATAGAGCCCGAGCGCGATGGCGCGGCGGGCGAGGTCTTGGGCGCCGGTGTAGCAATGCAGCACGGCGGGGAAGGCCCCCTTCCCCATCTCCTCCTCCAGAATGCGCGCGACGTCGTCATCGGCATCGCGCGCATGGATAACCAGCGGCAGCCCGGTCTGGCGCGCCGCCGCGATATGCGTGCGGAAACCCTGTTCCTGCGCCAGGCGCGGCGACGTGTCGTAGAAATAATCGAGGCCGGCTTCGCCGATCGCCACGACTTTGGGATGCGCGGCCTTGGCGACAAGATCCGCGGTGGAGATATCGATTTCCTCATGCGCATGATGCGGATGGGTGCCGACCGAACAGAACACATCGTCGTAGCGCTCGGCGATGGCGAGCAGGTCGGCCAGCCGGCGCACCCGGGTGGAGATCGTCACAATGCGGCCGATGCCGGCAGCGCGCGCGCGGGCGACCACGCCGTCGAGATCGGCGGCGAGGTCCGGAAAATCGAGATGGCAATGGCTGTCGACGAGCATCGCGGGCCGCACCTATGACGCCGCGCGGCGATCGGCAAGCGCAGCGATCGCCTTCACGTCGCTATGCTCGGCCTGCAGATCAAGGATGAAGGGCGTCCGCCGTCCGGCAACCCGGATGGTCATGCCGCCGGCCTCGGGCCGCGCCACTTCGAGCACCTGCGACAGCGGAAGACGGACCTCTTTCGGCCCGAACAGGCCGAGCGTGGTGACGTCCAGCATGTCGCCGTTCCGGACCAGCCGGACCACATAGACATTGCCGTAGAAATAGAGCGCAACCAGCGGCAACAGGCCAACGATGACGACGATCAGCACCGCTGCCGGCCGGGTGCCGCCGCTGCGCAGCACATTCGCCCAGTAGAACCATCCCACCGACCAGACCACGGCCGCCAGAATGCTGAACCGCGCGCGCTTGGCGCGCCCGCGATTTTCATACAGCAGCGCCATGTCCGAACCCAGTGCCCATCCTGAGATTGCCGGTCGCCAAGACGCTCATGGATTGCCGGCCTCGGCTTCGACATAGCGCGGGAAAACCCCGACCGGCGCCGGCAGGCTGACGCCGGACGCAAGCCGGTGCGTTCCGCCGAGCCGCGCAAAATCGCGTTCGCCTTCGGGCACGGCCAGAAGATCGAGCAGCTTGCCCGCCGATTGCGGAATGAAGGGTTGCGCCAGAATCGCAACCTGCCGGATCACCTCGGCGGTGACATAGAGCACAGTCGCCTGCCGCGCCGGATCGGTCTTGGCGAGCGCCCATGGCGCCTCACCGGCAAAATAGCGATTGGCGTCGGCGACCACGGCCCAGATCTGATTCAGCACCTGATGCAGCGCCTGCGTCTTCATCGCCTCGCGTGCGCCCTCGATCATCGCATCGGCCGATTCAAGGATGGTCCGGTCGGCCTCCGAGAAGCCGCCCGGCGCAGGCATGACGCCGCCGAGCTGCTTTGCAACCATCGACAGCGAGCGTTGCGCCAGATTGCCGAGATCGTTCGCAAGCTCCGCATTGATGCGCGTCACGATCGCCTCGTGGCTGTAATTGCCGTCCTGGCCGAACGGCACCTCGCGCAGGAAGAAATAGCGCAGTTGATCGACGCCATAGGCGTCGGCCAGCGCAAACGGATCGATCACATTGCCGACCGACTTCGACATTTTCTCGCCGCGGTTGAACAGAAAGCCGTGGCTGAAAATGCGGCGCGGCACCGCAACGCCCGCCGACATCAGGAAGGCAGGCCAATAGACGGCATGGAAGCGCACGATGTCCTTGCCGATGACGTGGAGGTCGGCCGGCCAGTATTTGCGGAAGGTCGCGCTGCCGACATCGGGATAGCCGACCGCGGTGATGTAATTGGTCAGCGCATCGACCCACACATACATGATGTGCTTGTCGTTGCCGGGCACGCGCACGCCCCAATCGAAGGTGGTGCGCGAGATCGACAGATCCTGCAGGCCGCCCTTCACGAAACTCGCGACTTCGTTGAGACGCTCCTTCGGCAGTACGAAATCCGGATGCTCGGCGTAAAGTGCGAGCAGCTTGTCCTGATAGGCGGAGAGACGGAAGAAATAGCTCTCCTCCTCGACCCAATCGACCGGCGTGCCGGTTTCCACTGCAACGCGCGCGCCCTGCTCGTTCAGGCGCGTCTCGTCCTCGGCGAAATAGCGTTCGTCGCGCACCGAATACCAGCCGGCATATTTCGCAAGATAGATATCGCCGTTGGCCTCCATCCGCTCCCAGATCGCCCGCGAGGCGGCGTGATGGCGCGCTTCCGTGGTGCGGATGAAGTCGTCGTTCGAGCAGTTCATCCGCGCCACCATCTCGCGGAAACGCTGCGCGTTGCGGTCGACCAGATCGCGCGGGCTCAGGCCCTCCTTGACCGCGGTCTGCTGGATTTTCTGACCGTGCTCGTCGGTGCCGGTGAGGAAGAAGACGTCGTAACCGTCGAGCCGCATGAAGCGCGCAATCGCGTCGGTGGCGATCGCCTCATAGGCATGGCCGATATGCGGCACGCCGTTCGGATAGGAAATCGCGGTGGTGATGTAGAAGCTGCGACGCGCCGGCGCGTCCGTTACCTGCGGACGAACGGCCAGTTGCGGCGCCGGCGGAAGCTTCGCGCGGGGCTTTGCGGGTGGCGCGGCGGGCGGCTTTGCCGGCGTCCTAACGGGCGGCTTGGTCTCGGCGGTGACGGGCGCCGGTATCGGAGCGACTGTGAGCGTGCCCGGTGTTGCGGCGGACAGTGCTGCGGTCTTGGCCCTCTTGGCGGTCTTGGTGCTCTTGGCCCTCGTGGCGGTCTTGGACGATTGCTTCGTTTTCCTTGCGGACGGCGCTTTGCGCGCTGAAGCCTTCTTCTTCGCGGCAGTCCGTTGCTGGTTTTTCGTGACCGCTTTTTTCCGTTTCCCGGCGGCAGGCTTTTTCGTTTTCCTGACTGCTTTTTTCCTGGCCGATGTCTTTTTGACCGGCCTCTTCCGTTTCGCTGCGCCGTTCCGCGAACGCCTGACCTTGCGCGCAGCGGCCGATGTCGTCGCCCGCTTGGCGTGTTTCGATTTGGTTTTCTTCGCCATGGTCACTCAGCCGTCACGGGATGCGGTTGCACACAGGAATGGCCGCGGCGCAGGCGCGGCCGGTCGGATTTTCGACGCGAGAGCTATCAGCCGCGCGCTGCGTCGGCAAGGCGGCCGAAGGTTCTGAAGATCAAGGGCTTGCGATCCAGATTATAGGTATCGGTATCGCGGGCCGCGAGGTTCAGTTCATCCCAAATCCCGGCGATCTGCACTGCTTTGGCGCTATCGGCTTGGGCCTTGGCCTGAACCGTCGCAGCAAGCCGCGCCGAGAGCCAGTCATTGACCGCATCAAGCACAATCTCGAAGACCCGCGCATCGGACTGGGCGAGACTGTCGGCAAGCGCGTGAAGCTCGCGCATGTCGAGCGCCGGCAGCCTTGCCAGCAAGTCCATGGTCTGCTGACGAAGCTTGAAGGCCGGCCCCTCCGAGAGCGACAGGGCCCGGCTCACGCTGCCTTCGGCTGCGGCGACGATGGCGGGATCGGGCGCCTCCCCGGTCGCCGCGGCAAGCGCCTTGGTCAGCGCATCGGGCGCGAGCGGACGCAGCATCAGCCGGTGGCAGCGCGACCGGATGGTCGGCAGCACCGCGCCGGGGGCATGACTGACGAGGAGAAACAGCGTCCGGGCCGGCGGCTCTTCGAGGCCCTTCAGCAGCGCATTGGCGCTTTCGGCATTGAGATCGTCAACCGCATCCACGATGACCACACGCCAGCCGCCGAAGCCTGCGGTCGCGCCGAGAAACGTTGCGACCTTGCGGGCATCGTCGACGCGGATCACGGTGCGCAGCTTGCCGGTCTCTGACAGGGTCCGCTCGAGCACCAGCAGGTCCGGATGGGAACGTGCCGCGATCAGCCCGGCGGCGGGATGATCGGCTGCGACCGACAGCGATGCCGCGTCCTGCACGGCCGGCGCCGCCGGATCGGGATGGGCGAACACGAATCGCGCCATCCGGAACGCAAGCGTCGCCTTGCCGATGCCGGGCGCTCCCCCGATCAGCCAGGCATGCGGGATGCGCCCCGACCGATAGGCGTCGAGCAGCGTACGCTCGGCGCCGTCATGGCCGAACAGCACGGCGGTTTGCCGCGGATGCGCGATGCCGTCGTCGTCCGCGGCCGCGGATGCAGCGCGCGCCATCAGCGGGCGTCCTGGATCGCAAGCGGCGCTGTTGCGGGGTCGAGCCTGCGCACGACCGCCGACCAAATCCGCTCGCTCACCTGTTCCGGAGTACCGGCCGCATCGATCAGCACGCAGCGCTCCGGTTCGCCCGCGGCCAGCTGGCGATAGGCCTCGCGCAGCCTTTCGTGAAACGCCAGATCCTCGCTTTCGAAGCGGTCGGCATCGGCATGGCCGCGCCGCGCATGCGCGCGCGCAAGGCCGGTTTCCGCCGGCGCATCAAGGATGACGGTGAGGTGGGGCCGGGTGTCGCCCACGGTGATCTTCTCCAGACGCTTGATGAGCCGTGGATCGACGTGGCCGAGCACGCCCTGATAGACGCGGGTCGAGTCGGCAAAACGATCGCAGATGACCCAGCGGCCGCGGTCGAGCGCGGGCCTGATGGTGTGCGCGATGTGATCCTCGCGCGCCGCCGCAAACAGCATTGCTTCGGCCTCGGGACCGAGCGGCTTTGCCGCGCCGGAGAGCAGCACATGACGGATCACCTCGGCGCCGGGCGAACCGCCGGGCTCACGGGTGACCGTCACGGAAAGCCCGAGCGAGGTCAGCCGCTCCGCAAGCGCCTGCGCCTGGGTCGACTTGCCGGTCCCCTCGCCGCCCTCAAAGGTGATGAACTTGCCGCGCATGCCTCATCTCTGCCGCCGAGCGGCCGCCGTCACAGTTTCTCCAGCCCGGCGCGGAACCAGCCGCCGAACAATTCCGCGAGCGCGTCCATGGCGCGGCGATGCAGCGGGCCGCCGGTCACCGCCTCCGCCGTCTGCAGCGGCACTTCCAGCGCGACATTCTCGCCGCGCCAGACCTTCAGGACGCCGACCGGTTGCCCCTTCTCGACCGGAACCTGCAGCGGCCCCTGATAAACCACGCGCGCGATGATCCTCTCCGTGGTGTTCTTGGGCACCATGAGCCGGATCGGCTTGTTGTCGCGCGCTTCCAGCCCGACATAGCGCTGCTCGCCGCCGAACACACGGGCATCGCCGACTTTCTGCCCTTGCTCGAACAGCACGCGCGATTCGAATCCGTTGAAGCCGAAGTTCAACAGGCGACGCGCCTCGTCGGCGCGCTCATTTGCCGTCTTCAGTCCGTTCACCACCACGATCAGGCGCAGATCGTTCTGCACCGCAGAGCCCACCAGTCCGTAGCCCGCTTCCTTGGTGAAGCCGGTCTTGAGCCCGTCGGCGCCGATATTCATCGCGAAAAGCGGGTTGCGGTTCAACTGCCGGATCTTGTTCCAGGTGAATTCGCGCTCGGCATAGAGTTTGTAGAATTCCGGATAGGTCTGAATGATGTGACGCGCGAGTTTTGCGAGCTCGCGCACGGTGACGCGCTGATCGGGGTCGGGCAGCCCGGTGGAATTGGTGAAGTTGGATTGCGTCAATCCGAGTTCGCGCGCGCGGCTGTTCATCATCCGCGCAAAGGCGTCCTCGTTGCCGGCGATACCTTCCGCCAGCGCGATACAGGCATCGTTGCCCGACTGGATGATGGCGCCGTGCAACAGGTCGGAGACGGTGATGCGACTGTGGATCGGCGCGAACATGGTCGAACCGCCGGACGGCGCGCCGCCCCTGCGCCACGCATTCTCGCTGATGACGAATTCCTCGTCCAGCTTGACATTGCCTTCCTTGATCTCGTTGAAGACCGTTTCCGCGGTCATCAGCTTTGCAAGGCTGGCCGGCGGGACCAGCATGTCGGCGTTCTTTTCGAACAGCACCGTGCCGGATTCGTATTCGATCAGGATTGCAGTTGGTGCTGCGGTCTGAAATCCATCGTCCTTGGTCTTGCCGCCGGCGATGGTTGCGGGTGCGGCAATCGCACCAGCGTATCCTGCAACGACAGCAAAGCCGACGGCGGCGGCAAGGGCGCGGAAGGCCAATCTCGACATCGGACGGACAATACCACGTTAGGCGCGAACATCGCGCGAGCGACGCCCCCAAGGATGAAGCCGGCAACGCGCTAGTAAAGACCGCGTCCGCTAATGAAACCGGCGCGCGCATCATAGCGCATGCCGCCCGCGTCGGGAACCGCATGAAGTGAGGAGCGCTGCGACCGGGACGCCGCGGTCATCGCGGTCAGGCCCGGCGAAACCGGCTCGCCGAGATTGTAGGGCCGCCCCGGCGGAACCGGAACCGGGCCGCCAACCGGGATACCGCGCGGGGTTTGCGGCAATGCGATCGGCGCGTTGCCGGCGGCGGCTACAACGACCGGCGCCGGCGCTGGCTCACCATGCCGCAGTGTTGCCACGAGCCGGCGGTCATCCGAGCCCTCGAGTGCGGCGCGGCCGATATATTCGACCCGGACCCGGGCGACGCCACTGTCCTTGAAGCCAAGCAATTGTGCGCTTCTGTGCGAGAGATCGATCACCCGGTTGCCATGGAAGGGCCCGCGATCGTTGACCCGGACGATCAGCGAGCGCTTGTTGGCGAGATTGGTGACGCGGACATAGGACGGCATCGGCAGCGTCGGATGCGCGGCGGAGATCGATTCCATGTCGAAGACCTCGCCATTCGCCGTCAGCCGCCCGTGGAAATCGCGGCCATACCAGGACGCAAGCCCCTCCGACCGGTAGCTGGTATTCTCTTCGGGAATGTAAGTTCGGCCGGCCACGACATAGGGCTTGCCGACCCGGTAGACGCCGCCGCCCTTCGGAACCCGCTCGCCCATCTCGACCACACGCGGGCTCGACGCAACGCCGTATTTCGGATCGACCTTGCGGGCGAATTTGTCGGACGAAGCGCAGCTCGCGAGTGCAAGCGCTGCGGCCATTGCGGCCGCGGCCCGAATCGCACCATTCCCCCGAAACGACGGCATCCCGTCCCCAACGCATCTCAGGGGCCGCAAGCCCCTCCCCGGATTCACCATAGCGTGACCCGTGCGCCACGCAAATGCCCGGGCTAATCAGATGGTTAACGCGGCCTGAGCGCATGGTATCCGGCACCGGAATTTTGTACAATGATACCGTAAACAGGAGACGTGCGAGATGGCCGCGCTCCTGAAGATTTGTCTCGGGTGTCTATCCGGCTTCGATCTGGCTGCTGTTCTCGCTGGCCGTCGTCGCCTCAGGTCACGGGCTGTCGGGCGCCATGGGCCTGCCATCCGTGGCCGCCAACGTTCTCGCCTTTGTCATCTGCATCATGCTTTCCATCCGGCCATGGCGTTTTTCCCTTCGGTCAGGTGGTCGGCGACGTGCGCGCGATGCGAAGCCACTTGCACGCCATGCGCGCCTGTTACGAGCCCGGGACGCAGCCCTAACCCGGTTTGCGGCTTGCAATGGCGCCCTCCTTCCCCCATTCAGAGACAGCCGGATGGAAGGGTGGCCGAGTGGTTTAAGGCAGCGGTCTTGAAAACCGCCGTGGGTGCAAGCTCACCGTGGGTTCGAATCCCACCCCTTCCGCCAGAAGCAGGCGAGATGGCCGGGGACGACCATCCCCGGGGACGGCGTCGCCGCCAATCCTCTCGCGCCACAAAGCCTCACGCCCCTGTGACGGCCGAAGGCCCGCGCATGTGACGCCCCTCACATCGGCACGGCGGCCGGCGAACTACGTCAATTCCAGCTGAAAAGTCGTCACCCCTCCGCAACAGGGAGGATACCGGCATGGTTCGTCACAGCATGCTGACATTGGCCGCCGTCGCGGCGCTTGCCGCCGCCGCAGCCATGTACGTCTCCAGCGCCCATCAGCCGCACCCGGAACTGAGCGTCGAGACCGGCGACGGATATCACGCTCACCGGAAAGTGCAATTTGCTCCGCATTACGGATACCATTCGCCCAGTTATGGCCGGGGTCACATTCTCGAGCGGTGCCTGTCCGAGCCGATCGATTGCGGCCTCGTGGTCTGGTAGCCCCGACGTGCGGTGGACCTGCGGCTTCATGGGGCCGATGTTTTTCTGGATATGCGCGCTCAAATGACGGGTCAGGTCGCGCCTGCGACCGCCGCAAGCGATCGCAAATCCATGAGCACGATCTCGCCGCGCTCGAGCCGGATCCAGTTCAGATTTTCCCAGTCGCGCAGCTGCTTGTTGGTGCTTTCCCGCGACGCCCCGATGATCTGCGCGATCTCGTTCTGAGTCAGCGCAATCCGGTTGCCGCCTGCACTGTCGCAAAGCCGCAGCAGCGTCCTGGCGAGCTTCGCCGACAGATCGAGGAACATCACCTCCTCGACCTGCCGGCTGGTATTGCGCAGTCTCTCGCACAGCACTTCGATCAGCCGCTGCGCCACGTCCGGGCTGCTGTGCACCAGCGGCAGGAAATCGCGGCGCTCGATCACGATGAGCTTACAGTCGGTGAGTGCGATGACGTCCGCCGTCCGCTCACCGCCGTCCAGAAGCGCGATCTCACCGAAAATGTCTCCTGTGTTCAGAACATTGAAAACCGCATATTTGCCGCGGGACGAGAATGAGATGACTTTGACCTGGCCCTCCAGAATCGCGAACAGACACGTCCCGGCATCGCCCTTGGAGAAGATGGTGGCACCACGTTCCACATTGCGGACGCGGGCGTGCGATCGCAACCTGTCGAGAAGATCGGACCCCAATATCCCAAAGATCGGGTGATTGCGAAAAAACGCGAGCCGCTCTGCAATCTGGATCTGGTGCGCTGACAGCTCGGTCGTCATCGTCGCTCGAATCGGCTTGCCGGAAAAGTCCGGCAAATCCCGCCCATGATGGTGGCGATGGTGGCGGAGGACGGACTTGCGGGGCACTCGCCGCCGCTTCCGAAACCATTTTCTTTCCCGCGTATCGCCTGACGCCTGATCATTCCCGCACGCTCACATTTCGGCCGTTGCAGCGGTTGTCCTGGGCAGACAAGGCCGTCAGGAGGCCACGGGCTCGCGTCAAATCCTCGGTATCGTAACCCTCGCGGAATCCCTCATAGACCGGTGCGATCCACCGGCGCGCCTCCTCGCTGCGGCCCTGCGAATGCAGGAGCGCCGCAAGTCCGCTCGCCGCCCGCAGCACAAACGAGCGTGCGCCCTGCCGCTCGGCAATCTGAACCGCCTTCTTGAAGCTTGCCTCGGCTTCGGCTGCGCGCGCCGCGCCAAGCGTCGCAAGGATCTGTGCCCGCTGCCGGTGCAATTCCGCTTCCCACGACCGGCCCGTCACCTCGTCCAGCCCGACCAGAGCCCTTTCGATGATGGATAGTGCCGCTTCGCGATCTCCGCTTCTTGCGGTCATGTCTGCGAGCCATTCGTCCATCATCGGCAGCATATACCGTACGCCGGCCTTGCGCATTTCCGCGAGGCCGAGCCTGATTTCGGATCTGGCCAGTTCGGTTTCGCCAAGCCCCCCGCGCGCGTAGCCGCGCGACACTCTCGATAGCAGGACATACAGCGAAAAACGCTGCTCCCGCGAAATCTCGAAGCTGGTCTCGGCGCTGGCCAGCGCGGCACGCGGTTCGCCGCGCAGCAGATGGACAACGGACGTCATATAATGCGCGAAGGCGATGCTATAGGGCTGGTCGAGTTGCCGCGACAGCTCGAGCGCCTTGGACACCCGCGACAACGCCTGTTCGGGATACCCCAAAATCCACAGATCCCATGACAGCAGCAACAGGGATGCCGTCTGGGGTTCGACCATATAGCGGCTGTAGAGCGATTGGCGGTCTTTGCGTTGCGATAGCTCGATCGACATTTCGAGATGCTGTCTCGATTGCTCGAATTCTCCGATCGACAGCAGCGTACTGCCCATAACCCGATGACCAACCATGAGCGGCACGGCGTCCGACGTTCCCTCCGCCCTGATCAGGAATTCTTTCGCCATACTCAGCGCCTGATCGTTGTTGCCGCTCATCCAGGCATGCCCCCAAAGCCCGTAGAGCGCCTGAAAATATTCACCGGGCTTGTTCAGCTGCAGGCACAGGCTGCGGGCGCGGGCAAACACCTCCCGCGTTTCTTCCGCGGCATAGCCGCGGACGGCGATCATCGGGATCCCGAGCGCCAGATGCAGACTGATTTCCTGCGCGGTGCGATCGGATGTGTCCGGGCAGCCCGCCAGCGCGTCCAGCGCACGCCTGAAATGCGAGATGGCCTCGACATTGGCGGACCGGGCGGTCGCCCGCTGACCGGACAGATGCCAGAATCGAACAGCCTTCAAATAATTTCCCGCTTCGCTGAAGTGATGCGCAAGCAGTTCCGGCTGCGTCTCAACGATTCCGGAAAAGCGGCTTTCCAGAATTTCCGCGATCTCGGAATGCATCTGGCGCCGGCTGCTTTTCAGGAGCGAGTTGTAGATCGCATCGCGCATCAAGGCGTGCTTGAACGCGTAGAGCGGATGCGGCGATCCCCCCGACCGATAGATGATATCGGCCTCTTCGAGGCGCGCGAGAGTGAGGTGCAGGCTGTTCTCGTCGACCGGCAGCGCCAAGGCCAGCAGTTCATGAGAGAAATCGCGGCCGATCACCGCGGCGGTTTGCGCGAGACGGCGTCCCTGCGGAACGCGATCGAGACGCTCCATCAACGCATCGGAAAGCGTGTCCGGAACCCTGAGGATGGCGGCTGGATTTGCATAACCTGCGCCGTCGGCCGACGGCTGGCTGCGCATTGCGGACAGAATGCTGTTCGTCAGTTCCTCGATGTACAACGGCAATCCGTCCGCCTTCTCGATAATCTGGTTCATGACCGGCTGGAGCGGCACGCTTTCCCGCAGCGCAATCGCCTCAACCATTCCGGCGACCTCACTGCGCGACAGGCGGGTCAGGGAATGAACGGTGACGTTGGAGCGGGTGAGCCAGTTCGGTCTGAATTCCGGGCGGTATGAGACGATGAGCAGGATGCGGGCGCGATCGACACGGCCGATCGCCAGCTCAAGCAGCTCCCATGTCGACGGATCGATCCAGTGAACATCCTCGAAAATGCAGAGCGTCGGATGCTCCGCGGAGAAGCCCAGCAGGATATCCACAAGGGCCGTGACGGTTCTGTTCTTGATCTGTTGCGGCGTGAGCGACGCAAGCTGATTTTGCTGGTCGCCTGAGATCGACACCAGATTTGCCACCAGTGCGAGAGTATCCGGATCGTCCCCGACGGTGCCGGGAAGATAAGCCTGCAGCTTCCTGAGCTTGTCGCTGGCCGATTCGCGCGGCAGCAACTGCGCCGAACGCTCGATCTGCTCGATGACCGGAAAGAACGCGCTCTGGGTGTGATAGGGCGAGCATTGGTGATTGAAAAGAAAATGCGGTTCGGACTGGAGCTGGACTTTCAGTTCGTGAATGAGCCTCGATTTTCCGACACCGGGCATTCCCGACAGCAAGATGACCTGGCCATCGCCCTCCTTCGACTTGGCCCAGCGGTCGAACAGCATATTCAGTTCGGTCGAGCGCCCAACCAGCGGGGTTAGCGTCTCCGGATGCGCTGCGTCGAACCGGCTGTCGACCGATTTGGCGCCGAGCACCCGATAGACCTGAATGCGCCGCGTAATGCCCTTGAGTACGTGGCGGCCGATGTCCTGGTACTCGAAGGCGCCCGCGAGCAGCTTTCGCGTGGCTTCGGAAATCACAATGGCGTTTGGGGCGGCCATGGCTTGCAGCCTGGCGGCGATATTCGGGGTCTCGCCGACCGCATCCACCGACGAATCATCGCCTGCGCCGACTTCGCCGACCACAACCGGGCCGGAACTCACGCCGACCCGGGCCGCAAGCTGTGCCGGACCTGCGATCCCAGAGATGGCCGAGATTGCCTCCAGGCCGGCATGAACCGCACGAATGGCATCGTCTTCATGGGCGCGGGGCCAGCCGAAAAAAGCCATGACTCCGTCACCCATGTAGCGGGCGACCCATCCGCCATACCGACGGATGGCGGTGCTGCAGGCCTCGCGATACGACGCGAGCAGAACCTGCAAGTCCTCCGGCTCCATCGTCTCGGAGAGTTTGGTCGAATCCACGAGATCGCAGAACATGACCGTGATGTGCCGATGCTCGGCTTCACGATACGGCGCAGCGGCAGCAACCGATGCGGCATGAAGCGCAGCAACGCCATGGCCGGAGTCTCTGCCGCTGACTTCGGCCCTGAGAGCACGCAAGAACGACTTCCGATGTCCAAGCGACATGCCGATCCGTTCCAGATCGGCCTCGGTCAATTCAGATAGAAGCGTATAGTCGATGTTGTGATCGATGAACGACGCCGTGTACTGACCGAGACCGTGTTCAGTCAGCCATTCCCCAAGGTCATGGATTGACTTCGGCAATGTCTGGATCCCGCTGTCTGCGGCCTGCGAAACGGGGTGATGACGCGATCGGATCGGTCCGGGCCCACCCGCGAGCCGGATGCCAGCCATCATCGCATGATCGCCATAGCGAACCGATAAAAATAATCGTGTCCGTTGTTCTGCATGCAACGGATTGCTTAGCCCGGCGCGAGGCTCATACGTTGGACCCCAACGCAGACTTGGCGCCTTTCGCGCACAGTATTGACTGCGATGCACCGCGCCGGCGTTGCACCGTCCGATTTGGCGCAACCACGGATGCGCGTGGCCGCGCGATGTCAAACTGCAGGCCGAGACCCGGCCTGCATCAACGGCCGCCCAGTGTCGAAGCCCAACGGCTCGCCGGCCGCGCGTTCCAGTATCGCTATGACTTCCGCCTCGGTTCGCATCAATTCGCGATTGTATCCCTTCGCCATGATCACGGCAGACTGATAGGTCTCCCGTACGACCTTGATCCGGTCATCCGCGGGAAGCGCCGCCACAAACGCAATCGTCTCTTCGACATGCGCGGCTTCGCTGCCGAGACCGCTGTGGCTGCGCAGGAAGCGGGTCGCATCCACGCCCTCGGGGCAGATCGCCTTGACGCTTTCGATATCGGCCGCCTGCTTCAGCGCCGCGATCCGTTCCAGACAGTAGGAATAGCCGACGCAGCCGATCGGATAGTCCTCGGCGCACAGCTCGTCGAAATGCCTGCACATCGGCGCGATGCCCTCGGGCACGAGATTGGCAACCAGCCGTTCAGCGGGGACACCAAGCGCACCGAGATCCTTGAGTGCAAGCCGGTCGTGCCCGGTTTCCTCGCGCGCACGCTCTTCGAGGTAGGCCGTCACATCGGGACGGCCGAGCTCTTGGAACCGCCGGCCGGCGCGCCGCAGGTTTTTCGCTGTGTCGACAGAGGTGTGATAAGCGCCGATCAGCGCCATCACGTAGCCCGCAATGGTCGGACTTGGTGTTGCAAGGGTCGTTTCGATCCGCCTGAAGCCGAGATGAATCGCCCCATCGAGCAGGGAGACGGCCGTTGCAGCCGAGCCGCGCCCCGTCATCGGTGTTCCGAATGGATCAGCGCCCTTGTCCTTCGCGTCGGGCCTATAAAACCAGACTTCTCCGGTCTCGCGCGCGATGATCGAAACATCGCCGTCGACGTCGACCCATTCGGTGATCGGCCGTGCCATTCCGAACCTCCTGCTTGCGGAGTGCTCGCGTGAAGCCGTGTCTGGAAGAATATTTGCGCGACGCGAACAAAGCTCCCGTGAAGATAAAGCCGCCGGATCTGAACTGTGTTGGATGTACGGACTAAATGCCGTTCGGCACGCAGGCCATCAGAAGCTTCGCCGTCTCAAGCAGGCTGTGCTGGGGCGCGTTTGTCGCGACACGCTTTTCATCGGGCAAGACAAACACAACCTCGTTGTCGTCATCCTGCGTGTATCCTTGGACGCTCCAGTACTGATCCTCGCGGATAACGACTGGATTCTCGAGGAAAATTCCGCGCTTTTGCAATTCCGCTTTGACAAAGGCCCTGTCGTTCAACAGGTTGGTTCCGAAATTATTCTTGTTGACCCATGCATCGACAATAAGTTGGGCAAGTGCATCGCTTTGGTAGGACGTGTCGGCCACAGCCATCCTGTCCCGGCGGGCATCCAGCATTCCTGGCCCGGCCGATTGATCCGCCGCCGCTGCCATACGTGCAGCTCGCTCCTCGCCTTTGACTTTGCGATAAATTGTCATAACCAGCCCTCCGCTTCTGAAGCAGGTCCGACGCGCAGCCGGTGGCGGTCAACAAGCCAGCGGCTTGCAATTTACGCATGCTAGTTGTGAAAGGGTACGATTGCAAGCGAACCGAATTCGCTAACGCCAAGTCGGCATGTCACGTCGACATGATGCCAGTCACTAAATACCATCACCTCAGAAAACGCCGCGATCGATGCGCCGAGTTTTCATGCAATTCGTCTTTTCCAGTTCGTCGCGCTAAGCGTCGTTGCGGCGCTGATCGATCACGTTGTCTGAGACCTTCAGGGTGCGGCGCACCGGAAACAGCACCAGCCCCCATCGGTCCGAGACGTAGCCCCAAATGCCCTTGGGCGCGAACAGCATGATCACGATGGCGAGCGCACCGAGCAGGATGAGGTAATAGGTGCCGTAGCTCGAGAGATAGGTCTGCATCAGATAGAAGATGATGACGCCAATGATCGGACCTTCGATGGTGCCGATACCGCCGATCACCACAATGAAGATCACATAAGCGGTCCAGTCGAGCACGGAGAAGGCTGCATCCGGCGAAATGCGTGCCTTCTGAAGATAGATCAGCGCGCCGACCATGCCGGTGCCGATGCCTGCGAACACGAACACCCAGAATTTGGTCCGGAAATTATCGATGCCGACGGCCTCGGCCGCGGTCTCGGAGTCGCGGATCGCCGCGAGCGCAAGGCCCCGCCGCGACCGCAGGATCCAGTAGACCGCAGCAACCGTACCCACCACGAGTGCGAGCGCGATCCAGTAGGTGACAATATCGCGCGCGGCTGGCGTGCGCACATCGAATGCGGTCCTGACCCAATCGATGCCGAACACATTATTGGTGACCGCAGGCGGCAGCGAGGTTCCGGTGCCGCCGCCAAGCGACTTGAACTGCGCGAGCACCAAACGATAGACCTCGGCCATCACCCAGGTGCCGATGGCAAAGTATGCGCCGCGCAGCCGGAACACGACAAAGGCTGTCGGGATGGCGCACAACCCCGCAAACGCGCCCGCAAGAATGATGGCAAGGATCGGATCGAGATCCAGAAAGATCGTCAGCGCGAACAGCAGATACGCGCCAAGTCCGACAAAGGCCTGCTGGCCGACCGAGACCAGGCCGGCATAGCCGGCCAGGAGGTTCCAGTATTGCGCCAGGGCCAGCATGTAGAAGATAAAGATGAGATCCTGAATGGCATTGCGGCTCGCGAAGGCCGGCAGCACGATCAGCAGACCCACGACGCCCGCCGCCAGCAGGCCGAGCGCCCGCCCATAGCTGCCGCCGACCTCGCTGGAATAGGTCTTTGCGGATGAAAGCGGCTCGACCCCGGTTCGCCGCCGGTCCGTGTCTTTGCGCTGCTGCCAGCTGGCGACTTGCCAAAACAGATCCATCGCACGGCCTCAATCGAAGGCGCGCGGGAACAGCCCGCGCGGCCTGACAACGAGGACGATGAGGAAGGCGATGTGACCCGCGAGGATCTGCCATTCGGGGTTGATGGCGGCGCCGATCGTCTGGGCGAGCCCGATGATCATGCCGCCGATCAGCGTGCCCCACAGGCTGCCAAGCCCGCCGATAATCACCGCCTCGAATGCATAGATCAGCCGCGCCGGACCGATGGTCGGATCGAAATTGGCGCGCATGCCGAGATAGAGCGCGGCAATCGTCACCACGATCATGGCGATCCCCATCGCCATGGCGAAGATGCGGCCATGATCGATGCCCATCACCTGGGCGACCTCAAGGTCGTCGGAGGTGGCGCGAAAGGCGCGGCCGAGCTGCGTGCGATAGAACAGAAAGTTCAGGGCGAGGATCACGCCGATCGCGGACAGGAAGGTGAGCAGCGGCAGCACCCCGAACGCCACCCCTCCCCCGAGCGAAATCGACGCCGTGCCGATATCGCCGGCACGAAGCAACTGGCTGTCCGCGGAGAAGGTCTCCAGCAGTCCGTTCTGGATAATGATCGACAGACCGAAGGTGACGAGCAGCGGCGGCAGCAAATCGCGACCGAGCGTGCGGTTCAGCAAGACGTGCTGAAGGCCGAAGCCGATCGCGAACATGATCGGGATTGCAAACAACGTCGCCAGAAAGGGATCGATCCCCAGCCCGGCGCCGATCGCGAGGATGACGAACGCGCCGAGCACGATCAGATCGCCATGCGCCAGATTGACCAGCCGCATGATGCCGAAAATCAGCGACAGCCCCGCCGCGAATAATGCGTACAACCCGCCGAGCAGGATGCCCTGGATGATGGTGTTGATCCACTCCGCCATGACCGTCACGATCCGAAATAGGCGTTGTGAATCTGCGCGCGCGTCAGCTCTCCCGGGCGCCCGGCGAGCGACAGCCGTCCCTCCTGGAAGCAATAGACGCGATCGGCGACCTGCAGCGCCTGCACGATATCCTGCTCGACGATGATCACGCTGGTGCCGCTGTCCTTGATGCGCGGCAGCGCCGCATAAATGTCGCGGATGATGATCGGAGCCAAACCCAGGCTGATCTCGTCGCAAAGCAGCAGACGTGGATTGGAAATCAGCGCGCGCCCGATCGCCGCCATCTGCTGCTGGCCGCCCGACAAGGTGGTGCTGGCGGCATTACGGCGTTCGCGCAGCACCGGAAACAGCCGGTAGATTTCCTCAAGCGACCACGGTCCGGGAGCTTGCCGGCCGTAGCGGCCGATCAGGAGATTTTCCTCGACCGTGAGCGAGGGAAACAACCGCCGCCCCTCGGGCACCAGCGAAATGCCGAGCTTCATGACATGTGCGGCAGGCAGCGCGCCGATCGCGCTCCCGTCGAACATCACGCTGTCCGCATCGTTGCGGATCAGACCGGCGATCGATTTCAGATAGGTGGATTTACCCGCACCGTTGGCGCCGATAATGGCCACGGTCTCGCTCTGCTCCAGATAGGTGTCGATACCGTACAGCGCCTGAAAATCGCCGTAGAATGATTTCAGCGCGCGGGTTTCGAGAAGGGCCATTACGCGTCGATGCCCATATAGATCTGCCGCACTTCGGGGGAGTTCATCACCGTGCGCGGATGCCCTTCGGCAATCTTGCGTCCGAAATTCAGCACCACCAGCCGCTCGACGATGGCGAGCAAGGCATGCACCACATGCTCGATCCAGACGATGGTGGTGCCGTCGGCATGGATGCCGCGGATGGTCTCGACCAGTTCGGAGCATTCGCCCTCGGTCAGGCCGCCGGCGATCTCGTCGAGCAGCAGAAGGCGCGGTCCGGTGGCCAGCGCTCGTGCCATTTCCAGACGCTTGCGCTCCAGCAGCGTCAGCCGGCCGGCCGGCACATTGGCGCGCGGCAACAGATGCGTGAGATCGAGGATGCGACCGCAGGCGTCGATCACGTCGCGCTCGTTCTGGTCGCGTCCGTAAACCGCCCCGGCCAGCAGATTCTCGAACACGGTCAGATTTTCGAAAGGCTGCGGGATCTGATACGAGCGGCCGATTCCGGCGACGCAGCGCCGGTGCGTCGGTACCCGCGTGATGTCCTTGCCGTCGAGAAGGATCTTGCCGGCTGCCGGCGAAATGCCGCCTGCGATGAGGTTGAACAGCGAGGTTTTTCCGGCACCGTTCGGTCCGATGATGCCCAGCGCCTCCCCGGCCGCGACCGACAGGTCGATCTTGTCGGCGACCACAACGGAGCCGAACGATTTGGAGATGCCCTGCAGTTCAAGAAGCATGTGTGTCGATACGCAACCTTGTGCCGGATAGGACAAGGGCCGGGCATGATCCCGGCCCTTGCTTTATGCGCAATCCACGTCAGATCGGCCTCACGCTGAAATGCAGATGTAACTGCGTTCAGGGGTTTAGCCGATCGGCTCCATCTTGCCGCCGGTCGGAATCTCCGGCGCGGTACGGTTATCGGTGACGACGATCTCGAACTTGTTGCCGTCCTTGATACGCCACTGACCGCCGACCAACGGGGTCTTGGCGATGTTCTTGGCGGCGAAGGGCGGCACGTTCTTGCCGTCCCATTTCACCGGACCGGCGACGGTCTGCAGGTCGGTCTTCTGGATCGCATCAACCGTCGATTTGGAATCGCCGATGTCCGCCGTGCGCTTGAGCACGTCCAGCCCGACCTCGAACAGCGAATGCACGAAGCCGATCGGCTGGGTCCATTGTTTCTTGGAGGCCTGCTCATAGGCGTCGCCAAGCTGCTTGGCGCTCATGCCGTTCAACGACGACTTGAACGGATGATTTGGTGTCCACCAGACCTCGGTCGAGAGGTTATGACCGTCCTTGCCGAGCGCCTCCAGCGCGACCGGGAACAAGAGCGCCTTGCCGACCGAGGCGGCCTTCGGGCGGAAGCCCTGCTGCATCGACTGTTTCCAGAAGGTGGTGAAGTCCGGCGGCAACACCACGCCGGTGAGGATCTCGGCATTGGCGCCCTTGAACGCCGCGATCTGCGCCGAGAAATTATCAGTCAGGTTCTGGTAACGGCCCGGATCGAACAGCTTGAACCCGGCCTTGTCGAGCGCCGGGGGCAGGCCGACGACCTTGTCGCCCCAGGCGTTGCCGTCGGCATCGTTGGGGAACAGGCCGCCGACGATCTTGTTGGTGTCGAGCTGGTTCCACATGTTGAGGAAGACGGCGATGACGTCTTCGAGTCCCCAGAAATAGTGATAGGTGTAGTTGAACGGCTTCCAGCTTTTCGGATCGCCCGGATTGGCCTGCCGTCCGATGAAGTATGGCTGCCATGGGCAATTGTTGGTGACGCAGGCCACTTCCTCGATCTCGCACTGGGTCGCCACCGGATTGGTGGTTTCCGGTGTGTTGGCGGCGAGCATCAGATCGATCTTGTCGCGGACGATGAGTTCCTTGGCGACTTCGGCGGCCCTGTTCGGATTGGACTGGCTGTCGCGCACCACGATCTCGATCGGACGGGTTGCGTTGCCGACCTTAAGGCCGCCTTTGGTGGCTTCGCGCACCTGACCGAGCACAAAATTGTCGGCCTCGGCAAAAGCGGCCAGCGGTCCGGTTTGCGGCGACACGAATCCGATCTTGATCGGCTTCTGCTGAGCAATCGCCGGCATGAACACGCCGCTCGATGCCAGCGCCGCGCTTCCCGCCGCCGAATATTTCAAGAGCGTGCGCCGGTCGATGCCAGGTCTTGTGTTTTGTCGTGTGTTTGGGCGCGTGGTTTTGTCGGTCATCGCTTCCTCCCGATATATCATTATGTCTGCTTCGCAAGCGCGCAGCCAAGAGTCGTGTCCCGCAATGCGGTCACGCGCTGCCGTTATTCGATATTCTTGGTGAGCCGCAGCAACGTGTCAACGCCGCGCGGGGGCGCGCGGCGCTATATTCTGGATGTCGGCAGGCGGATGATTAATGCCGGCAAAAGCTGTATCACGGCTCGGTACAGCTGACGCGAGTCATCCGCATATTGCCGGCCGCAGCCGGAACCGGCGAACCGATGGCGGCCTTGCGCGCGCCTTGCCCGCGCTCCACCACCCAGTAGAGACCGAGCCGCGCGCCCGCGACGATCGAGACGATCGCGATCATCGATCCGACCGACAGCGTCGACACTCCGGTTACGCCTTGTCCGATGGTGCATCCCAGTGCGGTGATGCCGCCGAAGCCCATCATGAAGGCGCCGATGACGCGCCGGCGGAACTCCGCAGCGCTCGCCGGGATCTGCCAGCGAAATGTCCCATCGGATGCTGCGGCAACGAAAGCACCGATCACGAAACCAAGAACGGCGCCGATCGGGAAGTCGAGCGAAAGCGCGGTCGACAGCATGCCATACAGCAATGTCTCGCCGAGGGGACCGACAAAGGTGAAGGATTCGATGCGGCGGGTATCGAAGGAATCGTAGCCCACGATGCCGGTCGCCCACCAGCCGGCCACGACGACCGCGCCGATCAAAAAACCGGTGACGGCAAAACGCGGAGTGGCGCGGAAGCCGCGATGGGCAAAGGCATAGGCCGCGATCGCCACACCGACTGCAATCGCTGCAATGGTTGCGCCCTGCCCGCTCAGGCCCGCAAGCAGGGGCAGGCGTTGCGTCGCGGACGCGCCAAGATCGACCGCGAGCGGATCGGTTACGGCCACGCGGACAACGCCGGTCAGTCCGCGCATCGTCATCATCGCGGCGACACCCATCACCAGAAACGCAACAACCGCACGCAGGTCGCCGCCGCCGATCTGGCGCAGCGTGCCCATCCCGCAGGTGCCGTTCAGTGCCATACCGAAGCCGAAGATCAGTCCGCCAAGGATCAGCGCGCCGAGTTCCAGCCGCGATCCGACATAGATCGACTTGGCGACTTCGAGCTCGCCATAGGCTTCCAGCAGGTGCACGCCGACAATCGCGACAGCGATCGCAAGCAGCCAGCTGCGCAGGCGGCGCGTGTCACTGGCATAGACCGAGTCCTCGATGGCCCCGAGCGTGCAGAACCGTCCGCGGCGTGCAACGAAACCGAAAAATGCACCGAGCCCAAGCCCGAGCAGGAAACGCAGCAGGTTGAGCGGAATATCGTCAAACATCGTCACACCTTCGGAGCGCAGAATGCAGCGTGCAGGGCCTCGATCACCTGACGGACTTCAGGGCGCGCGACCGAGTAATAGATGTTCTTGCCGTCACGCCGGGTCTCGACCAGATCGTCGGCGCGCAGGCGCGCGAGTTGCTGGGACACCGCCGGCTGGCGCAGGTTCAGAAGTTGTTCGATCTCGGTGACGGACTTCTCGCCATCGATCAGCAAACACAGGATAACCAGCCGCGCCTCATGCGAGAGCGCCTTGAGCAATTCGCTCGCGGCCTGCGCGTTCTTCATCAGATCGTCGATGTCGAATTCGGGTTTTTTTGGCTTGCGAGCCAGGACCGTGGCCATCGGGTCGCTCCATCCGGGGTGCGACAATACATGCGCCATTCTGCAAGTATTTGAAAGGGATGGAACTTTCAATTTGCGGCGGCGCTAGAGCAAAAGCTTTTCCAAAACGCCCCAAAAAAAGAATTCACCCGGATAACCCTCGATCCGCGCCTTTTCCTTGCCGTCCTCGACCAGCACGAAGGTCGGCGTGTAGATGATCGGGCTCTTCAATTCGACCGAGCTGTCCTTGCCGCGGTCAAGATGCACCTGCCGCAGCGGCAATGTCTTGCCAATCTCGGTCTTGGGATAGACCGGTCCGATCTCCCGGTCCCAGGCCAGACAATACGGACAGCCGGCCCTGCGATACATCACGAGCTCTGCCGACAGCGCCGGCACGGCGGCGCCGGTGGTCACTGCGACCGTTGCGGCAAGAATGCAGAGGGCTTTCCAAATCCACATCGCTGATGTCCTTTGCGCCGGGCGTTTTCCGGCATATAATTTCAAAATCATGAATATACCACATAGACCGGTCCGTCTCTCGCGCCGCGGTCTGCTTGGCGGCGCCGCGGCGTCCCTGGCCGCGCTGCCCGCCTTGGCAAGCGGGCTGAAGCTCAATGACGACGGCCTCTACACCAAGCCGTGGTTCATGGAGAGCCTGCTCGATCTGAACGACGATCTCAAAGAGGCCGCCGACAAGGGCAAGCGTTTCCTGATCATGTGGGAGCTGAAAGGCTGCCCCTATTGCAAGCGGATCCACGAGGTCAATCTCGCGGACCCGGCCATCGAAAACTTCATCAAGGACAAGTTCGAGCTGTTGCAGCTCAACATCATCGGCGCACGCGACGTCACCGATTTCGACGGCGAGCGACTGCCCGAAAAGGCGTTTGCGCGCAAATACGGCATCCGCTCGACGCCGACCTTCCAGTTCTTCCCCGAGCGTGCCGACGGACTGGCGCAGAAGGCGCCGCAGGCGCGCGAGGTGGCGCGCTGGCAGGGCTATATGGAGCCGAAGCCGTTCGTTGCGATGTTCCGGTTCGTCGCCGACAGGGCCTACGAGAAGTCGAGCCTGATTGACTATCTGAAGGCCAACAGCTGAACTTGTGCCTCAGCCGACCTTCAGATAAGCGAAGCCTTTGCCCTGCAATTCTCCCACCGTGGCAACGCCCGAGGGGACGAACTTGATCGCCGGATCGTCGCGGGTCTTGGCCATGTCGACGTTCTGGCGCTTGTAGGTGATCTCGCACAGATAGGCCTCGACGCCGAACTTGGTCAGGCCGACAAACCGCTTGAAGATATCGTCGTCGATCTGGTCCTTTTCCCACGGCGTGCCGCTGCGGTCGGACAGGAAGAATTTGATGCCCGGACCGTGCGCGACGATCACGAGTTTGAGCCGCAGCGAGTCGAACTCGTAGGCCGACAGGTGATTGTTCATGTTGGTCAGCATCTGCGAGAAGCGGCCGACATCGCCGAAATCGCAATGATAGAGACATGCGATATCGGTATCCTTCTTGACGTCGCTCGGGTTGAGCTTCGCTGGCGCAGCAACAACACGCGATGCACCGATCGCGGCCCCTGAAAGCGCGAGCGCACCGATGAATCCGCGCCGGCTGGTACTGGACCTCGTCATGCTTCTCTCCATGGGACTTGGCCGGCGCTTCGTCGCGCCGGCCTGCACATTCACGAGAGCGGTCAGTCCTTGTTGACCGGACTGTCCGGGCTCATCAGGAGCGCCACAGCATCCTTGATCTGCTCGATGGTCAAGACTTTATTCGTGCCGAAGCGTGGCATATTCGAACATGGAAGTGCGGCGTGGGAGTTATATATTTTCTCGTAGACCGCTTTCGCCTCGGCTTCCTTGAAATCGCGCAGCTTGCCGTATTGATAGAGGCTCGGCCCGAGCGTGCCGTAGCTCACTTCCTGCTTCGATATCTGGTGGCAGGCATAGCAATTGCCGCCATTGGCGCGCGCTGGCGGATAGTCGGTGAAGCGCATGCCATAGCCGCTCTGTGCCAGCGCCTCGCCCTTCTTCCAGTCACCAATGAACGTGCCGTCGGCCGGATATTCGATCGTCGCCTTCTCGCGCTTCTGGATTTCTTCGGCCATGGCCTTGGGCGGATCGTTCCGCGTGGCCGAGCATTGTTTCATGGTTTCGTCCTGCGCCAGCCGCGGGACGAATTGTTCGGGTGCGCCTGGGAAAGCGGCCTTGATCGCCGCATCGGCAACGCCAGGAGCCACGGCCGGCTTCTGCTGCGCGAGCGCCAAGGAACCCGCCAACAAGGAACCTGCCACCACGGAACCCGCCAGCACAGACCCGGCGGCAGCAGTGAAGGGAAGCTTTCTCATGATGTTTCTCCCTTCGCTCAGCGCTTCAACCCGGGAGCGGCGATTTCGCCGCCGGCCGCCTGTTTGGTGAGATAGGCAATCAGCGCAACGCTCGCGTCGGAGCCAAGCTGCAACTGCGGCATACGCATCTGCCAATAGCAATCGAACAGCCGGTGCTGCATCGTCATGACATGTGTCGATGACACGCGATAGGCCGGCCATTCGCCAACAACCTTGCTGGCTTCCTTCGGATCGGTGAGATGCGGCAGTCCCTGTAGCCGGATTCGCAGCCCCTCGGCCGCATGACAGGTTGCGCAGGAAAAGTCGAACGGACCCGACCTGCGGAAGAACAGATCCTCACCCAGCGCAACGACCTCCTTCTCCTTTGGATGATCGAGCTGGGCCGAATATTTCTCGCCCGACGACTCGTGCGCAACCCAGGTGGCGATCGCACCCAGTTCCTTCACCGGCTGGCCTCCGCCCGGATGCGGCCGCTTCACAAGGTCTGCCGCGTTAAATCCCTGCAACTGCTCCATGCACCACAGGATGCGGGTTTCGGCATCCATGACGCGATCGGCATCCTTGAAATAGCGTGGCAATTCGGCGAACGCGCCTTTCACGACGCCGGGGCCCTTGCCGAGGTCGCATTGCTCCAGGCTGACATTCTTCGGTCCGCGTGGTGTTTTCCACAACGCCTCGCCGCGGTCGGAATCGAGGAGGCCCGGATTGCTCCAGGGATCCTCGCGCAACATCTGCCGATAGCGCTCGATCGCCTTTTCGGTTTCGGCATCTTGCGCAACGGCGATACCGATTGCGGACAGTGCGCCAATACAAATGGCCGCCGCAATTGTTGTGCTGAATCTCACGCTCTTCCCTCCCGCGTTGATTATGCGCTCCGTGTCGGAGTACGAAGCATCGGCCTTGCAGATCAAGTGGCCATTTACACGAAACAATACATGCATTTTTCCGCATGAGAAGGCTTTGCTCATTGTGCAGCGCAAAGGAGAATAATCGTTGCGCGCCGCCGGAGAATTGAGTAAACACTTTCAACGTAATGAATATGTTCCGTGCTATAAGCGGACCACGGCGAGGAAACGTGAGGCAATCGGCGCGCTTGTCGCCTTGTTCCTGTCATGCGAATCCGACGCCGCCTTTGAATTTCGGCCGTGTATCGCCAGATGATGGCGGCACGATCAGGAGAGGATTGAAATGACGATGACGATCACGCGCCGGCAGACATTGTTCGTGGGCGCTGCAGCGATTGCCGCCGCCGCGCTTGGACAGGCGGCCGTTCCCGCCCATGCCGCCAACGACCTCGAAGAGCTGTCGAAGAAGTTCACCGGCGGAAAGATGCCGGTCGCAGGCAAAATCAAGCTCGACGTTCCGGAAATCGCCGAGAACGGCAATACGGTTCCCATGACGGTGTCGGTCGACAGCCCGATGACCGACAAGGAGTATGTCCAGGAAGTGCTGATCCTGGCCGATGGCAACCCGAGGGCCGGCGTTGCGACCTTCCACTTCTCGCCCGCCAGCGGAATCGCGGAAGCCAATACCCGCATTCGCCTCGCCAATACGCAGAACATCGTGGCGATCGCGAAAATGAACGACGGATCGTTCTACACCGCAAGCAAGCAGGTGAAGGTCACGATCGGCGGCTGCGGCGGCTGAACCCGTCCCCAACGCCAAGCCGCATTATCAGTGTCAGGAGACCAGAATGTCCGCACCCAAGCCGCGCATCAAACTCGACAGGAAGGAAGTCAAGAAAGGCGACATCGTCGAGGTCAAGGCGCTTGTCTCGCATGTCATGGAAACCGGTCAGCGCAAGGGCGCAGACGGCAAGGTGATCCCGCGCAAAATCCTCAACAAATTCACCTGCACGGTGAACGGCAAGGAAGTGTTCGCCGCGGATTTCGAGCCTGCCATCTCCGCCAACCCGTATATCCAGTTCAAGTTCAAGGCGATGGAATCGGGGCCCGTGGTGTTGACCTGGATCGACGACGACGGCTCCAAGATCGTCGGGGAAGACACCCTCAAGGTTCTCTAGAATATCGACGGTCCGGGTCTCTGAAGGCCCGGACCGTGAATTTTGGCGGTTCGTCAGCCCGGCGGTCGTGCGGGAACGATAGAGGCGTGCATGCTTTCAAGGCGCGATTTCATTCAGCTGGCTGCAGCCACCGCGGCAATCGTCCCGTCGGGATGGCGTTCTGCCTTTGCCCAGCAGCGTCTGACGCAGGACGACCTCTTGCGCTTCCAGCCGCTCGGCAATGTCACGATCCTGCATATCACCGACATTCACGCCCAGCTCCGGCCGGTCTATTTCCGCGAGCCGTCGATCAATCTCGGCACCGGCGAAGTGAAGGGCCTCGTGCCCCACATTACCGGCAAGGCCCTGCTCGACCATTACGGGATCCCGGCCGGTTCGGCGGACGCCTATGGCCTCGCCTATCCGGATTTTGCGGCCTTGGCGAAGACGTACGGCAAGATGGGCGGGCTCGACCGCGTTGCCACGGTCATCAAGGCGATCCGTGCCGAACGCGGTGATCGCGTCCTGCTGCTCGATGGCGGCGATACCTGGCAGAACAGCTACACCTCGCTGATGTCGAAGGGCCAGGACATGGTCGACTGCATGTCGCTGATCAAGCCCGATGCCATGGTCGGGCATTGGGAATTCACCCTCGGCACCGACCGAGTCAAGGAGATCGTTGACAGCCTCGGATTCCCGTTCCTTGGTCAGAACACCCGCGACACCGAATGGGACGAGCCGGCCTTCAAGCCGTCGGCGATGTTCGAACGCGGCGGCGTCAAGATCGCGGTGATCGGCCAGGCATTTCCCTATACACCGATTGCCAATCCGCGCTGGATGATCCCGAACTGGTCGTTCGGCATCCGCGAGGACGACCTGCGCAAAAATGTCGAGGAGGTCCGCAAGGATGGGGCCCAGCTCGTGGTGCTGCTGTCGCATAACGGCTTCGATGTCGACCGCAAGCTGGCCTCGCGCGTTGAAGGCATCGACGTGATCCTGACGGCACATACCCACGATGCCCTCCCCGACGTCGTCAGGGTCGGCAAGACGCTGCTCGTCGCATCCGGAAGCCACGGCAAGTTCGTGTCGCGGCTCGATCTCGATATCCAGGGCGGCGAGGTCAAGGGGCACCGCTTCCGGCTGATCCCGGTTTTCTCCGATGTGATCGCGCCGGACGCCGAAATGGCCGCAAAAATCGACGCCATCCGCAAGCCGCATGAAACGATGCTGCGCGAAAGCGTGGCGCGCACCGAAACGGTTCTGTACCGGCGCGGCAATTTCAACGGCACGCTGGACGACGTCATCTGCGATGCGCTGATCGCCGAACGCGATGCGGAAATCGCGCTGTCGCCGGGCTTCCGCTGGGGCGCTTCGCTGCTGCCGGGGGACGATATCACCCGCGAGGATGTCTACAACGCCACCGCGATCACCTATCCAAACGCCTATCGCATGACCATGACCGGTGCGCGGCTGAAGGAGATCATGGAGGATGTCGCCGACAACCTGTTCTATCCCGATCCCTATTATCAGCAGGGCGGCGACATGGTGCGGGTCGGGGGCATGGCCTACACCATCGACGTCGGCAAGCCGGGCGGGCAGCGCATCTCCGACATGACGCTGGTGCGCACCGGCAAGCCGATCGAGCCGTCCCGTGACTATGTCGTCTCCGGCTGGGCGAGCGTGAACGAAGGCACCGAAGGACCGCCGATCTGGGATGTGGTGATGAACTATCTGACGAAGAAAAAGGTCGTGGCTCCGAAGGAGCTCGCGAATGTGCGCGTGGTCGGCGCGTAAAAAATTTTGGCCTGACATATGCAAACATACGCATTGATGAAATTGAACCGGACCGGAGACAGCGCATGAAGGATCGAACCGGACTGACGTCGCGCCGGGGCTTTTTGCGCGGCGGGATCGCTGCGGGCAGCGCGCTCGCGGCAGGCGGCGGGACTGCCCTTGCCGGCACCCGCGCGGGCAACCCGGACAATCTGCCCCCGAATGTGCCGGAATGGACCCGCGTTCTTGGTGAGGGCGTTGCGGTGCGCGGCTATGGGCGCCCCTCTGAATTCGAAAAGGACATCATCCGACGAGACGTGGAGTGGCTCACCGCCTCGCGGGAAAGCTCGGTCAGCTTCACGCCGCTCCATGCCCTTGACGGTCCGATCACGCCCAATGGTCTGTGTTTCGAGCGCCATCATTCCGGCATTGCCGAGGTCGATCCGGCCGATTACCGGCTGATCCTCCACGGGCTTGTCGACAAGGCGCTGATCTTCACGCTGGACGACATCAAGCGGATGCCGCGGGTCAACCGCGCCTATTTCTGCGAATGCGCCGCCAATTCCGGGATGGAATGGCGCGGCGCGCAGCTCAACGGCTGCCAGTATACGCACGGCATGGTGCATTGCGTGATGTATACCGGCGTACCGCTGAAGGTTTTGCTCGAGGAAGCCGGCGTCAAGACCAATGCGAAATGGCTGCTGCTGGAGGGCGGCGATTCCGCCGCGATGACCCGCTCGCTGCCGCTCGCCAAGGCGCTGGACGACGTCCTGATCGCCTACCGCATGAACGGTGAAATGCTCTATCCCGAGAATGGCTATCCGGTCCGCGCGGTAATTCCCGGATGGGAAGCCAATATGTGGGTCAAGTGGCTGCGCCGCATCGAGGTCGGCGATCAACCCTGGCATCACCGCGAGGAAACCTCGAAATACACCGACCTTCTCGAGGACGGCAAAGCCCGACGATTCACTTACGTCATGGACGCCAAATCCGTCATCACCAATCCCTCGCCCCAGGCTCCGCTCAATCACAAGAATGGCTTCACCGTGCTGTCCGGCATCGCCTGGTCGGGGCGCGGCAAGATCGCGCGCGTCGACGTTTCGCTCGATGGCGGGCGCAACTGGCGAACCGCGAAACTCGACGGTCCGGTGTGGGACAAGGCCATCACCCGCTTCTACTACGAGTTCGACTGGGACGGCCGCGAATTGCTGCTGCAATCGCGCGCCATGGACGAAACCGGCTATGTCCAGCCGACCAAGGACGCGCTGCGCAAGGTGCGCGGCGTTAACTCGATCTACCACAATAACGGCATCCAGACGTGGCACGTCCATGCGAACGGCGAGGTCGAGAATGTCGAAATTTCCTAAGCTCGTTCTCGCCGCCGCTGCGTTGTGTCTGCTGGCGCCCGGCGGTCTTGCGGCGCAAAAAAAGTCCGAGGCGATTCAGGTTGCCGCCAATGTGGGGGCCGCCACGAAGCTCAATATCGGCCGCGAGGCGACCGCGGAAGAAATCGCCGGCTGGGATATCGACATCCGCCCGGACGGCCATGGACTTCCGGTCGGCAAGGGCACCGTCAAGGAGGGCGAACCGCTCTATGTCGAGCGCTGCGCGGCCTGCCACGGCGAGTTCGGCGAGAGCGCCGGCCGCTGGCCGATCCTGGCCGGCGGTGCCAAGACGCTCGCAAGCCACGATCCTGTGAAATCGGTCGGTTCCTATTGGCCGTACGCCTCCACGCTGCTCGACTATATCCGGCGTGCGATGCCGTTCGGCGCGTCGCAGACACTGACCAACGACGAGCTCTACGCCATCACGGCCTATGTACTTTTTCTCAATGACATCGTTACTTCGGAAGATTTTGAGCTGACTGACAAAAATTTTAGGACGATCAAGCTTCCCAATGAGGCCAATTTTTTCGATGATGATCGTGAACATGCCGAAAAAGCGTTCTGGCAGAAGGATCCATGCATGAGCAATTGCGTGCCGGGCGTTGCAGCGGTGACCGGCCGCGCCCGGGTCATCGATGTGACGCCTGAGCCGGGTCAGGGTCCGAAGGTGGAGTAACGATGGGCAGAACTGGGTCCCAGCGCCTGGAGCGTGCTGCGGCCGCCGTCTTGGCATGTGCGGTTGCTGCGAGTCTGCCTGCGGCATTTTCGCATGCGTCCGGCGACCGCGCCCTCGGCCAATATTTGTCCTCGGAATGCGTCACCTGCCATCAGCTGACCGGACGATTTGACGGCATTCCCCCAATTGTGGGATGGCCAGAGGACTCGTTCGTCGAGATCATGAACGAGTATAAGACCAAGAAGCGCAACCATGCGGTCATGCAAACCATTGCAGGTCGCCTGTCACCAGAGGAAATCGCTGCGCTGGCCGCCTATTTCGGGAGCGTTGCTCCGGCGCCGGCAAAGCCCGAGGGAGGAAAATCGTGAAAACCAATCGTAGACAGTTTCTCGGCGGCGCCGGCGCTCTTGCCACGGCGGGCATGATCGCCGCACCGGCGATCGCGCAGGCCAAGCCGCGGGTCGTCGTGATCGGCGGCGGTCCGGGCGGGGCGACGCTCGCCAAATATGTCGCCCGCGACTCGCAGGGCGCCATCAACGTGACCTTGGTCGAACCGCTGAAAGAGTTCGTCACCTGCTTCCATTCCAATCTCTATCTTGGCGACTTCCGGGACTTCGCCTCGATCACGCACAATTATTCCGGGCTGGCGAAGCACGGCGTGAACGTCGTCCACGAAGCCGCAAACTCGATCAATCCGGAAACCAGAACGGTCCGTCTCGCGAGCGGCGTCGCCCTGCCCTATGACCGCCTGGTCGTGGCTCCCGGCATCGACATCAAGTTCGATTCCGTCCCGGGCTATTCGGAAAAGGCCAGCGAGATCATGCCGCATGCCTGGAAGCCGGGTCCCCAGACCCAGCTTCTGAAAAAACAGCTCGATTCTCTCGACGACGGCGCGACCATCGTCATGATCTGTCCGCCCAATCCCTATCGCTGCCCGCCCGGACCCTACGAGCGCATCTCGATGATGGCGCATGTGCTCAAGCGCAAGGGCCACACCAAGTCCAAGATCATCGCGCTCGATCCCAAGGCCAATTTCTCCAAACAGGCGCTGTTCGTCGAGGGCTGGGAACGGCACTATCCGGGCATGGTCGAGTGGCAGGATCCCAAGATGCATGGCGGCATCAAGAGCGTCGATCCCTCCACCATGACCGTAAGAACCGACCTCGGCGAGTACAAGGCGCAGCTCGTCAACGTCATCCCCGCCCAGATGGCCGGAAAGATCGCCCGCGACGCAGGCCTCGCCAACGAAACCGGGTTCTGTCCGATCAAGCCCGAGAGCATGCAGTCGGCAAAGGATGCCAATATCTACGTGCTGGGTGATGCCACGATTGCGGGCGACATGCCGAAATCGGCCTTCTCCGCCAACAGCCAGGCCAAGGTCGCGGCCATGGTGATCCGCGGTGAATTGACGAAATCGCCGACCTTCCCGGCGCGCTATACAAACACGTGTTGGAGCCTGATCGAGACCGACGACACGGTGAAAGTCGGCGGCCGCTACGAGCCGAAGGACGGCAAGATCACTGCTGTCGAAACCTTCGTCTCCAAGACCGGCGAAGACGCAGAACTGCGTAAGCAGACCCAGGCGGAGAATATGGGCTGGTATCAGGGCATCATCGCAGACATTTTTGCGTGATGTATCGCCACCCTTTTCGCCACAGGCCGTTCAATGAAGAACCCGGATCGCGCGATCCGGGCTGCCGCCTTTATGGCTGCGTCGGGACCGCACTCAACCGCCGCACCTTGCTGGCGGGATTCGGCGCCGCCATCGCCCTCCCGGCGACACGCGCGATCGCGTCGCATGCGCCGGCGACCTACAAGCTCGGCGCCCTCGAAGTGACGGTGGTCAGCGATGGCGTCCTGAACGTGCCGCTGTCGTTCTCGCTGCCGGAAACCCCGCTCCCCGAGGCCGCCGCCTTGTTCAGGGCCCATGGTTTGCCGGAGGCTGGCTCGCCCTCTCAGACGAATGTGGTTTTCGTCAAATCCGGCAACGAGCGCATCCTGATCGATGCTGGCTCGGGACCGAACTTCCAGCAGACTGCCGGAAAGCTCCAGGAGAATCTGGAAGCCGCCGGCGTCGCCCCCGACAGCATCACCAAAGTGGTGTTCACCCACGGCCATCCCGATCACCTCTGGGGGGCGCTCGACGATTTCGATGATGCGCCGCGATTTCCGAATGCCCGCTACATCATTTCCGCAGCCGAATGGGATTTCTGGACCGATCCGGATACGCCGTCGCGGCTTCCGGATGCGCTGAAGGGCATGGCGCTTGGATCGAGCCGCATCCTCAAGGCGATCGAGGACAAGCTCGAGCGCCGCAAGAATGGTGAAACCTTGGCTCCGGGACTGGCGTATCTGGCAACGCCCGGACACACGCCGGGCCATATGGCGGTTGTGATCGAAGACGGCGGCCAACGGCTGATCGTGGGTGGTGACGTGCTGGCGAATACGGCAATCTCGTTTGCGCGGCCGGACTGGCGCATCGGCGCGGATTTCGATCGCGATCAGGGCATCGCGACACGCAGGCGGCTCCTTGACCAGCTGGCTTCTGATCGGACCCCGCTGATCGGATTTCATCTCGCCTGGCCAGGCTATGGCGCCGTCGAACGCTCAGGCACCGCTTACCGTTTCGTTCCACTCTGACCCTTCACTCGAGGACCACATGATCAGGATCGCAGCCGCCACCTTGTTTCTCGCCGCCCTCGGCATGCCCGCGCATGCCCAGGACGCCGCCGCCGGCGAGAAGGTGTATGTGCAATGCCGCGCCTGTCACCAGATCGGAGAAAATGCGAAAAATGGCGTCGGCCCGCTTCTCAACGGACTGTTCGGGCGCACCGCCGGAACGATCGAAGGATACAATTACAGCGACGCCAACAAAAAGTCCGGCATCGTCTGGGACGAGAAAGTGTTCGCCGAATATATCCAGAATCCGCGCGCGAAAATCCCCGGCACCAAGATGATCTATGCCGGGCTGAAGGACGAAAAGCGCATCCAGGACCTTATCGCGTTTCTCAAGCAGTTCGACAAGGACGGCAAGAAGACGGCGCAGTAAATGCCTGTCGTCTGATCGATCGTCTGTTCAGCGATGCAAACGATGGCCGGGCCCTGCGCCCGGCCATTTTGCGTTTGCAAGTCTCGGTGACTCAAGCAGGTAGCCGGCGTCGCCCCAAGCCAGTCTATTGCTGGACCGGGACGTAGCTCGTCATCGGCGGACCGAAGGCGGCAGTTTCCAGATGACGCGGTACGATCAGCCGCCGGCCGGGCTGTAACGCCATGTTCGGGTTGATGTCGTTGAGCTGGGCCACCGCCCAGACCGGCACCCCGTAACGCTGCGCAACGGTGCGCACCGTGTCGCCGGGTTCGGCGCTGACGCCGACGCCGGAATCCCACAACTCGATCGGCTCGCCGCGCGGCATGATGTAACGGATCGGGACTGTCGGGCCCTCGAGCTGAACCGGCAGTGTCGAAATCTGCACCACCTTGGCCACGATCTTGTCCTGCAGCCCGCGGATCTTGACCATGTTGACGTGCAGCACTTCCCAGTAATTGCGCAGGTCGACCGTCGAGAAGTGACCGCGGAAGTCGGAGTCCGGCCGCACATAGCCGCCACCGAAGAAATTCATCGACTGATAGATGTTGATGAAGCGATCGACATTGTTCGGCACGGTCGGCGCCCGGCGCGTCGGATCGAACGCAACGATCAGACTGACCGGCACGCCCGCCCGCTTCAGCTTCCAGGCGAATGCCAGGGCGGCATCGCCGCCGGCGGAATGCCCCATTGCCATGATCGGCTGCGGCGCCTGCCTGTAGCGGGCAATGGCCTCGTCGGCGGGACCGGACCAGTTGATATGGTTGTAGGTCTCGGCGTCGATGCCGCTCGCGGCGATCTTGTCGCGCAGATAGTCCATTTCGAAGGAGGCGAAGCGTCCGCCCATGCCGCGGAACACATAGGCCTTCCCGGTGGCGGGGGCCTTTTGTGCGAACGAACCATTGGCCGAGAAAAAACCCTCGAACGCGGACAGCGACCCGCAGCCGGTGAGGCCCGCGGACAAAACCCCGACGATGGCAAGGCGAGACCAATTGCGCATGCGCGTCAAAGCCTTTTCGGCGGGCTGGCGGGGCTGCGCCCCTGTGCAGGGCGAGGCCGGCGGATGGATCAGGAAGATTGAACGGCCGATATCGTTAAAATTTTCCGAAGATTGTCGGGGCTTGCCGGTAAGATACTGACTTAACAACGTTTTTTATTAGGTCAGGCAGACGGGCCAGCGGCGCAGGAGCGGCGGCTGGCAACAGGAATCACGCCGCCCGACGGAATGGCGCATTTAGCAATTGACCCCGCCCCCGGCCTGCCCTAACGCGCGCCCCTGACCCCGTAACGCCAATACCCCGCCGATGACCGCCGCACCGCGCATCTCTTTTGTGTCCCTGGGCTGCCCGAAGGCGCTGGTCGATTCCGAGCGCATCATCACGCGCCTGCGGGCGGAAGGCTACGACCTCGCTCGCGGCCATGCCGGCGCCGATATCGCCATCGTCAATACCTGCGGCTTTCTGGATTCGGCTCAGGCTGAATCGCTTGCCGCGATCGGCGAGGCGATGGCGGCAAACGGCAAGGTGATCGTCACCGGCTGCATGGGCGCCGAACCGGAAAAAATCACGGCACGATTTCCAAACGTGCTCGCGATCACGGGGCCTCAGCAATACGAGAGCGTGATGGAAGCGGTGCATCGTGCGCTGCCGCCGGTGCACGAACCATTCGTCGATCTCGTACCGCCGCAGGGCCTGAAGCTGACGCCACGCCATTACGCCTATCTGAAGATTTCCGAGGGCTGCAACAACCGCTGCAGCTTCTGCATCATCCCGAAGCTGCGCGGCGATCTCGTGTCACGACCGGCCGCAGACGTCCTGCGCGAGGCGGAGCGCCTGGTCGCGGCCGGCGTCAAGGAACTGCTGGTGATCTCG
>NZ_JBKBVB010000144.1:0-10329 GCF_046289595.1 Pseudorhodoplanes sp.
GGAAGTCCAGTCCTTTATCTCCGGCCGGCGGAGAGAGTTTGCTCGACTGTGCCGCCCATCAGAGCAGTCATGCCGACCGTTTCACGTCGCATGGAGGCTTGGATTGACCGACACCGTACTGGCCCAATTGGCCGCCCTGAAGACCGCGCCGATTGGCGCGCTCAAGCAGAAATGGCGCGATCTCTTCGAATCCGAGCCGCCGCCGTACAATCGCCGCTTCCTCGAACATCGCCTCGCCTACCGCATCCAGGAATTGGCTTACGGCGGGCTGAAGCCGGATACGCTGAAGCGCCTGCGCGATCTCGCGGAAGAGCTGGACGGCGGCGATCCGAAGCGGCGGCGCCAGCCTGCCAAGGACCGACCGATCGCCGGCACACGGCTCATCCGCGAATATCAAGGGGTTGAGCACTGCGTGACGGTGCGCGACGACGGCTACGAATACCAGGGTCGCCCCTACAGATCGCTCTCAGCCATCGCGCGGGCGATTACCGGCACACGCTGGAATGGGCTCACCTTCTTCGGCCTGAAGAACCAGCGAGCCGCACGATGAAGAAACCGATCGTGCGCAAACTCCGCTGTGCAGTCTACACCCGCAAGTCGAGCGAAGAGGGGCTGGAGCAGGAATTCAACTCGCTCGATGCTCAGCGCGAGGCCTGCGAAGCCTACATCGCGAGCCAGAAACCCGAAGGCTGGGTACTCGTCCCCGACCACTATGACGACGGCGGCATCTCCGGCGCGACTCTGGCGCGCCCCGGGCTGCAGCGCTTGCTTGCTGATATCGAGGCGCACCGGATCGACGTGGTGGTGGTCTACAAGATCGACCGGCTCAGCCGCGCGCTGGTGGACTTCGCCAAGCTCGTTGAGGTGTTCGACAGGAACAAAGTCACGTTCGTCAGCGTCACGCAGTCGTTCAATACCACAACATCGATGGGCCGCCTCACGCTCAACATCCTGCTCTCCTTCGCGCAGTTCGAGCGCGAGGTCATTGGCGAGCGCATCCGCGACAAGTTTGCCGCGTCTCGCAAAAAGGGCATGTGGATGGGCGGCTTCGTCCCCCTCGGCTACGACGTCAAGGATCGCAAGCTCGTGGTGAACGAGGCCGAGGCCGCGACGGTCCGGATGATTTTCGAACGGTTCATCAAGATCGGCTCGGCGACCGAACTGGTGCGCAAGCTCCGGGCCGAAAATGTCCGGGGCAAGCAGGGCAAGCTGGTCGACAAGGGTTATGTCTACAAGTTGCTGAACAATCGGGTTTACATCGGCCAAGCGGTGCACAAGGGAACAGCTTATCCCGGCGAGCACCAGGCCATCGTTAGCCAGGCGCTCTGGGACAAAGTCCACAGCATTCTCGCTGAGAGTCCGCGCACGCGTGCCCGCCAGACGCGGGCGCAGACGCCCGCCTTACTGAAGGGCCTGATCTTCGGACCGACCGGCCGGGCGATGACGCCTGCGCACACACGGCGAGGAGACAAGCTCTACCGCTACTATGTTTCGACCGACGTGCTGAAACGCGAAGCCAGCGATTGCCATGTGCGACGCATCCCTGCAGCCGAGATCGAGAGCGCGGTCGTCGAACAGGTGCGCGGAATTTTGCGCTCCCCTGAAATTATCGTGCGCACATGGCGCGTGGCCCGGCAATCGTTGGACGGTCTTACTGAATCCGACGTGCGGAGCGCCTTGGATCGGCTCGACCCGCTCTGGGACGAACTGTTCCCCGCCGAGCAGGTTCGGATCGTGCAGTTGCTCGTTGAGCGCGTCGACATCGGCACCGAAGGCGCCGACATCCGCCTGCGGACACAGGGGCTGACGAGTCTCGTCGCGGATTTGAGCGCAATCCGGCCGGGAGACAGGAGGGCAGCATGACGGGCAAGCCGAAAATCATGGACGACGGCCGGACCGTCACAGTGAGGGTGCCGATTTCGATCCGGAGGCGCGGAGGCCGGAAGCTGGTTCTGGCACCAGACGGTGCCGCAATCACGTCCACGCCCATTACCCGCCATGTTGACACAGCGATGGTCAAGGCCATCGCACGAGCGTTTCGCTGGCGCGAAATGCTCGAAAGAGGGGAATGCGCCACGATCCGGGAGATTGCCACAGCGGAGAAAATAAACGAGTCCTACGTCGGACGGGTGCTGCGTTTGACGCTTCTAGCCCCCGACATTGTGGAGAGGATTCTCGGGGGGCGAGAGCCGGCGGAGCTGCAACTTAAGGGTCTTTTGCGGGGATTTCCGGCGGGGTGGCCGGAGCAGCGTGCTTCAATTTCGAAGCCGTTGCCCTGACGGACAATTGGGTTGTACAGGCCGAATTATTCGCCAAAATAGTTGTACGAATGGATGTCATACCTTTTCGATGTGGAGGCGCACGAGAATGTGGAGGCGCACGAGAATTCGAAGCCGGAAATGCGCCACGTGTAGGACAAGCAGAACCAGACATTCCGCCTTGAGATCAAGGCGGGTTTGCTCAGGCTCCGTATGCACAACCTGCAACTTTCATCGAGCGGAATAAGGTTGTTCCAACAGCAATTCCGTGCTGTCCAGGGCAATGTGCCGTTTCCCTGGCAGGAGCGGCTTTTTCGCAACCACTTCCTGTGCGGGGATATCCCGTCGGCGCTCGATATTCCGACCGGCCTCGGCAAGACCTCGGTCATCGCCGTATGGCTGCTCACGTTAGCTTGGCAAGCAGAAAGGCGCGCCGTCAAAATCCCGCGGCGGCTCATCTATGTCGTAGACCGGCGGACAGTGGTGGATCAGGCGACGGACGTTGCCGAAAGACTACGCGCAAGTTTGATGAGCGCGCCCCCAGGAAGCCTGATCGCGCAAATCAGAGACCAGTTGAGCAAACTTTGCATCAAAGCTACCGGTGAAGCCTCGCCGCTGGCCATCAGTACACTGCGCGGCGAGCGCGCAGACAATCGGGAGTGGCAAGCCGATCCCGCGCGGCCGGCAATCATCATCGGCACTGTCGATATGATCGGCTCGCGGCTGTTGTTTTCGGGTTACGGCGTATCTTGCCGCATGCGCCCGTTCCATGCCGGCCTGCTTGGGCAAGACACGCTGCTTGTACATGACGAGGCGCATCTATCCGAACCGTTCGCCAAACTAATCCGCGGCATCGCCGAGGTTCAACATAAGCAGAATGAACCGCACCCGCTCCGCGTCATGGAGCTTTCGGCCACGCAGCGCCAGCAGGGCGCCACGGCGGCGTTCACGCTGACGAAAGAAGATAAGGCCGAGGATTTGGTCGACGTGCGCTTGAACGCGACCAAGCGGCTGAGCTTCGAGGGGAGCGCCGACAGCGAGGACGCCGTCATTGCCAAAATTGTCGCACTAGCCCTTCGGTACAGGGACAAACACAAGCGCGTGCTCGTCTACGTGCGCAGACCTCGCGACGCCCGCAGGATCGCCGACGAGCTTGCCAAGGCCACCGATCGCTCGCGGGTCGCGCTGTTGACCGGCATTCTGCGCGGTTACGAGCGCGATGCGCTCGCCGAGACGAGTCTGTTCACAGGGTTCCGAAGCGATCCCGATCGGCAGCCGCCCGAGGCGACGGAGTATCTGGTGGCGACATCGGCAGGCGAAGTGGGAGTCGATCTCGACGCGGATCATCTAGTCTGCGACCTCACCACACTCGACTCGATGATCCAACGGCTCGGTCGCGTGAACCGGTTGGGCGGGCGCGAGGCCGAGATCAGCGTTGTTGGATGGCCGAAAGACAAAGGCCAAGGAAAGAGGAAAAGCAAAGCGGCAAGCGACGAAGCGGGCGAGACGGATACCGAAGGTGGCAAGAAGGACGACGGAGAAAGCGATCTCGACAAGCGGATTGCGGCGACCAAGGCGGCGCTCGCCTCGCTGCCGAAGCGCGATGGCGCCCATGACGCAAGTCCGGAAAGCCTGCGCGCGTTGGCCAATCGAACCGATGCCTTCGCGCCGACGCCGCGTACGGTCGAGCTCACAGATATTCTGATCGACAACTGGGCGCTCACGCGCGTCAAGGACCTGCCCGGCCGCCCGCTGCCGGAGCGGTGGTTGCACGGGATCGAGACGGGCGAGCCCGATCTTTACGTCGCTTGGCGCGAAGAGGTGAGCGAGCTCGCCGCATGCCTGCGTGACGACAACTGGAACAGCGTCCGCATCCTGAAGCAGCTTTACGACAAGCACCCGATCCTGGCGCGCGAGCGCCTGCGCGGGCCGCTGAGCGAGGTGAAGCGCGATCTTGAGCGCATCGCCAAACGCAAGCCGAAGGCGGCCGAGTCCGAGCAGGGCGACTCCGAAGACCGCGAACCTCCACAGCCCTTTCAAGCAATTCTCCTGCCGGTAAACGGCGATCCAATTGTTGGCGCGCTGTCGGACCTCTTGGAACGCGAGGCCGCATTGCCCTACGCGACCATCGTCCTCCCGCCTTCCGCCGGCGGCCTCGATGAACGCGGCATGCTGACAAGCGAGGCACGTTACGATCCCGCGCGCACGCCGCCTTATGATGTGGCGGATGATCTCGCCGCAAGCGGTAGAGATGAAAGGCGGCGTCTGCGCGTGCTGCTCACGCGCGAGCCGGAAGCCGAAGGTTGGAGCGCGCGAGTCATTCGGCAAGCGATCGCCATTCCGGACGAACTGGTAGCACAGAGCGTCAAGCAAGCGGCGCGCGCAATTCGCACTTACTTTGCGCTCGCGGAAAGGGCGCTCCTGGTTTTCGATCGCGATGAGGAAGGCGAGCCTGCACGGGCTCTCCTGCTGCTCGGCGAGAGTCGCGCGGCGGCGACCGCGCAGGATGATCCGGCGGGGGCCGCGCGCCAGCAAGACCTCGACGAGCATCTGAGCTGGGCGGAGCAGGAGGCCGAGAAAATCATCGCCCGAACCGGGCTGGAAGCCACGGCACCGGACGTCGCCGACGCCGTGGTCATCGCCGCGCGCTGGCACGACCGGGGCAAGAACCGCCCTGCGTGGCAGAAGGCGATCGGACACGCGCCGCCGCGACGGGGTGAGAACGCCGATTGGAAGCCTTGGGCGAAGAGCGGGCAGCGCGACTTCGATGATTCCGAGTGCGGCGCCTATCGTCACGAATTCGGCTCCCTGCGCGAGGCGTCTGAAGACGAAACGATCCGCGGCCACCCCGAGCGCGACCTTATTCTCCACCTCATCGCCGCACACCACGGCTGGGCGCGGCCGCATTTCGAACCGGACCAGTGGGACATCGCCGACGGCGTGAGCGATGAAAAAAACGAAGCCATTGCGGCCGAAACGATGCGCCGCTTCGCGCGGCTGCAGCGCCGCTTCGGCCATTGGGGTCTGGCGTGGCTCGAATCGCTGATTCGCGCGGCGGATTATTCGGCGACCGAACGCCTTGGCTCGAACGGAAACGAAGCGGCCATGGATTTGCGAGAGCGCGCCACATGACCGTCACCGACCATCCCTCGTCCGACATCACCCTCGACGTCGATCTGCGCAATCCGGGCAAGTTCTTCGCCTGCTGCGGCCTTTTGGAGCTCGCAAGCCGCCTGTGGCCGGGGAGTGAAGGCTGGTTCGCGGGCGACGGAAGCCGCGCCACCTTCCACATCATCACCTACAGCGGACACAACGATCCGCTGGCGGAGATTGTGAGAAAGCTGTGCGAAGCCGACAAGCTCGTGGCGATTCCCGAAGATGAGGGGATCGAGACATTGCAGGCCGACCGCCAGCCGGTAATCCTGCTGCCATTTGACTTGCGGCTTGATTGGTGGCTCGATTCCTACGGCGAAGGCGACAAATCGGAATTGAAGGTTTGGGCGGGACAGCAGACGCCCGAGCGGAACGTAAACGGCCTTCGTGGCGCCTGGCGCGAGATCATTGAGCATACACCGAGAACATCGGCAGAACGGTTCCTCTCGCAGCGTTGGCCGACAAGCGGACGGTTCGGCTTCGATCCGTCCGCCTCCTGGGAGGCGCTCGACGTCGGATTCTCCCCTGATGAGCAGGGCATCCCTGTGCTCACCTCGCCCGCCACCGAAATTCTCGCTGCCATAGGTCTGCAACGTTGCCGACCTGTTCCCATCGAAGGCAAGCGGCGTTGGTTCGCCTATCATGTTTGGCAGGTGCCGCTCGACGTTGCCGTTGCTCCTGCTGCGGTCGCGGGCGTTGGCGCAGCGCACGCCTTCGAGTTCCCCGTCGTGATGCGCAACGCGCAGTATGGGACGTTCGGATGGGCAAATCCTTTGCAGGTGAAACAATGAGCACGTGGAACGAATTGGCCGACAAGATGCTCGCGGCGGACGGGCCGGCCGCACTCGTGTGCCGTCAGTGGCTGATGCCGGCCGAAGGGCGCGATGCCGTAATCTTCCCTCCGACCTTCGCGGCGCCTCAGGGCGGGAAGGCGGGCTACAACATCGACGAAGTCCGAGATGGCAACGATGACAACAAGGTCACCCGCATCGCCATCATCGACACCGTCGGCTCACAGGCGAACCGCATGGAGCCGATGTTCAAGAAGGTCAACGGCGAGGACACGCCGTATTCCCGCCTCGTCCCGCAGATCGAAATCAAAGCCGGCAACAAGATTGTGAACCTGCTCGATGCCGGACACCGTGCTGCGGATGCAATCGTGCGCTACTCGAGCCTCGGTCCGACGCTGAAGGAGGCGTTCAACGCTTATCAAGAGAGCGGTAATGCCACCGAGCTGGCCAAGATCGCGCCCACGTCGCTCGTGTTTGGCGCGTGGGATTCGCGCGGCACGCAAGCAAAGCTACCGCGGATCGTCGCCTCCACCATCCGCGCGTATGACATCACCGAGCTACAACGCTCCGCACAATATTTTCCACCCATCGACTACGTAAAGGAAGAACTCTTCGACGATGAGTTTCTGGAAACCACCACAAAAGGAGGCAAAAAAATCGGCAGCGCCTTTGGTCTTAAGGCCGCGCCGGCGGAAGGCACCCACGGCGGAGTTATTGTACGTGGTGAAATTCGCCGCGAAGCAATCCTAAATCTTGTTTGTCTACGTGCAATAGGACCCAAAGGCCAAACTGGCGATGCGCTTCGCCGTTACATTCTTGGTCTCGCGCTTGTCGCCATCAGCTATGACCGCCCGCATGATCTTCGCCAGGGGTGCTTGCTCGTGAAAGATCCGGACAGGCCATCCAGGTGGGAGGTGGTCTTCAATGATGGATCGCGGCAGGAAGTCGCTCCTCATGGCAGCGCGTTGCTTGCCTTCGCCCAGAAGGCTGCAGACGACTTCGGCGAGCGAAAGAGCGGTCGATACGAATTCTTGGACCCGGATCGAGCAAGGGCCGAGGTCGAAAAAGAGATGGAGGAGAAGGGCAGCAAGAAGGGTAAGAGCCGCAAGGGTAAGAGCGGGGATTCCAACCAGTGACCCGCTGGCTCTGCATCGAGGCGCATGTCCTCGCCGGCCGCTATCACGGGCGCCGGTCGGAGCGGGAGCGAACCTATTTCCCGTCCGAGTGGCCGCCCAATCCGCACCGTCTGTTCCAGGCGCTCCTTGCCGCCGGCAATCTCGGCTTCCGCCGCACCGAGTTCTCGGACGCCAAGAAGGAAGCCCTGCGCTGGCTCGAACGGCGCGCGGCGCCTGAGATCGTCGCCCCGCCTGCGCGCGCGGCCAGCGTCGTGCGGCTCTATGTGCCCAACAACGACATGGACAAGGTCGCTCGGTTTTGGGCGCAGGACAAGGAGCCGGAGAAGCAGCCGAACGAACTGAAGACCGACAAGGACCTGCGTCCGCATCGGCTCGCCGAGGACGGCCCGGTGCGCTTCCTATGGCCCATCCCCGAGGAGGAATGGGAGGCTGCGCGCCCTTATGTCGAAATTCTCCGGGAAGAGGCACGCCACCTGCACTGCCTCGGCCTCGGCATTGATCTCGTCGCCGGCAACGGGCGCATCCTCAGCGCGCGAGAGAAGAACGCGCTGCCGGGCGAAACTTGGATCGCGGATGCCGCCGGCGTCGGCTGGCGTGTGCCCGTCGAAGGCTCGCTCAATGAGCTGATGGATCGCTACAAGGATCAGGCCAGACGCGTGCAGTCGGGTCGCGGCCGCGGTGCTGAGCGTTACGTCACGCCGCCGGCGCCTGTCTCGGTCTATCGGGAAGTCGGCTATCTGCGCCGCCCGCAGGGCCGCCGCCGCCCGGTCCATGCTTTCTCCTTGGTGGACGACGACGGCGCCTACCGCTCCTTCGATCCGCGCGACGCGATCACGGTCGCCGCCTGGCTGCGCCATGCCGCCCACGAGCGCGCCAAGGCGATGAAGCTCGATGCCGATTTCATCGAGCGCTTCGTCTGCGGTCATGGCGACGATGCCGAGACGAAGAACAACCGCTTCTCCTATCTGCCGCTGCCGACGATCGCACCAAGGGGCCGCAACGGCCGCATCCGCCGCGTGCTGCTGGCCGAGCCGTTCGGCGGCGGGGGCGGAAAGGCGCAAAGCGTGGCGCGCCGCCTTTCGAGCGCCTCGCTCGTCGAGGAGGGAACCGGCGAGATCAAGGCGGACCTGCGCGAAATCGATCCGGACACCGACGGCGTGACGCTGCGCTACCTGGGTAAGGCCCTAACCTTCGGCTCAGTGACGCCCATCGTACTGCCCGGGCGCGACGATTTTCGGTCGCGCAAGGCGCATGCGCTCGTCCTCAAGGCGCTGGCGCAGTCGGGTTACACCACGCCGGTCGTCGAAATTACGCTCCAGCGCGAACCTGTGTTCCCGGGCGCGGAAGTCGCGCGCGCCTATCGCGTGCCGGCCTATTTGAAGGGGTTTCCTCGCACGCACGCCATCGTCACCTTCGCGGAGGAAGTGCCGGGGCCGGTCGTCATGGGCGCGGGACGCCACATTGGCCTTGGGCTATTTGCAGCGCTGGCGTAGCGCGGCGCTGCAAACGCGTTGCCAACAAACTGTGCCGACCTATCGTTCGGTGGCTTTTTGGTGGCACGCGACTTGTTCGGTGTGCATCGCGCTGGCCCAGCTTGGGACGGAGTGACCGATGCCTGAGATTGACAACGATTACAATCAACTCGCGCTAGATCTTCCGGCACCGCCGGCCAATGGTGAGACACCGCTGGTGCCCGTGCGGATGGTCAACGAATGGGTTTATTGCCCGCGGCTAGCCTTTCTCGAATGGGTCGACGGAGAATGGGCGGACACCGGCGATACCGAAGAAGGACGGCGCGCCCACGTGCGGGTGGATGCCGGGGGCGGAAAGCTCCCTGCGCCTGCAGAGACAGACGAAAAGCCCGATTTCACCGCGCGCTCGGTGACGCTTGCTTCTGAGCGGCTTGGCATCATAGCCAAGATCGATCTCGTCGACGGCGATGGCGGGAGTGTCACACCGGTCGATACGAAAAAGGGCAAGCGCCCACACGTGGCCGAGGGGGCCTACGAGCCTGAGCGGGTGCAGGTCTGCGCCCAGGCCCTGATCCTTGAAGAGGCCGGATATACCGTATCGGAAGGCGCAATCTGGTATGCGGGCTCGCGCGAACGTGTGCGAATTGCACTCAATGACGAGCTGCGCGCGAAGACACGTGCGGCAATCTCTGACTTGCGGCTTGCGGCCGCGGCCGGGCGGCTTCCGCCGCCGCTCATTGATAGCCCAAAATGCACGAAATGCTCGCTCGCAGGAATTTGCCTGCCCGATGAGGTCACGTTCTTCCGCCGCGGATTGGCGCCGCGCCCGCTCAATCCGTCGGCCGACACGGCGTTGCCGCTCTATGTACAGGAACCGGGCGCGCGTGTGAGCAAGTCGGGCGAAGTTCTGGTCATTGAGACCGAAGACCAGAAAACCGAGGTTCCGATCGGGGACGTGTCCGAGCTGGTATTGCACGGGCCGATATCGTTGAGCACGCCTGCGCTCGGCGCCTTGCTTCGGGAGGAGATTCCGGTCACCTACGCATCGACCGGCGGCTGGGTGCTTGGCCACACCGTCTCGACCGGCCATAAGAATGTGGCGACGCGCATTGCGCAATACCGTGCCGCTTTTGATGAGCGGCGCTGCCTCGCTTTTGCGCGCAGCTTGGTCGTGGCCAAAATTAAGAACAGCCGCGTCTTCTTGCGGCGTAATTTCAAGGCCGGCAATGAGGCTGAGCGCGATGCTACGCTGGAGGCGCTGTCGCGTCTCGCAGATCGTGCGGCTTACGCACAAAGCGAAGCGGAATTGCTCGGTATCGAAGGCGAGGCCGCGGCGCGCTACTTTCGTCTTTTCACAGCCATGTTCGGCGATGCGGCGCGCGACTTTCCGGAATTTGCGTTCGAAAAGCGCACGCGTCGGCCCCCGGCCGATCCAGTCAATGCCTTGCTGTCGCTCGGTTATGCATTGGTGACGCGCACGTGGCTTACGGTGCTCTCTGCCGTCGGCTTCGATCCCTAC
>NZ_JBKBVB010000145.1:0-10291 GCF_046289595.1 Pseudorhodoplanes sp.
GCCACCGGCTTTCTGTGGACCGCCGGCGGGCCTTCCTTCGCCACCTTTGGCGGCACGGCTGCGACCGGCGGCGCGCCGGCGGGTGCTGCATCGGCGCCAGGCGGAGCCGCGGCCGCGTCGGGCCCCGTATCGGGAGCGGGAGCCGCCTGCTGCACCGGACGGCCCGGCCGGCGCCGTTGCGGCGCAACCGCAGGCGGTTCGGCATTGTCGGGCGCAGCTGCGGCCGGTTCGGCAGGCGCGGGGGCGCCGTCTCCTCCCGGGGCGGGCAGCACCTGGATTTGCCGCGCGGGCCCCTGTTGTGCTTCGGCGATGCCAGGCCCCGCCACGACGACCGCCGCGGCAAGGGCGCAAGTGAGGGCGCAAGTGAGGGCGCAAGTAGCGGCGCACGAGGCGGAATAGCTGCGCGATTTCGACATAACCTTCTCCTTGGTCAAAACGGAAAGACGGTCCTTGTCAGTCGCATGGCCCGCGGCGCGCGTTCGAACTTGCGCAACGCGGTAACGGTTACTTCCGCTTCTTTGCTTTCGTGGCTTTCGTGGCTTTCGTGGCTTTCGTGGCTTTCTTGGCTTTCACGGCTTTTTTTGCCTTCTTCGCCGCCGGCATTTCGTCCTTGGCCTTGCGCTTGATGTCCATGCCGTGGGCGCGCTTGTAAGTCTGGATGTCCTTGAACTTTCCTTCCTTGTCCCGCACCGCGTAGAGCTTGGTGCCCGTTGAACTGCGATGTGTGGTTCGTCTCGCCATGGTCGTTTTCCCCAGCCCGTTCAAAACACTGCAGTCTCGTTCCAGGGCTCGCGAGTCGCAACGCACATCTTGTTGTTCAAGGGGCCTTGCTTGCGGCCCGGGCGGAGGACGTTCCGGACTGCGCCTCAAGCCAGAGCAGGCAGAAGCCGATCGCCGGGATGAGAATGTCGGTCCAGAAGATGATGCCGGCATTGCCGGGCGCAAAATTATGCGCGCTGACCATCTGGTAGATATGGCCGCCGGCGGCGCCGAGCAGAAACAGCGAGGGGCCGACCACCGCCGCGATGCGCAACCCGCGATCGCCGCGAAAGGCCAGGAAGCCGACCGCCGCAAAGCCGAGACTGGCGAAGCCGACTTCGGTCTGGAACGGGCTGTCGGCCCAGCCGATGAAGCGCGCGGCCATCTCCCCGAAGAACACATGCATCACGAAATTGTACAGAAAGCCGATGCCGATCGAGAACAGCAGGAAATAGGCGAACAGCGCCTCGACGAGCTGCGCATTGCTGCGCGGCGCGGGCTTTGCAAAATAGGCGATGGCGGATGCGAACAGGCCCATCACCAGAAAGGTGAGGGTGAAGTTCGACAAGGCGAAGCGGATCAGCGATTCGATCATGCGGCTTCTCTACACGTCACGGCCGCCGGGATCGCCTGCCGCCGCACATGCGTCCTCGCGCCGGCGCGGGCTTGGCAGGCTGCGCTGCCCGCCCCATATTTGCGGCCATGAGCGAGAACATGAGCGACACCAAGACCTATCCCGTCACCCGCAGCGAAGCCGAGTGGCGTGCGCTGCTGACGCCCGAACAATATTACATCATGCGCCAGCACGGCACCGAGCGGCCGGGCAGTTGCGCACTGAATTACGAGAAGCGGGCCGGCACCTTCGAATGCGCCGGCTGCGGGCAGCCTTTGTTCCGGTCGGGCCGGAAATTCGAAAGCGGCACCGGCTGGCCGAGCTTCAACGATCCGGAGCCCGGCTCGGTCGAAACCACCGAGGACCGCAGCTTCGGCATGGTCCGCACCGAGGTGCATTGCAGCCGCTGCGGCAGCCATCTCGGCCATGTCTTTCCGGACGGCCCTCCGCCGACCGGCCTTCGCTATTGCATCAACGGGGTTGCGCTGAACTTCAAGCCGGCCGGCTGAGGGCGTTTCCAGCCCGCAACCGAGCGGCTATGCTCGGCGCAGACTTGCGCGGGGACTGTGCCATGCCCGGAACCGGCATGCGCGAAATCGGTCGCGTCTATGCGGCCCGCGGTCCGTGGATCGACGACGTCACGCCGGGGGATCCTGCGGACGATGCGCATTTCGAGAGCCGCCCAATTCCCGAGGATGCGTGGCGGGCATTCGAGAATTCCGCCTTGTGCGAGCATATGCACGGGCTGCCGCATGACGGCATCATTGCCTGCTATGAGGAGTTTTCGTTCGGCGAGGGTCAGCTTCCCGCTCTGGTCGCGCTGATCGAAACCGAGATGCAGAATGCGCCGCCCGCCGCACGGAACTGGCTGGCCGAACTGGCGCGCTTCGCACGCCGCGCAAAGGAGCGCGGCGTCGGCGTCACCTTCATCGTGAGCGGGTGACCGGTCATGGCGCAGCCGATCGTCAAGACGCGCACCAGGACGAAGACGAAGACCGCGCGCCCGCCGCTCTACAAGGTGATTTTGCTGAACGACGATTACACGCCGCGCGAATTCGTTGTGCAGGTGCTCAAGGCGGTATTCCGCATGGGCGCCGAACGCGCCTATGCGGTGATGATGACGGCGCACCGGCGTGGCGCCTGCGTGATCGCGGTCTATACCCGCGATGTCGCCGAGACCAAGGCGAAGGAGGCGACCGAACTCGGCAAGCAGCACGGCTATCCGCTGTTCTTCACCACCGAGCCGGAAACCTGACGACCGCAGGTTTGCTGCGGCGCACGCGCTCTATGCATCCGTAAAATCTGCGATGACCCTCGCCGCGCATATTGCCGCGCGACGCGCTGTCCAAGCTCGAAGCGCCGCCTGCGGCGTTACCGTGACAACACCGTGTCCGAACGCGGAGGCTTGCAATGACGGAAATCACGCGCACCGATCAGGCGCTGGAATTGCGCTCGGGCGGCACCACGCTGACGCTCGACCGCAGCGGCGGCAAGGCCGTGATGCAGCGCAAATTCCTGTTCGTGAAGATGAAGCCGGCCGAGATGAAGCTCGACGACATTGCCGATGTTAAACTGGATATCGGCGTCGACCGCGCGTCCGGTGTCGAGGTCTGCAGCACGATGCTGGTGTCGCGCGACGGGGCGGCCTTTGCGCTGCCCGCCGCCGACAAGGCCGATGCCGAGCGCAGCGCCGCGGCGATGCGCGAGTTCCTGCATCAGCATTGAGCGGGCGGCGGACCGGTTTCTCGCACCGACGACGACACGGCCCGTCCGGCGAAGCGACCGTCGCCGGACGGGTGTCGGCATTATGCGCTCAGCGTGCGCGGGCCTGAGCGCGGCGCGCCTTGGCGCTGACGGCGAAGTTGCGATAGCCGCCGGTATCGAAATGGATATGGCCCGATCCGTAGGTGATGACCGCGCCATTCGCATGCGAGCGCAGCCAGGCGAGCATCGCCGCGCGCTGGCCGGGCTTGGGCATGAAGTCCACCGCCTTGCCGTAGCGATGCTGTGACGGCCGGCCGGAGCCTGCGATCACCGCGCCGGGCCGGCAGGTGGAAATCACCTTCACGGTGCCGAAACGCGCTTCGAACCGCGACAGCAATGCGCGGGTCTCTCCGGTGAGGCAGGCGCGCGAGGCGCTGGCGCCGCTCGTGGCCCTGCCGCGGCGGCCGGTGCGATGCGCGGTGCGGAACGGACCGAACTCTTGAAACTGCGATGTGTGGATGCCATGCGTGCTCGATATGTCGTCGGCATTTTGCGCAGTGGCGGGAAGGGCGGGGAGAAGGGTAGCAGCCAGCAAAACGGCAGCCGGAGTTGCGATACGCATTGAACCTCTTTCTTGTTGTTGAGGACAGGCGGTCTGTGTTGCGAAGCGTGAGGAGGACGACGCTGCCGTCCGGCTATCGCTGGTCCTGGCGTGTCACATCGCCCAGGGCCTTCACGGAAACCGCAGGGCCGCGGTTAAAGCACCGGATGCGGCGATTTCGTGACGGCTCCTGCCGAATACCCCTTGTGCAACAAGGACATAGCAGCCGCTTTTGGAGGGCTGCGCACCGTTTGCCGCAGAAATTCCGCATTGCGCGGCGGCGCCTTCCAATTTCCTGGGAAAATTCCGCCGAAAACGCAACGCGCCGCCTGCGCGCCGCGATTTTGCCGGATTAATGAATCCGAGAAGCGGCGGGGCGTCCGGCCCGAGGCGCGGTTCTCTGTAACGCCGGTGCGATATTCGTGATCGCTGCCAACCTGCCGGCGCACGGATCCGATGCCCCCAGGCACCCGCCTTGTCACCCACCGGCAGGACCGTCGTAGACGTGCCTTCGATCTGATCGTGCGTCATCCCGAAGCCGCGCAGCCGGTCGAGCAGCGCCCAGACGTGCGGCGGCTGCCGCTCGCCGCTTTCCTTACGTCATCTCTTGCGAGGGCGCTCCGGACGAGGCCCGGGTGCTGCGCATTCTGCACGGCGCACGCAAGCAGCCATGGGATGAGGTCCGGTGATGTGCGCAGCCCGCATGGGGCGAAACGCAATGCGGGGCGCTCCCGGATTTCGCTGCGCTTATCCGGGCTACGCCATGCTTGCCGCGGCAGGCAAGCATGTGCAACGATTGACGGCGCCGACATCGGAGAGCGCAAACACAGAAATGAGCTCGAATTCGCCGGCCTTCATCACGCTTGAGGAAATCGAGATCCCGGAATGCTACCGCGGGAGGGTGACGTGCTTCAACGATTGGCGGTGGGCGCTGGCAGAGATGACCGGCGTCGCGGTGCGTTATGTTGTTGTCGGCAAGACCATTGCGCTGGATACACGCGATCCGGCTGTGCGTGCGCCCGAATGGTTACCCGTGATCGAGGCACAGGCGGACGCGCCGCTCGACGAAGCAATCACACCGCAACAACGGCTCGGGGATTGGGAGCTGATGCCGGCCGATCCGCTGCTTGTGGTGCTGCTGCTCACGGTTCCCGGCGGCATCGTGCGCCATCGTTTTGCCGGTGCAATGGCGGCACGCCTCGCCGAAATGACGGAACTGATGTACGGCATCGATGACGGGCGCTACGGACTGATCAACCTCGGCCGCTTTACCGAACAGATGACGGCGGGTTTCCGGCGCCTTGCCGAAAAGCGCATCGACGCTCCTGTTGCCGGTGGTTACGAGCCGCGGGGCTGGTGGGATATTGCGGGGCAGTTCACGGCGTAGGGCCGCCTCGCTGGGATGAAGCCGCGCGCGATGCGGGGCTGATGCCAAGCGCGGACTCGATTTCCACGGATTTCGCTTCGCTCCATCCGGCTACAAAAAACAGCATGGCCGGGACGAGCCCGGCCATCGCGTAATGTGGTCTGCGCGAGCCGCTTACTTCAAGCTCAGCGCCATGCCGTTGAGATCGAGATTGACCATCAGTCCTGTCTGGGTCCCGGCGAGCTGCATCACAGCGCCGCGCTGGTTGGTCAGCACCACGGCCTGCGGTCCGCGGATCACCGCGGCGCCGGCCGAGCCCGCGCCATAGACGCCCTCGACATCGCGCGGCGAATTGATGTTGGAGACGGTGCCACGCAGGTTGATCGCCGCGCCGCCAAAGGTGAGGCCGTAGCTTAAGCCACCGATGGCGAGCGGATAACGGCGGCCGCGGAAGGTCAGCGTGCCTTCGCCGATGGTGCCGCCGATCACCCAGCCGCCTTTCAGGAAACGGATATGGACCGTGCCGGTATCGGCTTTTGCGGTCGTGGCGAAGCCGAGCGCAATCAGCGCTAAGGCGAAAACGCGGAGGCGGGAGAAGGTCATGAATGTCCCCGGTGTCGATGTGGTTTTGAGGGCCGGGGCACCCCGGCTGACGCTAATGGGACACCATTATCTGATTCGGAACACCGGACCGCTTAGAGTCATTTGCTCAGATAGGACGAACGAGTATTGTCGATATATCGGCCGGTTGCGGTTGATATGGGTGGAGCCGCTGGGACACTAGGTTTGGACCCTAGACCCAGCGGCCCCGGACTCGGCCGGTGCCGAGCGGATATGGCGTTTGGACTGCCACATCAATCTTCATTCGCAAGCGCCCGTATGACATTTGCGATCTTGTTGGCTTCTGCGCCCGACAGATCGAACGGCAAGCCTTGAATCTTGATCGTGAGATTCGGACGAAGAGGAATCGGGATGATGTTCACGTCCGCTGGAGGCGGTTCGACCGCGGCCTTCATGGTTTGCTCGGCAGTAGCGCCTTCGCCGGCTGAGGTCGCAGATTTCTCGGGTTTGCGAGGGGCCGCCGATACCGACGGCTTGAAATTCAGCGGATCCTTTTGGTAGCGCAAAAAGTCGTCAATCGCTGACTTCAGCCTACTCTTGTAGGCGCTCAGACTCTCAGGAGTGTATTTGCCGCCCTCCAGATTGAGGAAGCGGCCCATCACTACGTCAATGTCTAGCTGCGCAACGTCTGCTGCTTCGGCGTCGTCGAGAATCCCGAGAATCTTGTTCGCTGCGGCTTTCCGGGCCGCAACTGTTGTCCGATTCATCAAGCCCTTGTTAGACAGATAATCCAGAAATTCTAGGAGCGCGGCGCGCGATCGATTCGTCATGGCTCGATCCTTTCTGCGGTACAGATAGGACAGGAGGATGACGCTGTCAATCAGAAATTTCTGTCAGAAATTTCTTTATTCTGGCGGATATATCAAATTTCTGGAGGCTGGCCGGAAATCTCACCGGTCAGCCTCCAACGGCACTCACGAACACCCCGTCGTGGAACCGCACGTATCGCACTTCATGCAGGTGCCGTTGCGCACCAGCGTGAAGTTCTGGCACTCGCCGCAGGCCTCGCCCTCGTAGCCGCGGGCTTTCGCTTCCGCGCGGCGCTCGGAGATCGCGGCCTTGGGCAGCGTCTGGTTCTGGACCTTGGGCTCGTCCAGCATGGCGCGCATGCGCTCGGCCACCGGATTGAGATCGAGCGCGGGAGCCGCGCCCCCTTTCAGCGCGACCGCGCCCTCGGTGCGGAACGAGGTCACGTTGCCCGCCGCCTGCTGGGCCGCGCCGCCGGCCGTACCGCTCGCTGCGCCGCCGGCATGATGGGTGCCGCCCGAGATCACGCCAAGCTTGTCGGTGCGCGAACGGGTCAGGCCCTTGGACAGATATTTCGCCGCGGGCTGGGGCAGGGAGCCTTCAGGCGCCTTGCCCTCCTCCACGCCCTTGCCGAGCGCGTCGAAGCCGCCTTCCGACGGATCGACATGCGCCAGATCGAAGCGCGAGAGATAGCTCACCGCGAGTTCGCGGAACACATAATCGAGGATCGAGGTCGCGAACTTGATCGAGTCGTTGCCCTGCACCGGGCCCGAGGGCTCGAACCGCGTGAAGGTGAAGGCGTCGACATATTCCTCGAGCGGCACGCCATATTGCAGGCCGAGCGAGACCGCGATCGCGAAGTTGTTGATGAAGGAGCGCAATGCCGCGCCTTCCTTGTGCATGTCGATGAAGATTTCGCCGAGGCGGCCGTCATCGTATTCGCCGGTGCGCAGATACACCTTGTGGCCGCCGACCACCGCCTTCTGGGTATAGCCCTTGCGGCGGTCCGGCATGCGCTCGCGCTCGCGGATCACGGTGATGCGCTCGACCACCTTCTCGATGATCCGCTCGGCGACCTGCGCGGTGCGCGCAGCCTGCGGCTTCTCGAGGAAGGCCTCGATGTCGTCGTCCTCGTCGTCCTCGTCGGCGATCAGCTGCGCGTTGAGCGGCTGCGAGAGTTTCGAGCCGTCGCGATAGAGCGCGTTGGCCTTCAGCGCCAGTTTCCAGGACAGGAGATAGGCGTTCTTGCAATCCTCGACCGTGGCCTCGTTGGGCATGTTGATGGTCTTGGAAATGGCGCCCGAGATGAAGGGCTGCGCCGCCGCCATCATGCGGATGTGGCTTTCGACCGAGAGATAGCGTTTTCCCGTGCGGCCGCAGGGATTGGCGCAGTCGAACACCGGATAATGCGCAAGCTTCAGGTGCGGCGCGCCTTCCACCGTCATCGCGCCGCAGACATGGATATTGGCGGCCTCGATCTCGCGCTTGGTGAAGCCGAGATGCGCAAGGAGGTCGAAGGTCGGGTTGGCGAGATCGGCCGGCGAGACGCCGAGCGCATCGCGGCAGAATTGCTCGCCGAGCGTCCACTTGTTGAACGCGAACTTGATGTCGAAGGCGGTCGGCAGCGCCTTTTCGACCAGCGCGATGGCCTCGTTGGTGAAGCCCTTGGCCTTCAGGGTGGCGTGGTTGATTGCCGGCGCATTGGCGAGGTTGCCGTGGCCGACCGCATAGGCCTCGATCTCGGCGATCTCGCTTTCGCTATAGCCGAGCGCGCGCAAGGCTTCCGGCACGGCGCGGTTGATGATCTTGAAATAGCCGCCGCCCGCGAGCTTCTTGAACTTCACCAGCGCAAAGTCGGGCTCGATGCCGGTGGTGTCGCAATCCATCACGAGGCCGATGGTGCCGGTCGGCGCGATCACGGTCGCCTGCGCGTTGCGGTAGCCGTGCTGCTCGCCGAGCGCCAGCGCCTTATCCCAGGCAAGCCGGGCATGCTTCACCAGATTCTGGTCGGGGCAATGCTGCGCCTCGATCGGCACCGGATTGGTGCCGAGCTGTTCGTAGCCCGCCGCTTCGCCATAGGCCGCTCTGCGGTGATTGCGCATCACCCGCAGCATGTGCTCGCGGTTCTTCGCATAGCCCGGGAAGGCGCCGAGCTCCGCCGCCATCTCCGCCGAGGTGGCGTAGGAAATGCCGGTCATGATCGCGGTCAGCGTGGCGCCGATGGCGCGGCCGGCGTCGGAGTCATAGGGAATGCCCGACGACATCAGAAGCCCGCCGATATTGGCGTAGCCCAGGCCGAGCGTCCGATATTCGTAGGACAGCTGCGCGATCTCCTTGGACGGGAATTGCGCCATCATCACCGAGATTTCGAGAACGATGGTCCACAGCCGCACCGCATGCTCGTAAGCGGCGACGTCGAACACCTTGGTGTCCTTGTCGCGGAAGGTGAGCAGGTTCAGCGACGCCAGATTGCAGGCGGTGTCGTCGAGGAACATGTATTCCGAGCAGGGATTGCTGGCGCGGATTTCGCCCGAGGCCGGGCAGGTGTGCCAGTCATTCACCGTGGTGTGGAATTGCAGGCCGGGATCGGCACAGGCCCAGGCGGCATAGCCGATCTTCTCCCAGAGCGCGCGCGCCTTCAGCGGCTTTGCGACCTTGCCGTTCTTGCGCCAGGTCAGATTCCAGTCGCCGTCATTTTCGACCGCCTTCAGGAAGTCGTCGGTGACGCGGACCGAGTTGTTCGAATTCTGTCCGGAAACCGTGAGATAGGCTTCGCTATCCCAGTCGGTGTCGTAGATCGGAAAATCGATGTCGGTATAGCCCTGCCGCGCGAACTGGATCACGCGCTTGATCATGTTGTCGGGGACATAGGCCTTGCGGGCGAGCTTGATCTCGCGCTTCAGCGCCGGGTTCTTGTCGGGCGAGAAGCAATCGTCGCCGGAGCCCTCGCAATTGACGCAGGCCTTCAGCACCGCGCGCAGATGCTTCTGGTTGATCTTGGAGCCGGTGACGAGGGCCGCGACCTTCTGCTCCTCCTTCACCTTCCAGTCGATATATTGCTCGATGTCCGGATGGTCGGCATCGACGACCACCATCTTCGCCGCTCTACGCGTGGTGCCGCCCGACTTGATCGCGCCCGCGGCACGGTCGCCGATCTTGAGGAAACTCATCAGGCCGGACGACCTGCCGCCGCCCGACAGCTTCTCGCCCTCGCCGCGCAGCGCCGAGAAATTCGAGCCGGTGCCGGAGCCGTATTTGAACAGGCGCGCCTCGCGCACCCACAGATCCATGATGCCGCCTTCGTTCACCAGGTCGTCGGCAATCGACTGGATGAAGCAGGCATGCGGCTGCGGATGCTCGTAGGCGCTCTCCGACTTCTTCAGCTCGCCGCTCTCATGATCGACATAGTAATGGCCCTGGGAGGGACCGTCGATGCCATAGGCCCAGTGCAGCCCGGTGTTGAACCATTGCGGCGAGTTCGGCGCGCACATCTGCATCGCCAGCATGTAACGAAGCTCGTCGAAAAAGGCCTGCGCGTCGGCCTCGCTGTCGAAATAGCCGCCCTTCCAGCCCCAATAGGTCCAGGTGCCGGCGAGCCGGTCGAACACCTGCTTCGACGAATGCTCGCCGCCATAGCGCTCGCCCTCCGGCAACAGCGACAGGGCGGCGTGATCTGCCGCCGAGCGCCACAGAAACGAGGGGATCGAATTTTCTTCAACCTTTTTCAGCGCGGCCGGCACGCCCGCCTTGCGGAAATATTTCTGCGCCAGAACGTCGGAGGCGACCTGCGACCAGAATTCCGGCACTTCCACATTCTCCAGCCGGAACACGACCGACCCGTCCGGGTTCTTGATCTCGCTCGTGGTCAGGCGGAAGCCGA
>NZ_JBKBVB010000007.1:0-71042 GCF_046289595.1 Pseudorhodoplanes sp.
AATACACCATCACCGCGCCGATCGACGGAATCGTGCTGCGGCGGGACGGGGAAATCGGCGAGATCGTCGAACCGGGCAAGATTCTGTTTCATGTCGGCGTTCCGAAGCCATTGCAGGTGACAGCCGAAGTCAACGAGGAGGACATCCCGCGCGTTGCGGTCGGACAATTGGTGCTGTTTCGCACCGACGCATTTCCGGACCGCCGTATCGAGGGCCGGGTGCGCGAGATCACCCCGATGGGCGATCCCGTGACCAAGACCTATCGCATCCGGATCGACCTTCCCGACGACACGCCGCTGCGCATCGGCATGAGCGTGGAATGCAACATCGTCACCCGCGAGCGGGACAATGCGCTGCTCGTTCCGGCCCTGGCGCTGCAGGGCTCCCATGTGTTCGTCATGGAGGGCAATGTTGCGCGCCGCCGCGCGGTCGAGATCGGGATCAGGGGCACGCGCAATGTGGAAATCCTGAAAGGATTGAATGAGCAGGACCGCGTTATCTCGCCGGTGCCGCCGGGCCTTGCCGACAATCAGCGGGTCCGCCTTGGCAGCGGGGCCAAGTCGTGATGCTGATCGTCGACATCGCCTGGACGCATGTGAGATATCGCGCGCGGCAGACGCTCGTTGCCGTGGCCGGAGTCGCCACCGGCGTCGGTTTCTCGATCATGATGGCCTCGCTGATGGTCGGCTCGCAGAACGACTTTATGCGGCTTTTGATCGATGCGCTGCCGCATATCGCGGTCTCCGACGAGCGCCGCCATCCGCCGCAACAGCCCGCCGAAACCGAATTCGACGCTGCACGGATCTACGGTCTGACGCCCGAAAAGCGCCGCAAGGGCATCAAGAATCCGCTCGCCACCATGGCCGCGCTGGAGGGCTGGCTGCCGGGCGATGTCGCGCCCTCGACCAAGACGCAGGGCATCCTGCGCTATGCCGGGCGCGACATCGCGGTCAGCATTACCGGCATCGATCCGCAGCGCGAGCCGCAGGTCTCGGCGCTGCCCCGGCATATGCGCGGCGCAACGCTCACCGCGCTCTACCGCGCCAACAACGCGATCATTCTCGGCGACCGGCTCGCGGCCAAACTCGGCGCGCGGATCGGGTCGAACATCACCGTGCAGACCAGCGATGGCGTGCAGATCGGGGCGCAGGTCGTGGGTCTGTTCCGTTCCGGGGTGACCTCGGTCGACGAATCGACCGCCTATGTCCTGCTCAAGACCGCGCAAATCCTTTCCAAACAGACCGGGCTGATCAACGAGTTGCGGGTGCGGGTCGCAGATCCGATGACGGCCGCCGACGTGGCGCAGCGGATCGAGCAGGAGACCGGCTACAAGTCGATCTCGTGGCAGGAAGCGCATGAGGATCTGCTCTCCTCTTTCGTGATCCGCAATGTCATCATGTACACCGTGGTGGGCGCCATTCTGCTGGTGGCAAGTTTCGGCACCTACAACATCATCTCGACCATCACCCACGAGAAGGCGCGCGACATCGCCATCATGAAGTCGCTCGGCTTTGCGGAACGCACGGTGCGCGCGATTTTCGTGGTCGAAGCCCTGCTGATCGGGCTGGCCGGTGCGCTGGCCGGCTTCGCACTCGGCTATCTGATGTGCGTTGCGCTCGGCACCGTGGAATTCCGCAGCCCGTTCATCGACGCCAACCGGCTGCCGCTGGTCTACGACCCGCTGCATTACCTGCTGGCGGGCGCGGTGGCGTTTGTGTCGTCCTTCGCGGCAGGCTTTATGCCCGCGCGCAAGGCGGCGCGCGTGCATCCGGTGGACATCATCCGGGGCGCGACATGACGCAAGGCGCGATCCTGATCGAGGCGAAAGGCGTCACCCGCATCCTGCCGGGGATCGTACCGGTGACGCTGGTGCAGGACATTGATCTGAAAATAGCGGCGCAGGAATTCGTCGCCATCACCGGGCCGTCGGGATCGGGGAAATCCTCGCTGCTTTATCTGCTCGGGCTGCTCGACATGCCGACCGAAGGCGAGGTGCTGATCCGCGGCCATGCCACCGCACAGATGAGCGAGACCGAACGCGCGCAGACGCGACTCGCGGATCTCGGCTTCGTGTTTCAGTTTCACTTCCTGCTGCCGGAGTTTTCGGCGCTCAATAATGTCATGCTGCCGATGCGCGCGCTCGGCAGGCTGTCGCCGCGGCAGATGCGCACGCGCGCCGCAGAGCTTCTCGCCGCGTTCGGGCTTGCCGATCATATGCACAAGCGCCCCGACCAGATGTCGGGCGGCCAGCGCCAGCGGGTCGCGGTGGCGCGGGCGCTCGCCAACGATCCGCCATTGGTGCTGGCCGACGAGCCGACCGGTTCGCTCGATTCGGTGTCCAGCGAGCAGGTGTTCCAGCTGCTGCGCGACCTCGTTGACAAGAACGGCAAGACCGTGGTGGCGGTCACGCATAATCTCGACTTTGCCGCGCGGATGGATCGTCGCGTGCATCTGATTGACGGCCGCATCGTTCAGGACCGGGCCGCCGCACCGCCACCGGGTGGCACACGCGAGCGGCAGAAGACCGGATAAACGAGACTGCCAGAGCGGTTCAAACCGAGATTGAATTGCAGTCCATTTTGTGGAGTGCAGCCTGCTAGCGGACGTTCACGGCCGCGCCGAGCTTGCGCAGCAGCAGCGCGCGCTGCGCGGTGGACTGCATCCGGCAATAGGCGGCATCGCCCGGCAACGTGCCCGGCTCGATGCGGTCGAAGGCGGCGCAGAGCGCGTCGCGCTGCTGCACCCAGCCCTTTTCGGATTCCGCAACCGCATTGCTGATGTCTTTGAAGCCGCCGGTGCGCACCCGTTTGGCGGCGGCTTCCGACAGCGCGCTCCACACCACCAGTTCGCGCTCGGCGCAGGCTTTGCCTTGCGCGATGTCGCCGCCGGTCTTGCGGGTGCAGGCATCGGCGATCACGCCGATACAGGCAGTGCCGAGTTCGCCGTTGCGGTCTGCGCTCTTCAGGCAATCGATCACGATTTTGAGGTCTGCGGAGCGCGCCGTCTGCGCATAGGCCGGCGCAGATGACGCAAACAACCATGCGCCGAATCCGGCGGCGACCGCGGTGAGGAATCTGGCGGAAAAGACGGTCATGGCGCTTCTATGGCGCCATTTATCTGAAATTTCGTGAAAAATGAAAAGGCGTCCGTGTTGCGGAAGGTCAAGGATCGGCGGCGTCTGCCCGCACAGATTGTACCGACCTGACCACAGACAGGCGGGGTAGAATCATGCAGAGTTTCGACAAGATCGCAGCGGACCTGAAGCAATTGCGCGACGAGGCGCGGCTCAAGGCCCATCTCGGGACCATGGTCCTGAAGGACGAGTGGGAGACCCTCGAACGCAAATGGGAGACTTTCGAGGCCCGGGCCAAGCTGGACCGCAGCGCCAAGGATGTCGGCGCGGCGCTCGACCTGCTCGCCCAGGAATTGAAGACGGCCTATGAACGCATTGCGAAGGCGGTATGAGCGATGAGCGGCGACCTGCAACGCGAGCTTGAGGCGCTGCGGCGGGAATTGCGGCAGGTGCCCCGCGTTGCCGAAGAGCCGGAGGGCGCGCCCGGTGCGACGGCGCAGGCGCCGGCCCCGCCGCCGTCCGGCGATTGGCAAAGCGAGCTTGAGCGGCTGCTTGCCGACGTGCAGGACAAGGTCGGCGAGGCTACGGAGGACGCCGAGGATCTGGTCGCCGCGCACCCCTTCGCCTCGGTCGCCGCCGCCTTCCTGCTCGGCGTGCTGGTCGCCAATGTATTGTCGCGAACGAGATGAGCATGGACCGTTTCATCAACAATCTGCGGGTGCTGTGGCGGGCGGAGCGGGCGATCGCCGACATCAAGCTGCGCAATGCACTGGCGCAGTCGGGGCTCAATGCGGCGGCCGTCTTGCTGGCGCTGTTCGGGCTCATGCTGTTCGAGGTCGCCGCCTTCTTCGCGCTGCGCGAAATCTGGGGGACGGTGATGTCGGCGCTGGCGCTGGGCGCTGCAAATTTCATCATCGCCGGCCTTCTCGCCCTGATCGCCGCGCGCAAGAAGCCCGGCCGCGAACTCGAGCTCGCCAACGAGATTCAGGCCTCCGCCATGGAGGCGTTGCAGACCGATGCGCGAGCGTTCCAGCAGGAATTCAGCTTCATCGGCCGCTCGTTCAAGCATCCGATGGAGAGCGTCGTGCCCCTGATCGTGCCGCTCGCGACGATGGCGATTAACGCCATCCGCAAGCCGAAGGGTGAGGCGAAGCCGTAGCCTTATTTTTGCGCGGCATAGCGCTCGATCGCTTCCATCACCAGCTTCTCGGCGCCATCGGCATCGAGCCAGCGCACGATGGTCACCCACTTGCCCTTTTCCAGATCCTTATAGTGCTGGAAGAAATGCGCGATCTGCTCGCACATGATGGGGGGCAGATCCTTGTAACTCTGCACTCCGGCATAGAATGGATGCAGCGCATCGACCGGTACCGCGAGAATCTTCTCGTCGCCGCCGGCCTCGTCCTCCATCACCAGCGCCCCGACCGGGCGGCAGCGGATCACCGCACCCGGCACCACCGGCACCTGGCTCGCCACAAGGATGTCGCAGGGATCGCCGTCGGCGGAGAGGGTGTGCGGGATGAAGCCGTAATTGCCGGGATAGAACATCGCGGTGTGCAGGAAGCGGTCAACGAACAGCGCACCGGACTCCTTGTCGATTTCGTATTTCACCGGCACGCCGCCGAGCGGGATTTCGATCACCGCGTGGACGTCCTTGGGCGGGTTCTTGCCCGATGTGATGCGGGAAATGTCCATCTGTCGCCTCTGTGCCGCGTGTTTCCGGAGCGCATGCGCTCCGGAAACATTATCAGCCAAACTTAACCAGATTATGCACCGGCAGCGGGCCGCCCGGAAACTGGACCAGCCGGCCGCCGACCGCGAGCGGGCCGAGATCGATCCCGAAGAAGCCGAGGCGCTCGATCAGCGCGGCGACCGCGGCTTTCGCGTGCGCGTCGTCGCCGGAAAAGAACAGGACGCGCCGGCCGCCTTCCGCTGCCGGGTCGCCGGAAATCAGGTGCGGCTGCAGGTGATTGAACGCCTTCACCACGCGCGCGCCCGGTACAAGTCCGGCGAAGACTTCACTCGATACCCGTCCGTTCAGTTCGGCCGGCTTGAACAGCGGTCCCTCGATCGGATTGTTGGCGTCGATCACGATGCGGCCGCCGAAGTCCGGCAGCCCTCGCAGCGCGCCCGGCAGCTTCGACCAGTTCACGGCGACCAGCACGATATCCTGCGCGGCGGCTTCCTCGCGTGTCCCGGCGCGGATGGACGGGCCTGCTTCGCGAACGAGGTCTGCAAGTGAGGCCGGTCCCCGGCTGTTGGAGACGATTGCTTCGATGCCGGCGCGGCCGAGTGCTCTTGCGAAGGCTGCGCCGATGTTGCCGGTGCCGATGATTCCGATGGTCATTGTCGTGGTCCTTTCGAATGCGAATTGAGAAATCACGCGGTGAAGCCGCCGTCGGCGATCAGATCGGCACCGGTGACGAAGGAGGCTTCCGGACTCGCGAGATAGGCGACCACACTCGCGATCTCGTGCGGCTTGCCATAGCGGCCGATCGCCATGCCGGGACCGACGATCTGCGACACCGGGCCGCCGTCCGGATTCATGTCGGTGTCGGTCGGGCCGGGATGTACAGTGTTCACGGTGATGCCGCGCGGGCCGAGATCGCGCACGAGACTGCGGTTGAAGCCGGCGATCGCGCCCTTGGTCAGCGTATAGAGCGAGGCGCCGCCGAACGCGGCATAGCGCGCCATCGACGAGCCGATATTGATGATGCGGCCACCGGTCGTCATGTGCCGCGCGGCTTCCTGCGTCGCAACGAAGGTGCCGGTGACATTCACCGCGATCATGCGCTCGTAGTCGCGGAAGTCGATGGCCTCGATCGGGCCGCCGAGTGCGATTCCGGCATTATTGACGAGGATGTCCAGAGAACCGAACTCCGCGACCGTGCGCTCGATCGCGGCGCGGACCGCGCCGGGATTGCCGGCATCGGCCTCGATCGCAATCGCGAGGCCGCCATCGGCCGTGATCGTTGCAACCACCTCGGCCGCCTTGTCCGGCGAGGCGCTGTAGGTGATGGCGACGGCGGCGCCGTCCGCCGCCAGGCGTTTTGCGATTGCAGCGCCGATCGAGCGCGAGCCGCCGGTGACGAGCGCGGCCTTGCCGGTCAGCGGCAGGTGGCGGGTGAGGGGATATTGGGAAGCGGTCATGGGTCACTCCGTTGGTTCTGATGGAGCGAACATGGCCTGTTTGATTATTCTGAATTAGTCAGTAATAATGCGAATTATTTTCAAGCTGTAATTGAAAATGGAAAGTCTCGAAAATCTGGAAGCCTTCGTCAGAAGCGCGGAATCCGGCGGCTTTTCCGCCGCCGCGCGCAGGCTTGGGCTGACGCCGGCGGCGGTGAGCCGCAACGTCGCCGTGCTCGAGCGCAATCTCGGTGTGCGGCTGTTTCACCGCAGCACCCGGCATCTCGCACTGACCGAAGCCGGTGAGCGGCTGTTGCAGGCGATCGGCAGCAACCTCGACTCACTGCGGGCCGCCATCGCAGAGGTGAGGCCCGAAGGCGAACCGGCGGGTCTGCTCAAGGTCAGCCTCAGCCTCACCTTCGGCACCGAATTCATTCTGCCGCTGCTGCCGGACTTCATGCGCCGCTATCCGCGCATAGCGCCCGACTGGCATTTCGAGAACCGGCAGGTCGATCTGATCGCCGAAGGCTATGACGCCGCGATCGGGGCGGGCTTTGAATTGTCCGGCGGGCTCATGTCGCGCATTCTAGCGCCCGCCCACATCGTCGCCGTGGCCTCGCCCGCCTACATGGAGGGCCGGACTCCGCCGGTCGATCCGTCCGACCTCGCAGGCTTCGACGGCATCGTCATGCGCTCCGCACGCACCGGCCGCCTCGCCCAGAGGATCATGCGCGATGCATCGGGTGCCGAGATGACCGCCACGCAGCGCGCGACGGTCATTCTCGACGATCCCGCGGCCATGTGCCGTGCAGCCGCGCTCGGCCTCGGTGTTGCGCTTGTCGCTGTGCCCGATGCGCTGCGCGATCTGGAGAGCGGCGCGCTCGTGCGCCTCTTGCCGCGCTGGTATGCCGATCTCGGTTCGATCTCGCTCTACTACGGGAGCAAGGCCATGCTGCCCGGCAAGACGCGCGCCTTTATCGATCATGTCGCTGAGGCGTTCCAGCGCGAGCGGCTGGCGCACCGTTTCGCGGGAAGTCTCGGCTAGCGGATGCCGTAACTCTGGTCGCGCAGTCGCTTCGCCTCGGTCAGTACGCGGCACATGCGCCTGGCCCAGGCGCGCTGATCGGCTTCGGTCTCGATCAGGTCGTGGCGGATTTCGATCGCGACATGCGGGATGCCGCGCTGCTCGCCATGCACCGGGATGGTGTAGTCGGTGTCGTCGCTGACGAGATAGGGCTCGTTATCGCCGACGGTCATTTCGTCTTCCTCGCGCAACAGGCGCAGCACGAAGGCGGCAAAGCGCGAGTCGCGATTGTAGAGCACGCCGGAATGCCAGGGCCGCGATACGCCCTTGTAGACCGGCGTGAAGGAATGCATCGCCACCAGGAAAGCGGGCCGGCTTTCGCGCTGGCGGCGGTCGAGTTCGGCGGTGATGGCGTCGTGATAGGGCGCGAAGATTTCGCGCCGCCGCGCCGCGATCTGATCCTCGGTGAGTTTCACATTGCCGGGAACCGGCGTGCTCTCGCTGATTTTCGCGACCGAGCTTTCGGCGAGGAACGGCCGGTTGCAGTCGATCACCAGCCGCGAATAGGGCTGCAGGATTGCATGGGCGTCGAGTTGGTCCGCCATGAAGCGCACCACCGGCTCGATGCCGACATCCCACGCGATATGGCGGCGCAACTCGCTTTCGGACACGCCGAGATCGCCGAGCGCGCGCGGGATGCGCCGCCCGGCATGATCGGCAACGAGGAGAAAGGGCGAGGCGCCGTCGGGCCGCAGCGTCACGACCGCGGGCGGCTCGTCGGGAGCGAGGAGGGGGATCATTGGATGTTCCTGAAATGCAGGCTTCGCGCCGGTCGACGCGGACTTATCAAACTCCGGTGGGTCCGGGCCTGTGGATTAGCGTTGATAACTTCCGGCTCTCGCGGTCTGGCGCCCATAATCGCCGCATCTCGAATTGCGCATGATCGGCCCCTATCTCGAATCCCGGTCGATTCGGGTTATAGCCAATCCCATGCGCTTTCCGCCCCAGTTCCTGGACGAAATCCGCACCCGCCTGCCGGTCTCGGAGGTGGTGGGGCGGCGCGTGAAGCTGAAAAAAGCCGGCCGCGAATGGCGCGGGCTGTCGCCGTTCAATCAGGAAAAGACGCCGTCGTTTTTCGTCAACGACCAGAAACAGGCCTGGTTCGACTTCTCCTCCGGCAAGAACGGCTCGATCTTCGACTTCATCATGATGACCGAGGGCGTGAGCTTTCCGGAAGCGGTGGAGCGGCTCGCCGCCATGGCCGGGCTGGCCATGCCGAAAGTCTCGCGCGAGGAGGAGGCGCGGGAACAGCGCCGAAAATCGCTCTACGAGGTCATCGAGCTTGCGGTGAAATTTTTCGAGGGCGCGCTGCAGTCGCGCGCCGGCGCCAAGGCGCGCGGTTATCTCGCCGATCGCGGGCTTGGTCCCGAGACCCAGCTGCGGTTTCGCATCGGCTACGCGCCTGCCGAACGTTTCGCGCTGAAGGAATATCTCGGCCAGCACGGCGTTCCGGTCGAGGACATGATCGAAGCCGGGCTTCTGGTCCATGGCGACGACATCCCGGTGCCCTACGACCGCTTCCGCGACCGGGTGATGTTTCCGATTGCCGATTGGCGGGGGCGGCCGATCGCATTCGGCGGGCGGGCGCTCGATAAGGATGCCCCGGCGAAATACCTGAACTCGCCGGAAACGCCGCTGTTTCACAAGGGCTCCATCCTGTTCAACGGCGCCAATGCCAGAGCCGCTGCCCATGACGGCAAGCCGCTGATCGTGGTCGAGGGCTATATCGATGTGATCGCGATGGTGATGGCGGGGCTCGACGGCGCGGTCGCCCCGCTCGGCACCGCGCTCACCGACGAGCAGCTTAGTCTCCTCTGGAAGATCGCCGACGAACCGACGCTCTGTTTCGACGGCGACAAGGCCGGCCGCCGGGCCGCCTATCGCGCGGTCGATCTGGCGTTGCCGAAATTGCAGCCCGGCAAGAGTCTCAGCTTTGCAATGCTGCCCGAAGGGCAAGATCCCGACGACCTGATCCGCTCCGGCGGCCGGGCGGCGATCGACGAGGTGCTGAAATCGGCGCGCCCGCTCGCCGACATTCTCTGGATGCGCGAGACCGAAAGCGCTCTCTTCGATACGCCCGAGCGACGTGCGGCTTTGGAGGCGCGGATCGCGGAGATTGTCGGCGGCATCGGGCATGAGGCGGTTCGAAAATATTACCGGCAGGATTTCGAGGGGCGGGTGCGGGCGTTGTTCGCGCCGTCGCAAATGGCCGGCGGTTTCGAACGCGGCCGCAGCTTCGAGCCGCGCAGCCGGCGCGGCAGCCGGTCCGACTGGCGCGCTCCGCAGCGCGGCGCACGCGAGACGCTGACGCCGCTATCGCCCAGGCTCGGGCAAAGCCCGCTGGTGCGCGGGTTTCGCAGCGCCGTCCCACCGCGCGAGGCGCTGATCCTGCTCGCGGTGATCGAGCATCCCTGGCTGCTGGAGAGCCATGCCGAGGAATTCGCCGAGATCGAGCTGATCCATCCCGACGCCGACCAGATGCGCCGCGCGATCCTCGATGCGACCTCCGGGGAAGCGGTTCCGGACCCGCAAATCCTGCAGGAAAGCCTCGCCGCGCGGGGCTTGTCCCCGCTGCTGGCGCGAATCCGGGCGGCCCTGACCCACGCCTCCGACTGGCCGGCGCGCGCCGGGGCCGGTGAGAGCGATGTGGCCCAGTGGTGGGCCCATATCGTTACCTTGCATCGCAAGACACGGACGCTAAATAGGGAGCTCAAGGACGCGGAACGCGCGCTTGGAGACGATCCGAGCGAAGCCAATCTGGCCTGGATCCGGGATGTTCAGAACCGTCTCGCAGCCCTCGAGGGAACCGAGGCGCTGATCGAGGGCTTCGGTGCCTCCTCCGGGCGGTCGTTGCGCGGCGTCTGACCGAAATCCGCCCCGGTTCCCGGGGCTTTTTGACAGGTGGGCTTTCATCAGGGCGGTCAAAGGGTTACGGGGTTAATCCCGACTTAACGCCGCCCCACGAAATTGAGTGTGTTGATTCGGTTACCCCGCCGGCCGGGACTCGCGGTAAAAGGCAGTCTCACGCCATAGGGTAGGGGTGGTCGAAACGGCGGGGCGGCCCTGCCGCGGGAGAGAGAACTTCATGGCGAGCAGAAGCGCGGCGACCAGATCGGCAGCCAAGGGCAAGACGTCGAGCAAGAACACCGGCAAGCCGCCGCTGAAAAGCGCCTCCGGCAAGGCCGCGTCCAAACCTCAGGTCAAGCCCAGGACCGCGGTGAAGGAACCGCCCAAAACCGCCACGAAGACAGCGCCAAAAGAGACCATCAAGGAGACGGGTAAGGACATGAGGAAGGACGCGGCAAAATCCGCAAAAACGGAAACGCCTGCGGCCGTTCCGCTCCGGCCCGACCAGTCCCGCACCGCCCAGATCAAGGCCGGCGCCAAGGCGCTCTCGGACAAGGAGAGTGTGAAGGCCAAGACCGGCGGCAAGGACGACGCCGACAAGGACGCCGAGGCCACGCCCGATACCCCTCTGCCGCTGCTCGATCTCTCCGACGCCGCCGTCAAGAAGATGATCAAGCAGGCCAAGAAGCGCGGCTACATCACCTATGAGCAGCTCAACGCCGTGATGCCCTCCGAGGAGGTCACCTCCGAGCAGATCGAGGACACGCTGTCGATGCTGTCCGAGATGGGCATCAACGTCATCGAGCAGGACGAGGCCGCCGACGAGGATGCCGAGAAGGAGGAGGAGGACGACGACGAGGGCGGCGAGCTTGTCGAGGTCACATCCAAGCCGCTGATCGTCAAGTCCGACAAGGAGCCATCCGAACGCACCGACGATCCGGTGCGGATGTATCTGCGCGAAATGGGCTCGGTCGAACTCCTGTCGCGCGAGGGCGAAATCGCCATCGCCAAGCGCATCGAGGCCGGCCGCGAAGCGATGATCGCAGGCCTGTGCGAAAGCCCGCTGACCTTTCAGGCGATCATCATCTGGCGCGACGAACTGAACGAAGGCAAGGTCTTCCTGCGCGACATTATCGATCTGGAAGCGACCTATGCCGGGCCGGATGCCAAACTCCCGGCGCCGGTCGGCCCCGATGGCAAGCCGCTGCCCGGCGTGCCCGGCGCCGAATTGCCCGCCGAGCAGGCGTCGCCGCCGTCCGCCCCTCCCGGTGCGACGCCGTTCAAGGCGGCGCCTGCTGCGGGCGACGGCGAGGAGAAGGATCCCGGCGAACTCGCCGCCGAAGCCGACATGGAGGACGACGAGTTCGAGAACTCGATGTCGCTCGCCGCGATCGAGGCCGAGCTGAAGCCGAAGGTGCTGGAAACCTTCGACACCGTCGCCAACGAATACAAGAAGCTGCGCAAGCTGCAGGAACAGGACATCGCCAACCGCCTGCAGAACGAGTCGCTGTCGCCGTCGCAGGAGCGCAAATACAAGAAGCTGAAGGACGAGATCATCACCGCGGTGAAGTCGCTGCGGCTCAATCAGGCGCGCATCGATTCACTGGTCGACCAGCTCTACGAGATCAACAAGCGCCTCGTCTCGCTCGAGGGCCGCATGATGCGGCTTGCCGAAAGCCACGGCGTGGCGCGCGACGACTTCCTGAAGAATTATTTCGGATCGGAGCTCGATCCGCGGTGGATGAACCGCGTTTCCAAGCTGTCGGCCAAGGGCTGGCGCGAGCTTGTCGCCCATGACAAGGACCGCCTCAAGGATCTGCGCGCCAATATCCACGCGCTGGCCTCCGAGACCGGGCTCGAGATCGGCGAATTCCGCAAGATCGTGCATTCGGTGCAGAAGGGCGAGCGCGAGGCGCGCCAGGCGAAAAAGGAGATGGTGGAGGCCAACCTGCGCCTCGTCATCTCCATCGCCAAGAAATACACCAATCGCGGCCTGCAATTCCTCGACCTGATTCAGGAAGGCAATATCGGCCTGATGAAGGCGGTGGACAAGTTCGAATACCGCCGCGGCTACAAGTTCTCGACCTATGCGACGTGGTGGATCCGGCAGGCGATTACGCGCTCGATCGCCGATCAGGCCCGCACCATCCGCATTCCGGTGCATATGATCGAGACCATCAACAAGATCGTGCGCACTTCGCGCCAGATGCTGAACGAGATCGGCCGCGAGCCGACTCCGGAAGAGCTTGCCGAGAAGCTCGGCATGCCGCTCGAGAAGGTGCGCAAGGTTCTGAAAATCGCGAAAGAGCCGCTGTCGCTCGAAACGCCGATTGGTGACGAAGAGGACTCACATCTCGGGGATTTCATCGAGGACAAGAACGCGGTGCTGCCGATCGATGCGGCGATCCAGTCGAACCTGCGCGAGACCACGACGCGCGTGCTTGCCTCGCTCACGCCCCGCGAGGAGCGCGTGCTGCGCATGCGTTTCGGCATCGGCATGAACACCGACCACACGCTGGAGGAAGTCGGCCAGCAATTCAGCGTGACCCGCGAACGCATCCGTCAGATCGAGGCGAAGGCGCTGCGCAAGCTCAAGCATCCGTCGCGGTCAAGGAAGCTGCGATCCTTCCTGGATAACTGACCGTCATTGCGCGGCGCGCCGAAGCAATCCATCAGAAAAACAAAACCCCGGCGAAGGCCGGGGTTTTGCTATGTTGACCGCTAAAGTATTCCAGACTGGATCGGGCCGCATGCTCTCTCCCTTTGCCTCCCGCCGCCGCTTTTCCGATCTGTCGGAGGCCGAAATCCTCGCGCTCGCGATCTCCTCGGAAGAGGACGACTCGCGCATCTACGCGACCTATGCGGAGCAGCTGCGCCACGCCTACCCTGCGACTGCCGAGATGTTCGACGCGATGGCGGCGGAGGAGGACGGCCACCGCCGCCTCCTGATCGACACTTTCGAGCGAAGGTTCGGCAAGGTGATCCCGCTCATTCGCCGCGAGCATGTCGCGGGCTTCTATTCGCGCCGGCCGGTCTGGCTTGTGCAGAATCTCGGGCTCGACCGCATCCGCGCCGAGGCCGCGCGCATGGAGGACGATGCCGCGAATTTCTATGGGCAGGCGGCGCAGCGCGCGAGCGATCCTGCGACCCGCAAGCTTCTGGGCGACCTCGCCGCGGCCGAGCGCAAGCACGAGCACAAAGCCGAGGAGATCGCGGCGGCGCAGGAGGGCACGTCCGCCCGCAGCGAGGAGGACGAGAAGGCGCGGCGGCAATTCATCCTCACCTATGTGCAGCCGGGGCTCGCCGGCCTGATGGACGGCTCGGTGTCCACGCTCGCGCCGATCTTCGCCACCGCGTTCGCCACGCAGAACACCTGGACCACGTTTCTGGTCGGCCTTGCGGCGTCGGTCGGCGCCGGCATCTCGATGGGCTTCACCGAAGCCGCCCACGACGACGGCGTGATCTCGGGCCGCGGCTCGCCGGTCAAGCGCGGGCTGGCGTCGGGCATTATGACGACGGTGGGCGGGCTCGGCCACGCGCTGCCCTATCTCATTCCGCATTTCTGGACCGCGACGGCCATCGCCGGCATCGTGGTGTTCGTCGAATTGTGGGCGATCGCCTTCATCCAGAACCGCTACATGGAAACGCCGTTCCTGCGCGCGGTGTTTCAGGTGGTGCTGGGCGGCTCGCTGGTGCTGGCGGCTGGGATATTGATCGGGGGGAGTTAGCGAAAGCGGTCCCGTCTTCCGTTCGTCCCCGCGAAGGGATCCGGAGTCACATGCGCTGAGCTTGGCGGGTTGCAGTACGGCGCAAAGCAACTCGGCTTGCCGACTTGAATTTGTGGTTGGCGTCGGTCGCCGCCCGGGTTGCTGATTTTATCGGCACAGGTCATTCCGAAATGACAGCCGGCTGACGTTCGCAGGCTTAATTCAGCCGCTTTCTTGGTTCCGTTGGCGTGCGGGGACTTCGCCGCGGAATTGCAATCCGGTTCGCGCCGGTTCATCCGCTGCACGTCAATGACGGATGATTCGGACATGCGATCGAGCGGCGGTCTTGCCCCGGCCTGTGCTTCGCCCCGGCGTCTCGCCGTTGCATGCCTTGCGCTGATGCTGGCGGCGGCGCTGCCAGGCCTATCGCGCGCACAACCTCCGGAATTGCCGCCGACGCTCTCCAACGAGCTTGCGGTCCGCATCGTCGATTTCGACTGGGTCGATGCGGCGCGCGCGCGTCCTGTTCCGGCGCGGCTCTATTGGCCAAACGACAGCGCGCCGGGCGCGCGCGTTCCGCTGGTTGTGTTCTCGCATGGCATGGGCGGCTCGCGGCGGGGTTACAGCTATCTCGCGCGGCATTTCGCGGCGCGCGGCGTCGCCAGCCTGCATGTCCAGCATGCCGGCAGTGACACCTCGGTCTGGGCCGGCAATCCGCTGCTGTTGGTGCAGCGGCTGCAGACCGCGGCGCATGAGAGTGAGGCGCTGTCGCGCGGCCTCGATATCCGCTTCGCGCTCGACCGCATTCTCGCCAGCGGCACCGGCCCCTACGCCGCCCGCATCGACCGCAGCCGCATCGTTGCGGCCGGCCATTCCTACGGCGCCAACACCGCCCTCGTTGCGGTCGGCGCCGGCGTGATGCGCGAGGGCCGGCGGATCGAAGCCAAGGATGGCCGTTTTGCCGCGGCGATCCTGATCTCGTCGCCGCCCTTCTACGGGGAGCCGGACCTCTCTTCGGTGCTCGACAATGTCACGGTGCCGACCCTGCATGTCACGGCGACCGAGGACGTCATCCGCATCCCCGGCTATTATTCCGGTCCCGCCGACCGGCTTGCGATCTACAACGCGATTGCGACGCCGCGCAAAGCCATTGCGGTGTTCAATGGCGGTTCGCACAGCATGTTCACCGATCGCACATCCACCGGCGGCCGCGACCTCAATCCCAAGGTGAAGGCGGCGACCGCCGAGCTTGCGCTCGCCTTCCTCGACCAGATTTTCGACGGCGACCGCGCAGCGATGGTGCACTGGAACGCGAAGTGGCAGCCGATCCTGGCGCTCGCGCCCGGCGTCTCGCCGCATCTGAGCGCTGCGGCGCGGGCTCGTCCCGCGCACGCGGTTCAACGGTAACGCCTCAATCCGGGATGCGCGTCAGCTTCGGGCGCCAGATCGCAAGCACGATATTGGCGGCGGCGACGCCGAGCAGAATCCACAGCGACATGATTTCGGCGCGCCCCGTGCCGGCCAAGTCGCCGATCGGTGCCTCGCCCGACAGCACCCGCGCCGCGAGCTCGGCCTCCTGCTTCATCGGCCCCTCGATGCCGATGAAGCCGTATTCGAACAGGAGAATGCCGGAGAGCGCCTTCACCCAGGCCCAGCCGGCATTGTGGAAGGCGGGGTTCAACGCGATCGCGAGCAGCCCGGCGATCAGGGTCAGCCCGAGCGAGGGCAGGAAAATCCAGGTCGCGATCTTGGCGATGGCGCCGCGCATCATCGCATAGTGCGCGATCTCGGCGGGCGGCGGCGTCAGCGAGAACAGCACGAGCAGGCACGCCATCGCGCCCATCAGGCCGATGGCGCCAAGCGTGTGGGACAATTTCATCAGCCGCCGCAGGTGAAGCATCGCCCGCTCGCGAAGGTTTGACCGTAAGCCCGCGCACAGTTACGCGGCCCGCCGCGCCCGGGTTTCACGTCCGCGCGAACCTTTGCCGCAGTGCAGCGTTGTCGTCCGGGCCCCAGGGCAATCCATCAACAGGGAGACATCTACCATGCCGGCCTCGCTGGACGGAAAACGCATTCTCATTCTCGCCACCCACGGCTTCGAGCAGTCCGAGCTCGAAGTGCCGCGCGACAAGCTGAAGGCGGCGGGCGCCGAGGTGCATGTGGTGTCGCCGGAGGCGGGCGAGATCAAGGGCTGGGACCAGAAGGACTGGGGCCGGCCGGTCAAGGTCGACAAGACGCTCGGCAGCGTGACGGAGGCCGACTACGACGCCATCGTGCTGCCCGGCGGGCAGATCAACCCGGACATCCTGCGCGTGAACACGGACGCGCTGGCGCTGATCAAGGCGTTCTTCGCGGCGGGCAAGACGGTGGCGGCGATCTGCCATGCGCCGTGGCTGCTGATCGAGACCGGCATCGCCAAGGGCCGCAAGATGACGTCGTACAAGTCGATCAAGACTGATGTGGTCAACGCGGGCGCGCAGTTCGAGGATGCGCCCGTCGTCACCGACAACGGCGTCATCACTTCGCGCAACCCCGGCGATCTCGATGCATTCTGCGCCAAGATCGTGGAGGAGGTGCGCGAAGGCCGCCACCAGCGCCAGGCGGCGTGAGGGGAGGGGCGTTGAGCTAAACAACACTCCATCCGCCGCTCGTCCCCGCGAAGGCGGGGACCCAGAATCGCGAACGCCGCGCTCAGTGATGGGCGCGGCGTTTTTTCTTGCGCACGGCCTTGTCGACGCGCAATCTTTGATTGTGGTCGATTCTTGGAGCATCAGGAGAGAGACCAATGACGAAGAGGGCGAAGCGCGCAGAGAAACCAAGGCGTGTGCGCATTGCGCGGATCGATGGCAGCGTAGGTTCTCTGGAGAAAAGAATTTCGAGAGATTACGGACTTCCGCACGGGAGTGTGAGGATCGTGGGACCTGACGGCAAGGACAAGCGATCAGATGCAAAGATCAAAAGTCTACTGCGTGAGTGGGAGTTCTAACGCTAGTCGCCCATCTCAGGTCTCGACGATGATAAAAGTCTCAAGGATTGAATGGCTGGGCGGCCATAGGCTGTCCTTCCGCTTCTCCGACGACAGTGCCGGCGAGTACGATTTCGCGGCTCTTGTGCGCGAGAGCGGCCCGATGATCGAGCCGCTGCGCGACATCGATTATTTCAGGCGCGTCTTTCTGGAATTCGGCGCGCCGACCTGGCCGAACGGTTTTGACATTGCACCGGACTGGCTGCAACTCGAGATCGAGGCTGCGGGCGCTTTGCAACGGCACGCCGCGGCGTAATCTCTCTCCCCGTTCGTCCCAGCGAAGGCGGGGGCCCCAGAATTGAGCGCCGAAGCAATCCAGCTTCATCATTGCCGGGCTCACGCGCGAAGCGCGTCTTGCGCAAGAGCCCCGGCAATCCATCGGTTTTTGTTTGTGCGCGTCTCGTCGTCGTGTCTGGCGGCGAAAGTGCCTCTGTACGCCGCGTAGCCCTATAACGCTCTTATAATTTGCCAGCATTGTGAGATGACTAATGTCAAATTTTGCAATCCTTATCGGCAATTCTGAGTATCAAAATGCGGCCGAACTGGCATGCTGCCGTGCAGACGTTGTAGCAGTCGAGCAGCTGCTTATTGCGACGGGCAAGTACGCTACCATCACGAAAATTCAGGATGCAGACGCTGGTGACTTGAAGGAGCGCCTTCGCAGCGCTCTTGATGCTGCTGCATCTCCTGATGAATTGTTTTTCTATTTTTCCGGCCACGGGTACATGCACGAAAGGGAGTTCTTTCTGTGCCCAACGGATTTCGATTCCAGGCGACCCAACCAAACCGGGCTGTCCCGTGCTGAATTGCACACGCTTCTCAGATTGCCGGACGCAAACTTGGTCGTAAAAGTGTTGGATGCGTGTTATTCGGGCACACTGATGATCAAATCCGAATTCAACTGGCTGATGCAGCAAGCTAAAGACTTCAAAAACATCATCCAATTCGCGTCCTGTACGGAGACGCAAGAATCGCTTGCAGGCCACCCTCTGAGTTTGTTTACCGATCAGTTCCGTGCGGCTGCGTTAAGCAAGCTCGACGGACCGGTGTATTACACAGACATCGTCAACTGTTTGCGCGACGAGTTTCTAGAAAATGAATCCCAAACTCCGTTCTTCGTCTCTCAATGTACCGGTCGTGAACAGTTCGTCGACGACGCGAAGAAAATGGATACCTTGCGCAAGCAGGTGAATGGTCAGAATGTTGCTGTGGCCACCGCGCACTCTCCCGACCCGGTGGCTGCTCGACCGTTGCTTGATCGTATCAAAGCCGCTTCAGCGAAGGTAGTCACGCCGACCTTGATGCACACGTTTGCTGACCGCGTTTTCGACGATTTAAAATCACGTCTCTCAAATGACGATTTCGGCGAGTTCTACACTGTCGAGTTTGCTGAGTGGGCTGACTTTCGTGAGCCAACGACACGTGATTTCATCATCCGCGTTCTTGATCAAGAAAAGCGACCTGACAACTTCGTAACGGCTGTTCATGCTCGCAAGAGGCGCCAGCCCAACCCCCTCTACTACGGCGCGCTTGTTGCGGCCTCGATGCAGCGCTATTTGGACCCGGATGCCTACTACGAAGAATTTGACCTCGAGCTTAATTGCACGATGTCCAGGGCGCAGATGAAGGTGACGTTGACGCCAAGGTTCGTAGTCCTGAAACGACTTACATTGGTGGTGACCTGCGCGCCAAGCCTTGACCGCTGCTACGTGTTCGAGATGCTCACACAACACTTGCTGCGCGACTTCGAAACCTACGATATTGAAGGCCGCGAAATTTCGCGTCGTTGGTGGAAGTTCGGATGGAATGAGCCGCCGGATGATGTCGTCGTACGGATCTGCGCGAAGTTGAAAAGCTCTATTAACGCCGAGCTAGAAAGCGCCGAGAAGCGCCTTGGGTCGGAAAGTGGCTAAATCCTGATAGGTAGTCGGCGTCGAATGCGGATGCATTTTTCCGGTTCAGCCCCCTACGCCTCCACATACTCCGCTCTGCTCGTCGGCGCAGGCACCGGCAGGCCGTCTTCCTTCAACCCATCGATATGAAACCGGATCGCGTCGCGGATTTCGCGCTCGACCTCCGCAACGCTTTCGCCCGTGGCGACGCAGCCCGGTAAGTCCGGAACGTAAGCGGAGTAGTTTCCGTTCGCCTGCTCGATAACAACGGCGTAGCGCATCAGGGGCGTTCCTTCAGTCCGGCTTGCTTCAAGATACTGTTCAATGTCCCCGGCGCAAGGTCGTCGGAGGGCTTCCCGGCCACGGTGACGCGTCCGGCCTTGGAAGGATGCTTAAATTGCCGATGGCTGCCGCGGGTCGCGACCAGAAACCAGCCGTCATCCTCGATGAGTTTTATTGCCTCACGAACTTTCAAGTTATGCCCCCGACCGATTCCGCAAGGATAATCCAAGGCATTTCCCCTTGACATCTCCCGATGATAGGACTATATACCCATGTATCCCGCCCCGGGCAAGGGGCGTCTGATCAGCGTCGTGAGACGCGGGGCGGGATGCGGTGGCCGGTGATGCGCCTCAGGACGTGGAGGCGCGCAGCGGCGGCCCAAGCCGTGAGGTCCTGGCGCGCCACACCGTGCGTCGCTGGGGATATGACGGCGAGGCCCGTGGCGGCGTCATACTGCCGCGGTCTTTGCCTGCGCCCCGCAGCGGTGGATAGGGTCCGCAATGCATGCGGAGGACCCTGAAAGAGAGTCCACCGGGGGTCTCACGGAGCAAGCCTATAAACACCGCGCGCGGAACGCCGGAGCCGTTCGGCGGTCCGTGGTGACTGCAATCTCGTGTGGTCAAACTCACATCCACACGAGGCCGCGGGCTTGGCTGAAAGCCCGGCGTTCCGCGCGCCCTTGCGATGCGCATGTCGGGCCTGCCCGATATGCGCCAGTCAAAAGGGACGGAATGCGAAATGCGCACGAAAGGCGTTCCCGGCGCCTCAAACAATACGGGCGATGACGCATGTCCGGCAGCGGCGCGGCCGGAACCTACGGCCAAAACACGCGTCGGAGTGTCGCGCGGCGGCGGTCCCGCGCGGGACCGTTACTTCTAAAGCCACATTTGCCGTGCGATAGTGCCGCGAACGTCCGGTTTGAATCCCCCTTCCATTGTCGAGGCCCTGAATGCGCCGAACGCCGCTCCGCCCTGTTGCCGCCCGCTGTCTCGCCGTTCCCGTTCTGCTCTGCCTCCTGACGATCCCCGCGCTCGCCGCGCAATGCGGCGGCGATTTCAACCGCTTCATCGCCGAATTCTCGCGCGAGGCGGCGGCGAAAGGCATCTCGCAGCAGACCCTGTCGCTGGCCTTTTCCGGCATCGCCTACGATCCCAAGGTGATGGAATTCGACCGGCGCCAGCGCGGCACCTTCAAGAAAAGCTGGGAGGATTATGCCCGCACCCGCGTCGGCCCGGCCCGCGTCAAGCGCGCCAGGGCGATGATGCAGAAACATGCGGCGCTGCTCGCGCGCGTCGAGAAGCAATATGGCGTGCCGAAGGAGCTGATCGTCGCGATCTGGACCATGGAAACCGACAACGGCGCCGATATGGGCAAGCTGCCGATCGTGCGCACGCTGGCGACGCTGGCCCATGACTGCCGGCGCACCGATCTGTTCCAGCGCGAACTCTTCGCGGCGTTGCAGATCATCCAGCGCCAGGACCTGCCGATGAAGGAGCTGGTCGGCGCGTATGCGGGCGAGATCGGGCAGACGCAGTTTTTGCCCTCGTCCTATATCAAGTATGGCGTGGATTATGACGGCAACGGCCATGTCGATCTGCGCCGCTCGGTGCCGGACGTGCTCGCCTCAACCGCCAATCTGCTCGCCGTCAATGGCTGGCAGCGCGGCCAGCCATTCGACATCGGCACGCGGAATTTCGAGGTGATGCGCGAGTGGAACCGCTCGGAAATCTACCGGCGCACGCTGCATTATTTCGCCGAGCAGCTGAAATAGCGGCAGCACCAGCCCGCGCTCCAGGAGGCGCGTCCGCGCGCGTGGGCTGCAGCCTTTGACCCAAATCAAGGCCGGAGCGATCCGGCCGATCAAGATGCTGCATCGGATCCAAGGGAGGACGCCGGTGCATCATCACGACATTCCAGGCACAGTTATCTTCGACGGCGAGCAGGCCCAGAAGGGCTATGCGCTGAACAAGATGTGCTATTCGTTCAACGCGAAGGCGGCGCGTGACGAGTTCGTCAAGGACGAGGACGCCTATTGCAGCAAATTCGGGCTGAACGATCAGCAGCGCGCGGCGATCCGCTCGCGCAATGTGCTCGATCTGATCGCCGCTGGCGGCAATGTCTATTACCTCGCCAAGTTCGCCGGCATTCTCGGCCTCAATGTACAGGACATCGGCGCCCAGCAGACCGGCATGAGCGTCGAGGCCTTCAAGGAAAAACTCGCCGCGGCGGGGAGGTGACGCATGGCAACCATCGTCGGCGCGATCGCAACCTCCCACATTCCCGCTATCGGCAAGGCGATTGCCGAGCAGAAGCAGAACGACCCCTACTGGAAGCCGTTTTTCGACGGCTATATCCCGGCGCGCGACTGGCTCGCGAAGGCGCGGCCCGACGTCGTCGTCAGCATCTATAACGATCACGGCCTCAACTTCTTTCTCGACAAGATGCCGACCTTCGCCGTCGGCGCTGCGGCTGAGTATCGCAACGAGGACGAAGGCTGGGGCCTGCCGGTTCTCAATTCCTTCCCGGGCGATGCCGATTTTTCCTGGCATCTGATCGAGTGCCTGGTCGCCGACGAATTCGACATCGTCTCGTGCCAGGAGATGGCGGTCGATCACGGCTTCGTCGTGCCGATGGGGCTGCTCTGGCCAGGCGGCGGCAAATGGCCGGTCAAGAGCATCCCGATCTCGATCAACACCGTGCAGCATCCGCTGCCGAGCCCGGCGCGCTGCTACAAGTTCGGTCAGGCGATCGGCCGGGCGATTGAATCCTACGACAAGGATCTGCGGGTTCTGGTGCTCGGCACCGGCGGTCTGTCACATCAGCTCGATGGCACGCGGGCAGGTTTCATCAACAAGGACTTCGACCGGCTCTGCCTCGAGAAGATCGTGAGCGATCCGGAGGCGCTGACGCATTACACGATCCCGCAACTGGTCGAATATGCCGGCGCGCAGGGTGTGGAATTCCTGAACTGGATCGCCATGCGCGGCACGATGAGCGGCCAGGTGACGCAGGTGCACAGCAATTATCACGTCCCGATCTCCAATACCGCCGGCGCCACCCTGGTGCTCGAGCATCGGCATGCGGTGCAGCGTCAGGCGCTGAAGCGCGCGATTGGGAAGATCCGGCAGTCTCGTAATCAAGGACCAGAGCGAATGGCACGACTGAAAATCTGTGTGGCGGGCGAAGGCGCCTTTGGCAACAAGCATCTCGAAGCATTATCCAAGATCGATGACGTCGAGGTGGTGTCGCTGGTCGGCGGCGTTGCCGAGGCCACGGCCGAGGTGGCGAAAAAATGGAATGTGCCGCATTGGACGCTCGACCTCGATGAAGGTCTGTCGCGGCCGGGCGTAGAAGCGGCGATTTTGACCACCCCGACCCCGATCCATGCGGCGCAGGCCGAGCAATGCCTGAAAGCCGGCAAGCATGTGCTGGTCGAAATTCCCATGGCGGATTCGCTTGCCGATGCCGAGCGGCTGGTCGCCTTGCAGCAGAAGATCGGCCTCGTCGCGATGGCCGGGCATGTGCGGCGGTTCAATCCCAGCCATCAATGGGTGCATAACCGCATCAAGGCCGGCGAACTGAAGATCCAGCAATTCGCGGCGCAGACCTATTTCTTCCGCCGCACCAATCTCAATGCCCTTGGCCAGCCGCGCAGCTGGACCGATCATCTGTTGTGGCATCACGCCTGCCACGCTGTCGATCTGTTCCTTTACCAGACCGGCGAATATCCCTCGCAGATGCAGGCGGTGCAGGGCCCGATCCATCCCGAACTCGGCATTGCCATGGACATGGCGATCCAGTTGAGGGCCCCGTCGGGCGCGATCTTTACGCTATCGCTGTCGTTCAACAATAACGGCCCGCTCGGCTCGTTCTATCGCTATATCTGTGACAATGGGACATATATCGCCCGTTACGACGATCTGTTCGACGGCTATGACAAGCCAGTCGATCTGTCGAAAGTGGCGGTGTCGATGAACGGCGTCGAACTGGAGGACCGGGAATTCATCGCGGCGATCCGTGAGGGCCGTGAGCCCAATGCCAGCCTCTCGCAATGCCTGCCGACGATGCGGGTGCTCGGCCAGCTCGAGAAAACCTTTCTAAGTGACGCGGCCCCGCCGAAGCTGAAGGCCGCCTCTTAGCGCTGCTTCAGCGGGCGGGTTGCACGCGCCGCGAACGGGTCAGACGACGGCGCGTACCAATGCGCTGATGCCGCAGCCAGAAACCGGAAAATCAGCTGCGTCCGACATCCCCGTTACGGCCGGTTGTCACGCGGCGCGTGCTCGGAGAAGCAACGCGGGGCGTGACCTGCGGTTCGCGATCCAACGCGATTTTTTAGCAATCCCGCGCGCCGGACCTCTGGGTCTGAGCCGCGTTGCTCTATGATCGTGCGAACGAATCGGACCCGTCCTCTCCATGTCAGCGCGCAAGCCCCCTTCCGGGCTCGCCAAAATCGCCCGGCTCGAACGCCGTTCCGAGCATGTGATCGCACGCCGTCATTTCGCGGCGCGGATGGGCCTGGCGCTGCTGATCTGGGCCGCGATCACCGTGACCGGTCTTGCGATCGGGATGGCCGGTTATGCCTATTTCGAGGGAATGGGCCTGGTCGATTCATTCGTGAATGCGGCCATGATCCTCTCCGGCATGGGCGTTTTCGACGATCTCAAGCATCAAAGCGGCAAGATTTTCGCCGGATTCTATGCGCTCTTGTCCGGCCTGATCTTCCTGATTGCGACGAGCTTCGTGCTGGCGCCGATCTTCCACCGCATCTTGCACCATTTCCATGTGGAAGGCGGCCGGGAGCGAGGCGGCGAGCAGTGAACCAGCTCTATTTTCGCTTCTTGGCGGCACGCTTGGGCAGAGACTTGCGCTTGGTGCCCGCCATGTCCCGCAACTCGGACGTCGTCATCGACTTGGCCATGCTGCGCGAGGCCCCCCGCAGGCTCGCCTTGGAGCGCTCGCCGCGCTTGGCGGAAAGGGCTGCGCCCGCGGCCATCTGCTGCTTCTTCGATCGTGCCGGCATGTAACGGCTCCTTGCTGTCAGGCAACATCCACTGATGCCCTGCGGCAATCAACGGCCGTGCGATCCCCGTGGTTCCGGCCTATCGCGTGGCCGAGAGCCTCGCCGGAACCGGCTCCGGATGCTCGCGCATGCGCGCTCCGCCCGAGGGCGGCGCATCACGCCCGGCGATGGTCATGATCGCAGTGCCCATGGCGGCGCTGCCGAAGGTGATGAGAAAGCCAAAGAGCAGGAGACCGAGCGCCACTTCCGGCGACTGGTCCGACAGGATGAGATCGCGCAAATGCGCCGGATTGAGCGCCAGCAGTCCGCCGAACAGGAGCGTGGCGGCGGTAAGGCCGATGGCCAGATTGATCAGGAGGAGCCGGAACAGCGGATCGCGCGGGCGCAAATGTCGAGACATGGTCATCGAAACGAGGCCAACGAGGCAGGGTGGTCGAAACATTTCATGGCCGGTCAGCTTGCGGTCTTTGCCATGGCGGAAATCTGTCTTCAAATCCCATCTTGAAATCGCTTTTGAAATCCGCCTCGAAATCCGTCTTGGCGCGGCGTGAAAGCCATTGCATACAGACATCCGGGCAGTTTCGGGGCGGATCTCGACCATGACGGCACAAACAACGACCGATGGGCGGCCGCGCGGGGCGCTCACCGTCCGTGTGATCGCAATGCCTGCGGACACCAATGCCAATGGCGATATTTTCGGCGGCTGGGTGCTGTCGCGCATGGATCAGGCCGGCGGCATCGCGGGCGTTGAGCGAGCCAAGGGCCGCGTGGTGACCATCGCCATCGAGGCGATGACCTTCATCCGCCCGGTGCGCGTGGGCGACGTCCTTGAGGTCTATACCGAAATCGAGAAAATCGGCCGGACCTCCATGAAAATCCACGTTGAGGCCTGGGCGCGCCGCTTCATGACCCATCATCACGAGAAGGTCACGGATGCCAATTTCACCTTCGTCGCCATCGACGAGGAGGGCCGCCCGCGTCCTATTCCACGGCAGGAGCATGCATGATCCGAAGCGCTTTGCTGGTTGCCGGAATGGTGCTGTGGTGCGGACCTGTGGACGCGGCCAAGAAGGAGCCGCGCTCGGGCCTCGGTCCATGCCGGATCGGCGCCCAGGCCCTGATTGCCTATCTGGACGACGGGAAAGAAGCGAGCAGCGACTATGCCCATGCCTATGGCATGGTGGAAACCTGCGGTCCGGTGCGGACTGCGAAAGCGAAGTCGGTCCCGGTTCGGCCCGTGGCCGATCGCGAATCCTGCCGCGACCTGGCGCTGAAGATGCTCGACGAACTCGACGAAAACCGGATGAACCGGCCGTCCTTCGTGGCAGTGCGTGAGGAATTTGCCGTCAAGTGCGGGCCTGCGAAAGGGGTCGAACCAAAAGCCCCTTCTGCGAATTGAGCTGACCGCTGCGCTCTGGCGGCGGGCATCGGCCCGTCATCTGCCGGTGCTAGCAACCGTTCGCGGCCCGATTCGGCTGCGGATCGCAACACGAATCGTCAGACCGGGACATATGGACGACACGCTGGTCCTTCTGAATGCGCGCGCCGGCGCCTTGATCGATACCGGACCCGAACGCGTGCGCGAGGCGCTGGCCTCGGCGCTGCGAAAGCGCACCAACCGTGCCGACATCCGGCTGGTGCGGCCGGCTTATCTCAAGGACGAGATCGAACGCGCCGCACGCAGCGATGTGTCCACGCTGATCGTCGGCGGCGGCGATGGCTCGGTGTCCTGCGCGGCGCATGTGCTGGCCGGCACCGGCAAGACCCTCGGCGTGCTGCCGTTCGGCACCATGAATCTGCTGGCGCGCGATCTCGGCCTGCCGGCCAAAATTGAAGAGGCGATTGAAGCGCTGTCCGATACCAAGCCGCGGCGGATCGATCTCGCTCGCTTCAACGGGCGTCATTTCCACTCGCTGTCGGGGCTCGGCTTTTTCAGCCAGATGGCGCGGGCGCGCGAGGAGGTGCGCGGCCACAAGCTCGGGCGTCTCGTCGGTGTCGGCATCGCAGCCATTCGCGCGCTGCACCGGACCAGCGTGTTCAGTCTCGACATCCGTACCGAGACGCGGCGCGAACGTGTTGATGCGTTGGCCGTGCTTGTTACCAATAACCGTTTTGGCAATGACTGGCGGCGTCCGTGTCTCGACGAAGGGGTGATCGAAATCCATATCGCCGAGGATGCTGGTGCTTTGTCGAAGCTGAAGGCAAGCGCCAATCTTCTCACCGGCGCCTGGCGCAACGACGACGACACCGATGGCATCCGCACCATCACGGCGCGCCATGTCGTGATTGGACGCAAGCGCCGCCGCACATTCGCCGCGACCGACGGCGAACTCCGGCGCGAATATATCCCGCTTCGATACGACGTGCGGCCCGGGGCGCTGACGGTGCTGTCGCTGTGATCAGGCCCGGAGTGCCGGCACGAGCTCGCCGATCTGCATAAGGTCGCGCACGAACGCACCATATTCGCGCGTCGCCAGCGCGTCGCCGGGGTCGTGTGAGATGCGCAAAAGGAAGGACGGGTGTACGGTGATGAAGCCGCGCTGGCCGGAAAAATCGTACGGTCCGCGCAATTTGGTCACGGCGACCGGGCGGCGTGCAAGAGCCTGCGCCGCAGTCGCACCGAGCGCAACGACAAGAGCCGGCCTGATCGCGGCAATCTCGCCTTCAAGCCACCACCGGCAAGCCTGCACCTCCCCGGCATCGGGCCTTTTGTGGATGCGGCGCTTGCCGCGCGGCTCGTACTTGAAATGCTTCACCGCGTTGGTGACATAGGCGCGGCTGCGGTCGAGCGAAGCTTCCGCCAGCGCCCGGTCGAACAATTGACCGGCCGGACCCACGAATGGCCGGCCAGCCAGATCTTCCTGGTCGCCCGGCTGCTCGCCAACGAACACCACCGGCGCATCGCGCGGGCCTTCGCCGAACACCGTCTGCGTGGCATTTCTGTAGAGCGGGCAGCGGGTGCAGCCCTGAGCGTCGCGATGCATCGCCTCGAGGCTGCCTGCGGCATGCGCGTCCGCGATGGGACCGGACGTCTTGCGATCTGCGATCCGGTCGGCGAACAGCGAGGGTTGGTCCGCGTCCATGTCCATCATTCCCGAGACGCGGCTTACCGCGTTCATCACCATACCCGGGATAAGGGCCGTTTCCGGCATGTTGTTCCAGTAGGCAAGTGGCATATGATTGACCATGGTCCTGGTCCGCAGCCGCGCCGGATTGAAGGTGGTCCGGAAATAGGTCAGCCATAACCCGTCGAGCACATCGTCAGGTTCGCCTGCGGCCTGCCGCGCTGCCGGCGCGCCGAAGCTCAGCTGACCGCCCTGCCAGATTGCCGTGCCGCGTGGGGTGGCGATCACAAAGTCCATGTTGGTGAAGCGGTCCACGAAGAACGGCGTTGCCCGACGCAGAATGTGATGATGTGGCTCGAACCACGCGGTGTAGACGGCGTGGCCGTCGATGCTCCGCTCGCGAAAGCGCAGAAAGGCGTGCATCTTGTGAATATCGCGCCGGACCGCATGCCGATAGTCCATCAGTTGCGCCACCCTCGGATCGCTGGCGCGTTCGGCGAGGTCGTGCTCGCCGCGGAGAATGCGCCAGAGCACGTCGTACAGGAGCGCGAAGCGGTCCGCCGCGCTATGGCAGACGGCGTCGCGCATCAGGTCTGCAAAGCTGCGCGGCACGTTGATCGCGAGGTTTGAGCCATCGGGCGCCTCGGCCGGCAGCGCCGGCAGCAGGCTCGGCTGGTCCGGAGAGACGAACGCTACATCGGCCGGCGCAAGGCCGCGCGCGATGCATGATCGCGCGGCATTGCGAAATGCAACCTCGTCGGCATCGTCGGGCAGGGCGATTGCGAACATAGCTATCCGAACAGGCTCATCTGCTTGGGTTTCGGCAGAAAGCGTTCGCGCAGCGCGGCGTGATCGAGCGCGCGTGGCCGGTGGTCCGGCGTCACGATGAATTCGCGCGCGCGGGACATCGCGCCGGCAATGCGCGCCACGTCGTCGTAGCGCAACAGGCCGGAACGGCGGGATGCGAGAATCCGTTCGACGGCGCGGGTGCCGAAGCCCGGCACGCGCAGCAGGGTTTCCCGGTCGGCGGTGTTCACATCGGCGGGAAAGCGCTCTCGATGGGCAAGCGCAAAGGCAAGCTTCGGATCGATGTCGAGATCAAGCATGCCTTGGTTCATGGCGCTGCCGATCTCCGGCAGGTCGAAGCCGTAAAAGCGCAGCATCCAGTCGGCCTGATACAGCCGGTGCTCGCGCAGCAACGGTGCCGGGCGCGACGCGAGTTTCCGCGACGGGTGGCCGGTCGGCGAGAAGGCCGAATAATAGACCCGCTTCAGCGCGTAGGACGCATAGAGGGCGGTGCTTGCGCCGAGAATAGTGTGATCGGTCGTTGCATCGGCGCCGACGATGATCTGCGTCGATTGTCCCGCAGGCGCAAAGCGTGGCGGCTTCGTCCGCGAGAGCGCGCCGGGGCGCTTGCCGCGTGCGTCCGCCGCAGCGTCGATCCGAAGCCTGGTCGCGGCAAGGCCCCTGCGGATGCCGGACGCGCTTTTCTCGGGCGCAAATTCGCGCAACGCCGTGTCGGTCGGCAATTCGACATTCATCGACAGCCGGTCCGCATAGCGGCCGGCCTGCGCGATCAGGTCCTCGCTCGCGCCGGGAATGGTTTTCAGATGAATATAGCCGCGAAAGCCATGGTCCTCGCGCAAGCTGCGGGCGACCCGTACAAGGTCGGCCAGGGTATCGTCCTCGGAACGCGCAATTCCGGAGGACAGGAACAGTCCCTCGATGCAGTTGCGGCGGTAGAGATCGAGTGTGAGTTTCACCACCTCATCCACTGAGAAGCGCGCGCGAGGCACGTTGCTGGAGCGCCGGCTCACGCAATAGGCGCAGTCGTAGATGCAGAAATTGGTGAGAAGGATTTTCAAGAGCGATACGCAGCGCCCGTCCGGCGTGTAGGCGTGGCAAATGCCCGCGCCGGTGACGGAGCCGATGCCGCCGTTGCGGGCGTTGCGTCTGGTGCCGCCGCATGACGCGCAGGATGCGTCATATTTGGCGGCATCGGCGAGGATTTCGAGTTTCTGTTCCAGCGTGAGCGGCATGGGGCTCGATGAAGCGCAAGGCAATTTTGTTCCCTTTATGTTCTTTAGCGCCTTTGGTCCTCAGCCTGCAAGTCGGAACTTGGGTTTGGGCCCAAAATGCAGGTCACAGCGGATCGGCGTTGCATTGGCGCGATTGGTACCCATGTGATGCGCGCCATGACCGCAACATTTGTGCATAGCGCTCGCCCCGTCCGCTGTTCCCGAAGCTCCGCCGCCCCCGCGGAGCGGCTCGCCCGCATCGACCGGCTGGCGACGCTGCTGGATGCGCGCTTTGCGATCCCCTTCACCAAGGTTCGCTTCGGCTTCGACAGCCTGATCGGGCTGGCGCCGGGGATCGGCGATGCCGTCACCGTCGGACTGTCGCTCTACATCGTCTATCAGGCGCACAAGATCGGCGCGCCGAAGCATCTGGTGGCGCGCATGCTCGGCAATGTGGCCATCGACGGCGCAATCGGCGCGGTGCCGCTGGCGGGCGACGTGTTCGACATCATGTTCCGCGCCAACCGGCGCAATGTCCGTATCCTGCGCGAACACCTGGAGCGCCAGGCGCGCCGGCATCGCCACAGCAAACGGACCAGTTTCTGATCGCGAAAAGTCGGCGCGTGCCGGGAAAAGAGCGAAGTTTCCGGCGCTATAGAGTTTTCGCTTTTCTTCGAATCGCGAAAAGACTCTAAGTTGTTGCGTTGGCGCGTTTTCTTCACGCGAACCGGTGCCCACTTCGCTCGAAAACGCTATAAACATCTCCCGCATATCAGTTGGGAGACATCATGCTCAAGAAACCTGCCTGCCCGGTCATCGCTGTCGAGGAACATTACTGGGACGAGGAATTGTCGGCGACCTATACCGGCATCGGCCGCGCCACCCAGGCAGAGGAGCAGGTGCGCCGCCTGCGCGATCTGGGCGAATTGCGAATCCGCGAAATGGACGAGGCCGGCATCGACATGCAGGTGATTTCGCATGGCTCGCCGTCGACGCAATCGCTCACCGGGCCTGAGGGCATTGCCCTCACCAAGCGCGTCAACGACCGCCTCGCCGAGGCGATCGCCAAGCACCCGACGCGCTTCGCCGGCTTCTGCGCGCTGCCGACCTCGGACCCGCAGGCGGCGGCCGCCGAACTCGAGCGCTGCATCAAGAACGGTTTCAAGGGCGCGATGATCCACGGCCTCGCCAACGGCGTGTGGCTCGACGACAAGTCGATCCGTCCGATCTTCGCGGAGGCTGAGCGGCTCGACGTGCCGATTTACCTGCACCCGTCGATCCCGATGCCGGCTGTGATGGACGCATACTACAAAGACTACATCAAGGATTACCCGATGGTGATCCGCGCCGCCTGGGGCTTTACCGTCGAGACCGCGACGATCGCCATACGCATGATCCTGTCGGGGCTGTTTCAGGAGCACCCGAAGCTGAAGATCGTACTTGGCCATCTCGGCGAAACGCTGCCGTTTCTCGTTTGGCGGATCGATCAGGCGCTGTCGCGTCCGGGGCAGAAGTCGTTGAGTTTCCGCGACGTGTTCTGCAAGAATTTCTATGTCACGACGTCCGGCTTCTTCTCCAACCCGGCGCTTCTTTGCACCGTGATGGAAATGGGTACGGATCGCATCCTCTTTGCCGTGGACTGGCCGTTCGTGATGAACCCGCCCGGCACGGCTTGGGTCGATACGATCCCGCTCTCCGACGAGGATAAGGTGAAGATTCTGTCTGGCAACGCCCAGAAGCTGCTGAAGCTGTAGGGTGTTTCGGCGTCGGCTGCGCCGGAGCGTTCAAACCTGCAACCCATGTCCAAGACCGGAACCTTGGATTGCGGGACGGGCCTTTCGGGCGTGACCTGAAATGACGATCTCGAAATCATGACCACCGCCCGGCAGTCGCATTGGCAGAATGTCTACGCCACGAAAGGCGAGGGCGAGGTCTCCTGGTTCCAGGAGAGCCCAAAGCCTTCGCTCGACTTGATCGAACTGACCGGTGTCGGACGCGATGCCGGAATCGTCGATATCGGTGGCGGCGCGTCGCGGCTCTCGGATGCGCTGCTCGATTTGGGCTTCGTCGATATCACCGTTCTCGACCTTTCAGACGCCGCGCTTGCGAGATCGCGGGCGCGGCTCGGGGCACGCGCTGCGAAGGTGCAATGGATTGTGGCGGACGTGACGTCGTGGCAGCCAGATCGGCAATACGACATCTGGCACGACCGCGCGGCTTTCCACTTCCTCACCGACCCGTCCGATCAGCGCGCGTATGTCGCATGTCTCAAGTATGCGTTACGGCCCGGGGGCTACGCGATTATCGGCACATTCGCGCCCGACGGACCGGAAAAGTGCAGCGGTCTTCCCGTCATGCGGCACGATCATACAAGCGTCGGCGCTTTGCTCGGCGATGCGTTTTCGCTGATCGATGTGCGAGCGCATGCGCACGAGACGCCATGGGGCGCGACGCAGGCCTTCCAGTTCAGCACTTTCCGGCGGCGCACTTAGCCTGATCTTCGCGGTACGATTGTAGTGCCATCAGCATATTGACCGTATACTGAAAGACAGTATACTTACAAAAAATCAACTGTCTCTGCCAGTCTGGCTTGAGACGGCGCGCGCATTCAGGGAGGACAGCCCATGGCGACAGCATCAAAGCCCTCGATCATCGTGGCCGGCGGCGGTATTGGCGGCCTCTCCGCGGCGATGGGCATGGCGCGTACCGGCGCAAAGGTTACCGTGCTCGAACAGGCCGACGAGTTCGGCGAGATCGGCGCCGGCATCCAGATCGGCCCGAACGGTTTCCATGCGATGGATTATCTGGGCGTCGGGAAAGCCTGCCGCGAACGCGCCGTCTATATCGACAATCTCATCATGATGGACGGTCTGTCCGGCGAGGAGATTTTGCGCGCGCCTGTCGACGAGCCGTTCCGGAAGTTCATGGGCAACCCCTACGCGGTGATCCACCGCGCCGACCTGCATTCGGCATTTCTCGATGCCTGCCGCGAATCTCCGAACGTGACCTTGATCAACAAGCAACGCGTTGTTTCTTATGAGAACACGCCGAGCGGGGTGCGGGTGAAGACCGCGGCCGGCAATGTCTACGAGGGCGACGGGCTGATTGGCGCCGACGGAATCCGCTCGGCGATCCGCGAGCAGATGACCGGCGGCGATCCGCTGCGCGTGTCCGGCCATGTCGCCTATCGCGCCGTTTTGCCGATCGAGCAGATGCCGGAAGACCTGCGCTGGAACGCAGCGACCATCTGGGTCGGCCCGAAAACCCATTTCGTTCACTATCCGCTGCAGGGCTGGAAGACCTTCAACCTGGTCGCGACCTTCGTCACCGATCTGGAGAATGTCGGCAGCAACGAGCCGGGCAAGCGCGAGGAGGTGGTTGAGAAATTCCAGCATATCGTGCCGCGGATCCGGAAGGTTCTGGAAATCCCCAAGGACTGGCGGCGCTGGGTGCTGGGCGACCGCGATCCGATCGCGAGCTGGGTCGACGGCAATGTCGCGCTGCTTGGCGACGCCGCGCACCCGACCTATCAGTATTTCGCGCAGGGCGCCTGCATGGCGATGGAAGACTCGGTGTGTCTTTCGGATGCATTCGAGAAATCCGGCGGCGATGTGCAGGCCGCTTTCAAGGCTTATGAGACGATCCGCATCCCGCGCGCCTATCGCGTGGTGCTGTCGTCGCGCGAGCTTGGCCGCATCTTCCATGTCGACGGCGTCGAGAGGCTCGTGCGCAATGCCTGGCTGAAGGACAAGACTCCGGAGGAGTTCTACCACTCCGTCCGCTGGATTTATGGCGGTAACGGTCTCACCGGCGCGAAGCCGCGCGCGGTCGAATCCGGACACGCTGCCTGAGGCCTGACGCAGGGCAGGGGGCGGCGATGCGGCTGAAACAATTGCAAACCCAGCCCGGACATCTGATCCGCCGCGCGCAGCAAATTGCGGTTGCGATCTTCATTGAAGAATGCGCCGCATTCGATTTGACGCCTGTGCAATATGCGGCGCTGGTTGCGATCGACGAACATGAGGGTATCGACGCGACGAGGCTCTCGGCGCAGATCGCGTTCGACCGCTCGACGCTCGGCAATGTTCTCGAGCGGCTGGAGATGCGCGGCCTCGTCGAACGCTATCCATCCCGGGACGACAGGCGGGTCAAGCTGCTCAAGCTGACCGATATCGGCCGTGCCATAATGCGCGAGGCCGAAGCTGCGGTCCGCCGCGCGCAGGAGCGCATTCTGGCCCCGCTCGACGCGGAGCGTCGGCGCGTCCTGCTTGATCTCCTGGCGCAGCTCGTCGAACTGAACAACGACGCCTCGCGTGTGCCCCAGCGCCGGATCGCCTGAAGCCGCGCGAAGGGCCTTTGCCGTTTCCTGACGTTCCGTGCGACCCCGGTACCCTTACCGCGGTCGGATCGCGGGTGGTCACATCCGCAACATCCGGTCACAAAGCGTGACCCCTGTCGCGGAACGCGCCGCATCCTCGCCGCATTGCGCCCGGTAAACACCGGCCGTCCCCAACAATCTCCGGAGTTGAGATGACTCGTGTCAGCACGATACGCGCTTCCCTGTTTTCGTTCGGCGTCATTGCCGCGGGCCTGATCCCGATGCCGGGGGCCAGCGCCAACGAGGCCTATTCCGCGCTGGTGCAGCGCCACGCTGCCGCTCATGGTTTGCCACCTGCGCTGGTCCATCGCGTGATCATGCGCGAGAGCCGCTACAATCCGCGCGCGGTCTCGAAAGGCAATTACGGCATCATGCAGATCCGTCTCGGGACTGCCCGCGCCATGGGATACAGCGGCTCCGCCGCGGGTCTGCTTGATGCCAATACCAACATGACCTATGCGGTGAAGTATCTCGCCGGCGCTTACCGTGCGGCGGGCGGCAATCATGACCGGGCCGTGGCGCTGTATGCGCGGGGCTATCACGATGTGGCGCGCCGGCAGGGCACCACCGCCGTTGCGCTGGCCCGCGGCGGCGGCAGCGGGACCGCCTATGCCACGCCACAGGCTCCCGCGATCGGAGCGCCGGTGACGGAATTCTCGGCCGAAGCCCGGCGTGCCCGCGGTCAATATACCGCGCCGCGCACGCGCCGGGACGCTCCTGCGGGGAATACGGGTCTTTTGAACCCGCGTGACCAGGTCTGGTAGGCGGTTTCTGAGCGCCGCGTCCGCGCGGTCTCAATTTTATGCCGGACGGCATTTGCGTTGCTGTCCGGCATTGCTATGAGAGCGGACCCGCGCCCCCGGTTGCGGCCGGGCCCGTAGCTCAATGGTTAGAGCCGGCCGCTCATAACGGTCTGGTTGCTGGTTCGAGTCCAGCCGGGCCCACCATACAAGGCGTAACCGGGTCTATCTGAGCTTTCGCCATCAACGCTTTGTAAGGTCTGCGCCGGACGGTGCGGTTTTGATCTCGATCAGGACGTTGCGGTATTGCCAGTCGCTGCTATTCAGCAGTTCATGCGGCATACCGGGCTCAGGCCAGAGCACGCCGCCGACGGTCTCGTTGGTTTCCTTTTCGCGGCCGTCTTCGAAATACATGATGTTCTTGCCCTCGGTCATCGGCGATCACGTAGGGCAGGTCGTGCTTGTGCCAGGCTTGCCGCTCGCCGGGATCGAACTTGACGCCAGATGCGGACGAATTCGTTCTCGAACAGGATCTTGTCGCCGAGCGGTCCGAGCGTGTCGCCGCGGGGTGAGGGACCTCTCATCATTTAATCTCCTTCAGGATGCGCGCCGGATTGTCGCAGAAAATCCGTTTGCGGCGCGTCGGATCGAGCGCAGCCATCTGCTCATGCGGCTCCACGACGCCCATCGGGACGGCCAATCGGAGCCGAACATGATTTGCGCTTCGCCGGGGTATGTCGCGCTCGGCAAGGGCTATTTCAAAGAGGAGGGGCTGAACGTCACCATCATGCCGTCCAAAGGTACGGCGGACGCGATCCGCAGGGGTTGCGACCGGCGGCGCGCAACTCGGCTTCATCGACGTCCCGAGTCTTGTCGCAGCGGGTGGTGCAGGATCGGCGATCAAGATCGTCGCCGCCAATTATCAGAAGCCGCCCTATTGCATCTTTACTAGCCTTCAACGGCACCCGGGAGGCGGGAACCTGGTGCCCGGCATCATCTGTGTTCAAGCCCTGGTCCGAGCTTTGCAAACCGTGATGCACGAGGGGACCGAAATGCATTGATCGCAGCATGGCGGGACGCTGTGCGCATCGGAAAATATGGTAAGTCACCGGGGGCCTTTGGATTGGCGAACCCCATGACGGACCTGTTCTGGGTCATGCTCGGCTGTGCGGCAGGCGGCATGTCTCGTTATTTCGTTTCCGGCTTCATGGCGCGGCGGATCGGCGAGACATTTCCTTGGGGGACGCTCGTCGTGAATGTCAGCGGCGCCTTCGCGATCGGTATGGTCGCCGCCAGCGCGAGCCTGTCACAGGGCCTGTTTTCGGATATCAGCCTCTGGCGGCTTGTGGTCATCGGCTTCCTCGGGAGCTATACCACCGTTTCGTCATTCAGCCTTCAGACATTGATGCTGCTGCGGGACGGCGAAGCGGCCCGTGCCGCCGGCAATATCGGACTGTCACTGGGCCTGTGCCTACCGGTTGTGGTGCTCGGCATGTTCGCCGGGGCGAAACTTTTCGGCCAGTCCTGACCGATGCAATCTCCGCATCCAGAGCTCCCGGAAGGCGCTCCCGAAACCATCGGACCCGGACCGGATGCAATGCGGTCCAAGCGGGCGCGGCGGTCCGAGCTCTATACCCAGATTTTGCTCTACTTGGCCGTTGGGAGCGGCAGCGTTATCGGCGGGACCGCGCGCTGGTTGATCTCCGAATTGCTGCACGCCTGGTTCCCGGGCGGCATGCCCTGGGGCACGTTCTTCGTGAATGTGACCGGCTCGTTCCTGATTGGCTTTTATGCGGCGCTGACCGGACCCGACGGGCGGATATTTGCCGGGCCGGTGCAGCGGCAATTCGTGATGACCGGCATCTGCGGAGGGTACACCACGTTTTCCGTCTTCAGCCTGGAAACCGTCCGCCTCATACAGGCGGGCGACCTGCAGACGGCCGGGCTCAATATCGGGTTGTCGCTGGCGGGCTGGCTGGCCGCCGTTTGGGCCGGCTTCGCACTGGCGGCCCGCCTGAACCGGCTGCCGCGATAAAGAGTTCCATGAGCGTCAGAAAACGATATGACAGGTGACATCGAATCATCGGCCGGACGAGCAAACCACGTGACCAAACTCAACAGACGTTCCCATCTCATCACCGCCGGGGTGGCGCGTTCGCCCAATCGGGCGATGCTGCGGGCTGTCGGCTTCACCGATGGCGATTTCGAAAAGCCGATCGTGGGCGTGGCCAATGGCCACTCCACCATGAATCCCTGCAATGCCGGGATTCAGCCGCTGGTCGACCGCGTGATGGGTGCGCTCAAGCAATCCGGTGCGATGCCGCAGGTCTTCGGATTCCCGACCGTCACCGACGGCATCGGTATGGGCACCGAAGGCATGAAGTATTCGCTGGTCTCGCGCGAGGTCATCGCCGATTCGATCGAGGTCGCCGTGAACGGTCAGCGCATGGACGGCGTGGTCGCGGTCGGCGGCTGCGACAAGAATATGCCGGGCGCGATGATGGCCATGGCGCGCATGAATGTGCCCGGAATCTTCGTCTATGCCGGCACCATCAAACCGGGTTTCTGGAAGGGCGAGAAGCTCACCATCGTCAGTCCCTTCGAGGCGGTCGGTGCCTTCAGCGCCGGCAAGATGTCCAAGGAGGATTTCGAAGGCATCGAGAAAAATGCCTGCCCTTCGGTGGGAGCCTGCGGCGGCCAGTACACGGCCAACACCATGTCTTCGTCGTTCGAAGCGCTCGGCATGAGTGCACTTGGTTCTTCGCAGATTGCGTCGCCCGATCCCGAGAAGGCGGATTCGGCGGCTGAGTCGGCCCGCATTCTCGTCGAGGCGGTCAAGAACGACCTGAAGCCCCGCGACATCATCACCCGCAAGTCGATCGAGAATGCGGTAGCACTGGTGATGGCGACCGGCGGTTCCACGAACGCGGTGCTGCATTATCTCGCGATTGCGAGCGCGGCCGGCGTGCGATGGACCATCGACGATTTCGAGCGGGTGCGCCGCAAGGTGCCGGTGCTGTGCAATCTCAAGCCCTCCGGCCAGTATGTAGCGACAGATTTTCATGCTGCCGGCGGTGTGCCGCAGGTGCTCAAGATGCTGCTTGTCAATGGGGTGCTGCACGGGGAGTGCATGACCATCCATGGCAAGAGTATTGGCGAGATGCTGCGCGATATTCCCGACGAACCGCGCAGCGATCAGGATGTGATCCGGCCGTGGTCTGATCCGCTCTACAAACAGGGCCACCTCGCGATTCTGAAGGGCAATCTTTCACCGGAGGGCTGCGTTGCCAAGATTACCGGGCTGAAGCAGCCCTCCATCACCGGACCGGCGCGCGTTTTCAATTCGGAGCCGGAATGCCTGAAGGCGATCATGGCCAAGAAGATCAAGGCCGGTGATGTGGTTGTGATCCGATACGAGGGCCCCAAGGGCGGACCGGGCATGCAGGAAATGCTGGCGCCGACGTCGGCGCTGATCGGCCAGGGGCTCGGGGCGTCGGTCGGGCTTCTCACCGATGGCCGCTTCTCCGGCGGCACATGGGGCATGGTGGTCGGCCATGTCGCACCGGAGGCTTTCGAGGGCGGCGTGATCGCACTGGTTCAGGAAGGCGATTCGATCACAATCGATGCGAAGAAGCGGCTCATCCAGCTCAATGTGCCGGCCAAGGAATTGGCGCGTCGCAGGAAGCTCTGGATGGCGCCGAAGCCGCGCTACACCAAGGGCGTGCTGGCGAAATACATAAAGCTCGTTTCGAGCGCCAGCCGCGGCGCGATTACCGACGAGCCGTCCGGCCGCTGACCGGACGGTTTCCTCGCTGCTGCGCTGCGGTTTGAGGGTTTGAGATCGGGCACCCGTGTAGCGCCTAATCTGCAGTCGCCGACCGCGAGTCGGCGAAGCTGCTTCCGGGCCAATCCCGCACAAAAAATTTGATTGACCTATAGAATTTCCGGCGCTGAAATGGCGCGGACAAGAGCCGGACGACCGGCCGGTCCCGGGAGGATATCGGCGATGACGACGCTCGGTTGCAGCCTTTGGCGCGCGCGCGGCGCACCGACTGCGTCGCCGGCTTCGGCTTTACCGTCATGACCTTTGCCGCCGCGCAGCCTCCGCAATTTGCCATTCTGCGCGGCAAAACCGCGCCAGGGCTGATCGCCGAACATGCCCGGCAGAGCCCGGCCGGTGTCGCCTATCGCGCCAAGCATCTGGGCCTGTACCGCGAGCGAACCTGGCGCGGCTATGCCGCGGCGGTCGGGCGATGCGCGGTCGCATTTGAGGCGCTCGGCCTGAACAAGAGCGACCGCGTCGCCATCATGGGTGACGCCTGCGAGGACTGGATGGTTTGCGACATGGCTGCGCAGGCCAGGGGCGCCATCGTCTACGGAATCTATCCCACCGCTTCGGTTTCCGAAGTCGAGCACGTGATGACCGACGGTGGCGCAAAAATCTTCGTCGCCGAGGATCAGGAATATGTCGACAAAATTCTGCAGGTTGCGGACCGGCTGCCGAATCTAGAAGCGATCGTTGTCATCGACGATTCGGCGATGTTCGATTACAGCCATCCCAAGCTGAAGTCGCTGTCGGACGTGTTGAACGCGGTATCCGCCGACGAGGAACGCTGTATCGCCGCGCTCGAAGCCATGACGGCGCAGCTCACGGGCAGCGATCCGGCCTTCATCGTTTACACATCAGGCACCACGGGAAGCCCGAAGGGTGCGCTGATTTCGCACGGCAAGCATCTCGCTGGTGCTTACGCGATCGTCGATCACTTCCCGACGCTGGCTGAAAGGGACCACCGCACGGCGGTGTTCCTGCCGCTCTGTCACATTTTTGGCCGCGATGTCGCGATCACCCTGCCGCTGATCTCGCGCGTCGTCCCGCATTTCGGCGAGGACGTCGATGATCTGATGCAGACGCTGTTCGAGGTGGCGCCGACGGTGCTGTTCACGGTGCCGCGCTACATGCAGAAATTCGCATCCCAAGTGCTCGTGGGCTTAAGCACGACCTCGCCGCTCAAGCGCGCGGTCTATGCCGCGGCAATGACGATCGGCCGGAAGGCCGCCCGCCGGCGCTGGTCGGGACAGAACGATGTGACAACCGCTGCGATGAATGCGCTTGCCCGCGGCGCAGCCTTCGGCCGCGTCCTCAACAAGCTCGGTCTCGACAAGCTCGAACTCGTGATCTCCGGCGCAGCACCCTTGCCGCAGGAGACCGCGGCGCTTTGGCAGATCTGGGGCGTCAATCTCGTGGAAGCCTACGGCCAGACCGAGACCGGCGGCGCCTTCATCAGCGCGCAGGGTGACGCTTTCGCCAGACCCGGCAATGTCGGCACCGTGATGCGGGGCTGGGATGTGCGGCTCGATGGCGACGGCCAGATTCTGGTAAAGGGTCCGGATCATTTCGAGGGCTATTGGCAAAAGCCCGACGCCACCGCCGAAGTCATCGGCGACGATGGCTGGCTGCGCACCGGCGATGTCGGGGAATGGCAGGACGGCAGGCTGCGCCTGATCGACCGCGCCCGCGATTTTCTGGTCACGGCCGGCGGCAAGACCATTTCGCCGTCCAGCATCGAGAACGGTCTGCGCGCCAGCCCCTATATCGGCGAAGCGGTGGTGTTCGGCCATGCCCGCAAATACCTTACCGCTCTGATCGAGATCGATTTCGACTCCGTCGCAGACTGGGCGCGCGCCAACAATGTTTCCTACACCGGCTTTACCAGTCTCGTTCAGAACGAGGCCGTGCGCGGGCTGATCCGCGCCGAGATCGACAAAGCCAATCGCGAATTCGCCCGCGTCGAACAGATCAAGGATTTTCGCATTCTGCCCAAGGAACTCGACCCCGAACAGGACGGAGAGCCGGTGACGCCGACCCGCAAGGTCAAGCGCAACCTGATGTACGAGCGGTTCAAGGATCTGGTCGAGGACATGTACGACGAGAGTGAAAGCCGCGCACTCGCCGCGGAAGTCGGCGAGGCGCTCCGAGCATAACCGACAACAAAAGGGAGGACTGAAACATGCGCATCAAGATCGCGCTCGCCGCAGCAGGCGTTGCCGGCCTGATGGGAACGGCAACCGCCCAGGACGCCTATGTCATCGGCGTCACCTCGGCCCTCACCGGGCCGCCGGCCTCGACCTATGCACCGGCCATGGACGCGCTGCGAATCTATATCGATGGCGTCAATGCGCGCGGCGGTATCAATGGCAAGAAGATCAATCTGGTGATCCAGGACGATTCCGCCGAACCGTCGAAAGCGGTCGCCAACGTCAAAAAACTGGTGTCGCAGGACAACGCCATCCTGCTTATCAATGCCAGCTTGTCGTCTACCTACGCGCCGGTGGTCGCCGAATCGCGCAACGCCAAGATCCCGCTGATGTTCGCAAGCGGCGTCTGCCCGAAGGAAGTCTATCCCCCGGCGAATGAGCTGCAGTTCTGCACCACGGCCTATGCGTCGCAATTCGACAGCCGCGCGGCGCTGACCTTCGTCAAGGAGACCGCGAAGCAGCCGGTGAAAATCGGTTTCTCGGCGATGGCGATCCCGCTGTCACGCGGCGAAATGGAGTTTGCCGCAAAGCTTGCGCCGGAAATGGGCATGACCGCGCTCGGCATTCAGGTGGTGCCGCCGCCGACGCCCGACTACACCCCGTTTGCGACGAACCTGAAAGATGCGGGAGCGAATTGGGTATTTTCCTGGGCGCCCTGGGTAACGCAGGTGCGTACGCTGGAAGCGCTGCGCCGGCTTGGCTGGGAGGGCGATTACATTACCTGGGCGCATCTGGAAGCCGAAGGCGAACTCAAGCGCCTGAGGGACGGCAAGCTCTTCGTGATCGGCGCCAACGCGCTGTTCGAGGACAATCTGCCGATCCAGAAGGAGATCGCCGAGGCGGCGAAGAAAGCCGGCAGCAAATATCCGCCGGACCAGATGACCGAAGGCTGGATCGCCGGCATGGTGATCGAGGCGGCGCTGCGCGGCGCCAAGCAGCCGGTGACCGCCGAGACGCTGCGCGAATCGATGTCCAATCTGAAGGTCGATACCAAGGGACTGCGCGGCGGTCCGATCGAGTGGACCAAGGACAACCACTTCCGGACCAAGCAATTCTATCGCGTCTACAAGTGGGATCCGGCGACGAACAAGATCGTCGTCGCCAAAGACTGGTTCAGCTACGACGTGAAGTGATCCGCTTCCGCGCCGTCGTGCCCGGCATAGCCGGGCATGACGGACGCAGAACATCAGCGCGAAGATAAGGCGGCCCTTGCAACTCCTCGTCAACATACTCGTCCTGTCATCGATCTACGCGCTGATCGCCTGTGGCTATGTGCTGATCTACCGCGTCAGCCGCGTGCTCAATCTGGCGCATGGCGAATTGATGATGGTCGGGTCGTATCTGCTGCTGACCACGGCCTGGATGTTTGCTGGCTCCCCCGTGACCGCGATCGCCTCGGCGATCGTGCTGAGCCTCACCGTCGGCGTGCTGGTCTATGTGTTCCTGATGCGCAAGATGACCGGCCAGATGGTGCTCGCCGCGGTCCTCACCACCGTCGCGCTCGGCATCCTCCTGCGTGGCCTCATGGTGCTGATCTGGTCGGCGCAGCAGCAATATCCGGCGCAGGCGCTGGGCTTTTCGAATCCGGCATTGGCGCTGCCGGGTGGTGCGCGCATCTCGCTGTTCGCGGCGATCCTCATCGGAGTCACCGTTCTCACCTACGCCTCGCTGTTCGCGTTCTTGCGGTTCGGCGCCTGGGGCGTGCGCATGCGCGCGGCGGGACAGAATCCGCTGCTCGCGGCGCAGCGCGGCATCAACCTGCACGCGGTCTATGCACTGGCCTGGGGGCTTTCGACGCTGACCGGCGCGCTCGCCGGCATGCTGATCTCGCTGGATTCCGGGCTCACCGGCAGCATGATGATTATCGGGCTGAAGGCTTTTCCAGCGGCGCTGGTCGGCGGACTCGACTCGCTCGTTGGCGCGATCGTCGGCGCACTGATCATCGGCATCTGCGAAGTGCTGGCGATCCAGTATATCGATCCGCTGCTCTCCGACGTGATCCCGTTCATCGTGCTGATCGCGTTCCTGATCGTGCGGCCCTGGGGCCTGTTCGGCACCCGCGAGGAACTCGACCGTGTCTAGCCAGCCGCGCGCCTCGGGTTATTTCCGCACCTCCTATGCGCAGGATTTTGCACTCCTGCAGACCCGGCTGCAGCGGGTCAGCGCCGCCGTTTTCGCTGTGATCCTGATCGTCTTTCCGCTGGTCGCCTCCAATTTTTATCTCGACCTGGCGACGCAGGTATTGCTTGCCTCGATCGGTGCACTGTCGCTGATGCTGCTGACCGGGTTTGCCGGGTTGATCTCGCTCGGACATGCTGGCCTTCTTTGCGCCGGGGCCTTCACCGCCGGCATTCTGTTCAAGGAATTCGACGCACCGATCTTCCTGACGATCCCGGCCGCAGCGATTGTCGGCGCGCTGCTCGGCGTCATTTTCGGACTGCCGTCGCTGCGGCTGCGCGGACTCTATCTTGCGGTGTCCACGCTGGCGCTGCATTTCGTCGTGGTCTATCTCGGCGGCGAATACGAAACCAAGCGCGGCTTCTCCACCGGCATCTCCATCGATGCGCCGGTGGTGTTCGGCTATACGCTGTATGGCGGCCGGGTCTGGTACTATGTGATGTTGGCCTTCGCGGCACTGACGCTGTTCCTGTGCATCAACCTGCTGCGCACCCGGATCGGCCGCGCGTTTCGTGCTTTGCATGCGCACGAAACCGTGGCCGAAGCCCTCGGCATCAATGTCGCGGCCTACAAGCTGCTCGCATTCGTGATCTCGTCCGCCATCGCCGCGGTGGCCGGTGCCCTGTTCGCCTATTACCGCAGCTTTGTCTCGGTCGAGGCGTTCTCGCTATTCCTCACCATCCAGTATGTCGCGATGGTGATCATCGGCGGCATGGGCTCTCTGCTGGGCGCGATCCTGGGCGCAGTGTTCGTGACCATCTTCCCCTATGTCATTGAGGCGGTGCTTCTCAAGCTGCCGAACGCACAGGCCTATGCCGGACAGTTATTCGCCGTGAATTATGCCGCTTTCGGCCTGGTCATGATCCTGTTCCTGGTATTCGAGCCGCTCGGGCTCGTCGGCATCTGGCGACGCATCCAGACCTATTTCCTGCTCTGGCCGTTCAGGCATCGCCCGGTCGCGGGAGCGCGGCGATGAACGCGGCCCTGCTTACCGCCGAAAAACTGGAGGTGGTTTATCACCACGCCATCACCGCGATTCAGGGCATTTCGCTCACTGTCGCTCAGGGCCAGATCGTTGCGATTCTCGGCACCAATGGTGCGGGCAAGTCCACCACGCTGAGGGCGCTTTCGGGGTTTCTCGGCATCGACAATGCGCGCGTCACTGCGGGCAGCATCGTTTACAAGGGCCAGCGAATCGAGAACCGTCCGCCAAACGAAGTGACCAGGCTCGGCATCGCCCTCGTCCCCGAGCGCGACAAGGTGTTTCCGAACCTCACCGTCGCAGAAAATCTCGCCGCGCCCTTCGCGCCGGGCATGAACAAGGCGGAACGCCGCCGGCGCGAGGACGAGGTCTATGCCTTTTTTCCCCGGCTGGCCGACCTGCGTGCGCGCATTGGCGGACTTCTCTCCGGCGGAGAGCGGCAGATGCTGGCCCTCGCCTCCGGCCTGATGTGCAAGCCGCAGCTTCTGCTCGTCGACGAACTCTCGCTCGGCCTCGCGCCCGTCATTGTCGAGGATCTGATGCAGAAACTTGTCAGGATCCGGACCGATCTCGGCATTACGATTGTTATCGTCGAGCAAAGCGCCGCGGTTGCGCTGGAGATCGCCGATTATGGCTATGTGCTGGAGAACGGCCGGGTCGTGCTCGACGGCGATGCGGCAAAGCTGAAAAGCCACGGCGATATCCAAGAATTCTATCTTGGACAGGCCGGCGGCGCCGAACGCCGCAGCTACCGCGACGTCAAGCAATATCGCCGGTCGCGGAGGTGGTATGGTTGAACTCGATATCGAGAATTTGACGCTGCGCTTCGGCGGGCTTGTCGTGCTGGATCATGTGTCGCTTGCCGTCGAGCAGGGGGAGCTGCTGGCGCTGATCGGCCCGAACGGCGCGGGCAAGACGTCCGTGTTTAACTGCATCAGCGGGCTTTATCCGGGTGAGGGCGCGATCCGTTTTCGCGGCGAGTCGCTACTCGGCAAGAAGCCGCATGACATCGCCGCGCTCGGCGTGGCGCGCACCTTCCAGCACGGCGAATTGTTTCCGCAGATGAGCGTGGTCGACAATCTGCTCACCGGCCGACATCCGCGTATCAGGGGCAATGTATTTGCCGAAATGCTGTTTCTCCCCTCGATACGCGCCGAGGAGGTTCGCCAGCGCGAGGCGGTAGAGAAGATCATCGAATTCGTCGAACTGGAGCGCTATCGCCATACGCCCGTCGGCGGGCTGCCGTTCGGCACCCAGAAGCTGATCGGCTTCGCCAGGGCTCTCGCCAACGAGCCCGCGATCCTTCTGCTCGACGAGCCATCGGCCGGCCTCAACCGCGAGGAGCGCGAGGATCTTGCCCGGTTCATCCTGCGCATCAAGCACCAGCTCGGCATGGCCATGATCTGGATCGAACACGACATGCAAATGGTCGCCGACCTCGCCGACCGCATCCATGTGCTGGATTATGGGCGCACGCTGGCGAGCGGTCCGGCCCATCAAGTGCTGAAAGACGAGCAGGTGGTCGCGGCCTATCTCGGCACGGCAAGGCGGGGCTAGCGGACCGCGCCTTGTGCGATGTAGCGTTGCGCTTCGTCCTGTCGATTTGTTCGGGCGCGGCCTTTCGGTGGGCGTGGTGTGGTGCTGCTTCGGCGGGGACCGGCGTGACATCCGGATTGCGGCGTTGCGATTTTCGCTTGTTCGTCAGCCCGTGCAACGTTCAGAATAGCGGCGCACCGCGAACAACCGGTCAGCCGAGAGCCGTCACCTTAATAAGGGCGTGGATCCAGCCCGATCTGGAGGTCTTATGCGTCGTCTTCTGGTTTTGCTGGCGGTTATTCATCTGTCGCTCAGTCAGGTCCGGGCCGAAACTGCGCAGGACTGGGCGACACTCGGCGCCCGCGTCCATGGCGGCTACGGCGCCTTCATCCCGCTGGGGGTCAAGATCGGACTGGATGCACGGGAGAAGCTGAAGGCCGGCCCGCGGGAATTGTCGGTTCTGTATTTCGACAATCCCAAGGCGCCATGCGCGTGCTTCGCGGACGGCATCGCCATTGCAACAGTGGCCTCGCCGGGACAGCGCAGCCTCGTGATGGCTTCGGAGCAGGCCCCCGATATGGCAGCGGCCGTGATTGTCATCCGCCCGCGCAAGGGCGGTCCCGGGCTGAAATACACGATCCCCATGGCGTCGCTGCCGCGGCTCGCTGAAATCAACAAGCGGGTACAGGATCCGGTCGTGCGGCATGATGCCGTCATGAAGATGGACGGGCTGTTCGCCGTCACGGCGGCCGACTGAGGGTGCCGCCGGGGCCGGTTGGTGCGACGGTCCGGTCGCAGCGCGGCCATCGCTACAAAACCCCGTGTTCAAAAGCGAAAAATCGGCCGCGACTCGCCAGATCGCGCCCGCGCCTGACCGGTCCGTGGGCGGTCTATGCGACAAAAGTAGGCGAAAGCGTTGGCCCCGGCTTGCTACACTGGCCCCCGTACGGGGGCTTGTTGTCATGGTCAGGTATTGTCGTTCGATTCCATATCGGGCGATCGGAATTCGGGTGTAGGCGTCGTGGCGATCCTGGTCTCGCTTCACCACGTCACATCCTACAAATACGACCGGCCGGTGGGTCTTGGTCCGCAGGTCGTCCGGCTTCGCCCGGCGGCGCATAGCCGTACCCAGATTCCGAGCTATTCGCTCAACGTCCGGCCGAGCCAGCATTTCATCAACTGGCAGCAGGATCCGCACGGCAACTGGCTGGCACGGCTCGTCTTCCCGGAAAAGACCGAGGCGTTCCGGGTCGAGGTCAATCTCACCGCGAATCTCTCGGTCATCAATCCGTTCGACTTTTTCGTCGAGTCCTATGCCGAGCATTTTCCGTTTGTCTACCCGGAGGATTTGAAGGTCGATCTTGCGGCGTATTTCACTCCGGAAACGGCCGGTCCGCTGGTGTCCGAATTTCTCGCGTCGCTGTCGAAGGACCGCGAGCGCACCATCGATTTCCTTGTGGGTCTCAATCATCAGCTGCAGCAGCGGGTTCGCTATCTGATCCGCATGGAAGCCGGCGTACAAACGCCCGAGGAGACGCTTGCGATCGCGTCCGGCTCGTGCCGCGATTCCGCATGGCTTCTTGTGAACGTGGCGCGCCATCTCGGGCTCGCTGCGCGTTTTGTCTCCGGCTACCTCATCCAGCTCAAGGCCGATGTCGATCCGCTGGAAGGCCCCAAAGGCACCGACAAGGATTTCTGCGACCTGCATGCCTGGGCCGAAATCTATGTGCCCGGCGCCGGCTGGATCGGTTTCGACGTCACCTCGGGACTGTTGTGCGGGGAGGGGCATATCCCGCTCGCCGCGACTCCGCATTATCAGTCCGCCGCGCCGATCACCGGCACGGTCGACGTCGCGAACACCAATTTTCATTTCGAGATGCGGGTCGACCGCATTCACGAAGCGCCACGTGTCACAAAGCCATTCTCCGACGAGACCTGGGAAAAACTCGATGCGCTCGGCGATATCGTTGATCGGGATCTCAGAACGAACGATGTGCGACTCACCATGGGCGGCGAGCCGACCTTCGTCTCGATCGATGACTTCCAGAGCGCGGAATGGAATACAGCGGCGGTCGGTCCCACCAAGCGCGCGCTGGCCGACACGCTGATCCGGAAATTGCGGGCGCGTTTCGCGCCAAACGGCTTTCTGCATTACGGTCAGGGCAAATGGTATCCGGGCGAAAGCCTGCCGCGCTGGGCATTTTCGCTTTACTGGCGCAAGGACGGCCAGCCGGTCTGGGGCGATGCCGCGCTGATCGCGCGCGAGGCGGGGCCGCGCAACGCCTCCATCGAACAGGCCGAGACCTTCACCTGTGACTTTGCCAACCGCATTGGAGTCGGGGCGGAATACGCACTTCCCGCCTTCGAGGACCCGGCGGTGTGGGCGCTGAAGGAAGGCGAGCTTCCGGAGAATGTCGATCCGACCGATCCGAAGATCGAAGACCCCGAAACCCGCGCGCGCATGGTGAGGACTTTCGAGCGCGGGTTGTCGAAGCCGTCAGGCTTCGTGCTGCCCATTCAGGCCTGGCAAGCGCAATCGACCGAGCGCCGCTGGAAGAGCGAAAAGTGGAAGCTGCGCCGCGGCAGGCTGTTTCTGGTGCCGGGCGATTCGCCGGTCGGCTTCCGGCTGCCGCTGTCCTCGCTGCCCTGGGTGCCGCGCTCCGACTATCCGTTCGTGCATCCTCAGGACCCGACCGAGCCGCGCGATCCGCTGCCCAGCCGCGATCAGCTTGCACAGCTCTATAATGAGGGCGGCGGCTCGGCCGAAGCCAGCGCCGACCGGCAGACCCGAGTCGAACAGATTGCCGTCGCAGGCGCAGTGCGAACCGCCTTGTCGATCGAGCCGCGTGACGGCGTGATCTGCGTCTTCATGCCGCCGCTTGAGCGGCTTGAGGATTACCTCGAATTGATTGCCGCCATCGAGGAAAGCGCGAAGGCGACAGCCACGCCGGTGCATATCGAGGGCTATCCGCCGCCGCATGACCCGCGGCTCAACGTCATCAAGGTGACACCCGATCCCGGCGTGATCGAAGTCAATGTGCATCCGGCCTCGAGCTGGCGCGAAGCCGTCGACATCACCACCGGTCTCTATGAGGAGGCGCGGCAAGCGCGGCTCGGCACCGACAAGTTCATGATCGACGGCCGCCATGTCGGCACCGGCGGCGGCAATCATGTGGTGATCGGCGGCGCAACCCCGCTGGATTCGCCGTTCCTGCGCAGGCCCGATCTTCTTCGCAGCCTTGTCCTGTACTGGCAGCGTCACCCCTCGTTGTCCTACCTGTTCTCCGGCCTGTTCATCGGACCGACCAGCCAGGCGCCGCGCATGGACGAGGCGCGTCACGACGGCTTGTACGAACTCGAGATCGCCCTCGATCTGATGCCGGACGGCGAGGCGCACATTCCGCCATGGCTGGTCGACCGGCTGTTCCGCAACATTCTCGCCGATGTCACCGGCAACACCCATCGCGCCGAAATCTGCATCGACAAGCTCTATTCGCCCGACAGTCCGACCGGCCGGCTCGGCCTTGTCGAATTCCGCTCTTTTGAGATGCCGCCCGATCCGCGCATGTCGCTGGCGCAGCAATTGCTTATTCGCGCACTGGTGTCGTGGTTCTGGCGCGAGCCGCAATACGGCAGGCTGACGCGCTGGGGCACGACGCTGCACGACCGCTTCATGCTGCCGCATTTTGTTTGGCAGGATTTTCTCGGCGTCCTCGCCGATCTGGGCCGTGCCGGATATCGGTTCGATCCGGAATGGTTCAAGGCGCAATGGGAGTTTCGTTTCCCGTTCTATGGCGCGGTCGAATATGGCGGGGTCAAACTCGAACTGCGTCAGGCGCTCGAGCCGTGGCATGTGCTCGCCGAGGAAAGCGCCGCTGGCGGCACGGTTCGCTTTGTCGACTCGTCGGTCGAGCGGCTGCAGGTCCAGGTCACAGGCTTCGTGCCGGAGCGGCATGTCATTGCCTGCAACCGACGGCGAATGCCGATGGCATCCACTGGCGAATCGGGCGAAACTGTGGCCGGTGTCCGTTTCAAGGCTTGGCAGCCGGTCTCGGGTTTGCATCCCACGATTCCGGTGCATGCGCCTTTGACCTTCGACATTATCGATACCTGGAACAGGCGCTCCCTCGGCGGCTGCGTGTACCACATCGCCCATCCCGGCGGGCGCAACTACGAAACCTTTCCGGTGAATTCCTATGAAGCGGAAGCGCGGCGGCTGGCGCGGTTCCAGGATCACGGTCATACTCCAGGAATAGTGGATCTGCCGCCGGAAGAGACCGCAAGCGAATTCCCGCTGACGCTCGATCTGCGCCGGAGTGTCCGGCGTCCGACCTAACGTGATGGATCGTCCCATGCACAGAGCGGCTTCGGCCGAAATGGCGCGCCCGGCCTGGTACGACGATTACGTGCCGCTCTCCGGCGTCCCCGATGAATTGATCGGTCCGGACGGACGGCCACGGCGCGCCTGGCTCAACTTCCTGCATCAGCTCTCCGCCGACGAGCAATCGCTCGCGGCGGTCGACCGGCATTTGCAGGACATAGGCGTCTCCTATCGGGTGCATGGCGAGTCGCGCGAACGCACCTGGCCGATGAGCCGTCTTCCGCTGCTGATCGAAGAAGAGGAATGGAATGCGATCGCCGCTGGTGTGACGCAGCGCGCGCGCGTGATCGAAGCTCTGCTGGACGATGTCTATGGCAAGGGCCAGCTCGTGGCCGAGGGCGTCCTGCCTGCGGCATTGGTGTCCGGATCGAGCGAATTCCTGCGGCCGCTGGTCGGGGTCGAGCCGCCCGGCGGGCGATGGCTTCATCTTTACGCGGTCGATCTCGGCCGCGGGCCGGATGGCAGGTGGTGGGTGCTGAGCGACCGCGCGCAGGCGCCGTCGGGCGCGGGCTATGCGCTGGAGAACCGGCTTGTCATGTCGCGTGCCCTGCCGACCGGGTACCGGCGCATGAATGTGCGGCGGCTCGCGCCGTTCTTTCGCGGCTTTCGCGCCGCGCTCGCCGATGCGGCCGAGCGTTCCGAGCCGCGGATCTGCCTCTTGACGCCCGGCCCCTACAGCCAGACCTATTTCGAACAGGCCTATCTTGCGCGCTATCTCGGATTTTTGCTGCTCGAAGGCGACGACCTTGTCGTGCATGACGGGCTCGTCCATGTACGCACCATCGCCGGGCTGAAGCGCGCCGACGTGATCTGGCGCTTTGTCGATTCCGATTATGTGGACCCGATCGAGCTGAACGGGGAATCGCGTCTCGGTGTTCCCGGTCTCGTCTCGGCGCTGCGCCATGGCGGCACCATCGTCGCCAATATGCCCGGCGCAGGCTTTGCGGAATCGCGCGCATTGATGAGCGTGATGCCGCAGATTTCTGCGTATCTGACCGGCGAAGACCTGATCCTGCCCAATATCGCCACCTGGTGGTGCGGCGATGGCGCGGCGCGGCAGCGCGTGCTCGGCAACCTGGACAGCATGGCGATTTCCGGCGCCTTTGTTAGCCGGCTGCCCGAACTCAATGGCGATACGCAGGTGCTGCCTGCCGAGCTTGACGCAGAGCGCCGCGATGCCTTGCGCGAAGCGATCGCGGAGCGCGGCGTCGATTTTGTCGGGCAGGAGGTCGTGAAATTGTCGACGACGCCGGTCTGGGCCGGCGACACGCTGGTGCCGCGTCCGTTCGTACTGCGGGTCTTCGCCGCTGCGACCGCGCAAGGCTGGGAGGTGATGCCTGGCGGATTTTGCCGGATCTCGGCGCAGGCCGATGCGCGCGCGATCAGCATGCGCGAAGGCGTGCAGTCGGCCGATGTCTGGGTGCTGTCGGCAAAGCCGGTGCCGCCGGAGACCTTGCTGCCGGCCAGCGACGCCATTCATATCCAGCGCATCCTCGCCAACATCCCGAGCCGCGCCGCCGACAACCTGTTCTGGTACGGCCGCTATCTGGAGCGCGCGGAAGCGACGCTGCGCCTCGTGCGCTGCCTGTGTGCGCGCGCGATCGACATGGACTTCGCCTCCGGCAATGTGCCTGCGACCATCGAAAAGCTCACCCGTCAGCTCGTCGCCTGGGGTGCAGTCCCGGAAGACATGCAGGACGCCTCGACCCTCCTGATCGCGCGCACCGCGCTCGCCGACGACACCGCCTATGGCTCCGGGCTGTCGGGCGTGCGTATGGCGCGCAATGCCGGTTCGGTGATCCGCGAGCGGATTTCGGTGGATGCTTCGAAGCTGTCGCGGCGGCTCGATGAATTGTTGTCCAATCTCGGCGATCTGCCGAGTGAGACTGATGTGCTGGACGCCGCCGACCGCGCCATCCAGATTCTCGCCGCGCTGTCCGGCCTCGGCCAGGAGAATATGAACCGCAATGCGGGCTGGCGCTTCTCCGACATCGGACGGCGCACCGAGCGCGCCATCAATACCTGCCGGATGGCGCGCATGTTCGCCTCCGACGATGCCAGCGCCGAAGACCTCGACGTCATGCTCGACCTGATCGACTGCCAGATCACCTACCGCTCGCGCTACATGACCGGGATTGCGCTTGCGCCGGTCCGCGACATGGCGGTGCTCGATCCGTATAATCCGCGCTCCGTCGGATTCCAGATGGTGACGATCAAGGACCATCTCGCAACGCTGCCCGCGCTGCACCCCGACGGCGTGCCGGAAGAGCCGCAGCGGCTGGCGGCGCGGCTTGCGACCGATCTTGAGACCACCACAGCGCAAGAGCTGGATAATGCCGCAGTGCTCGCCTTCGAGCAGCGCATATCCGCGTTCGCCGACGCCGTTGCCGCGCGCTATTTCCTGCGGCGACAGAAAGGCGTGGTCGGCGCAGGGATAAGTATCCACGCGTGATCTACGACATCGATCACCTGACCGCCTATTCCTACGAGGCGCCGGTCACCTCGGCGTCGCTGGCCTTGCGGCTGACACCGCGCGCGACGCTGTCGCAGCGTTGCCTGTCCCATCGCATCCGCATTGCGCCCGACCCGGAGCGCGCCGCCTCGCATCGGGATTTCTACGGCAATATCGTCGATCTCGTCTCGATCGACATCCCGCATACCGAATTGCACATCCGCTCCACCGCGCGCGTCGAGGTGACGCCGCGGCCCGAACTCGCCGGTCCTGATTGTCCCTGGGAGGAAATCGGCGCGGCTGCGCTCGCCAATCGCGATTTGAGCGCGGCAGGCCCGTCGCATTTCATGTTCGCCAGTCCGCGGATCGCATTGTCGCGCGAGGTGACGCGCTATGCGCGCGAAAGCTTCGGCCGCGGCCGCGGCATCGTGGACGCCTGCACCGACCTGATGACGCGCATTCGCGCGGACTTCGCCTACAAGCCGCAGACCACCCAGGTGTCTACCGCGATCGCCGACGCCTTCGCCCAGCGCGCCGGCGTCTGCCAGGATTTTGCGCAGATCATGATCGGCGGCCTGCGCGGGCTCGGGCTGCCGGCGGCCTATGTCAGCGGTTATCTGCGGACGGTTCCGCCGCCCGGCAAGAAGCGGCTGCAGGGCGCGGACGCCACCCATGCCTGGGTTTCGGTGTGGGCCGGGGTCGAGAATGGCTGGATCGGCCTTGACCCGACCAATGCGATCCTCGCCGGCACCGACCATATCACGCTCGCGGTCGGCCGCGATTTTTCCGACGTCTCGCCGGTTTACGGCGTCTTTGTCGGTTCGGGCGAGAACCAGTTGAAGGTCGCGGTCGACGTCATCCCGGTTGAAGCGATCTGACCGCGGAGTATTGCGGGAACCTTCCGCCGAGACATTGGTTTTCATCCCTCGCGAGAGGCAGGACCAGATGCGGCTGTTCGTTTGCCAGGGGTGCGGGCAGCCGCTTCATTTCGAAAATGCGATCTGCGGAAGCTGCGGTCGCAGGGTCGGATACCTGCCAAGGCTGTCGCGCATGTCGGCGCTGGAGCCGGAAGGCGATGTCTGGCGGGCGCTGGGCGATCCGGACCGCATGTACAGATTTTGCGCCAATGCCGCATACGAGAGCTGCAACTGGCTGGTCCAGGCCGATGGCGGCCAGGCATTTTGCATCGCCTGCCGCCACAATCGCACCATCCCCGACCTGTCGGTCGACAACAATCTCGTGCTCTGGCGCCGGATCGAGGTCGCCAAGCACCGGCTGTTCTACAGCCTGTTACGGCTGCAATTGCCGCTCGTGACCAAGACGCAGGACCCGGCCGGCCTCGCCTTCGATTTTCTTGCGCCCACCCATGAGCCGGTGATGACCGGGCACCTCAACGGCGCGATCACCATCAATCTTGCCGAGGCCGACGATTCCGAACGCGAGCGCCAGCGCGGCGCGATGGGAGAGCCCTACCGGACCCTGCTCGGGCATTTCCGTCATGAGATTGCCCATTATTACTGGGAGCTGCTCGCCAATAACGAGGACACCATCTCGGAATTCCGCGCCGTATTCGGCGACGAACGGGCCGACTACGGCGAAGCCCTGCGCCGCCACCATTCCGAAGGCGCGCCTGCGGGCTGGGACACGCATTTCGTTTCGGCCTATGCCAGCGCTCATCCGTGGGAGGATTTCGCGGAGACCTGGGCGCACTATTTCCATATCGTCGATACACTGGAGACCGCGCGGGCTTTCGGCGTCTCGACGCAGCCGCGCGTTGCCAGCGCCGCCTCGCTCGAATCTCCGGTCGATTTCGATCCCTCTCGGGCGACAGTCGATCAGCTGATCGATGCATGGCTGCCGCTCACCTTTGCCATCAACGCGATCAACCGCTCGATGGGGCTCAACGATCTCTATCCGTTCACCATCGCGCCGGCGATTGTGGTGAAGCTCGGCTACATCTACCGGCTGATCCAGCGCGTCCCGCATCCGGACGATTTGGCGGACGAGGCCGCACTCAAGGCGATGGTGGCTTTGCTGAAAAAACGCACACCGGCGTGAAAGGACGGCGTGGCCGAAGGCTTCGCATCGCGCTCCGCAGTCGCAATAGAATTGCACATTGCAGTCGCGTGGGAAATTTCGCGCGCCGGGATTTCAACATACGATGCTGAATTGCCACATCAAAAACGCCATGATGCTTGCTTGATGCGCCACGGCTTTCAAACTCGCAATGGCTTGTCAGCTTTCGCAAAAATCGCATCTGTCATTGTTCTGTTGGAAAAATGTCATCCTACACATTGTGACTGCGAATTCTGAATAGGCTAACAATTCCTTACCCGCTTATTGATCATGACATGAATTGCAAAGACAGTGCGCCCGTCTGGCGAGGGGCGTCATGTCGTTTCATTTTTCTCCGAATGCGGTTGCGCAACGTTCCACACGGCTGCGCCGTTGGATGACGGCATTGAAATCGTCGGCGGCGCATGTCGTGCCGCGGCGTGGGCGCGCCCCTCAACTCGTGCTCGATCCGCTCGAGCCGCGGCTGATGCTGAACGCCGATGTGCTGGCGCTCGATCTGCCGAGCTACGATCCCGGCCGCCAGGATCACGACCTGCTTGTGCGACTGGTCGAAGACATCAAGACCGTCGACAATCAGAGCGTCGCGGTGCAGCGCATCGAGATCGTGGACCGCACCGATCCCTCGCATGTGCTGGCCGCCGCCGATTTCGATGGCATCAGCCGGATCGCGATCCTTGGCGGCGCGGGCGACGACCGTATCACCATCGATACCGATTCCTTTGCCGGTTTCGACGCGCCCGGTATCGTCTTCTCCGGCGGCGCCGGCGTCGACACGCTCTCGCTCGTGGGCAGCGCAGCCTCGGACTGGCATCTCGACGGGCAGGGCGGCGGCACCGTTTCCGGGCCGCTGCATGTGGAATTTTCCGGCGTCGAACGGCTGGAGGCCGGCAGCGGTACGGATACACTGCACGGATCGGTCTCGGATACCGACTGGCAGGTCGATGGCGAGGGCGCGGGCCGGATCGGCGCGCATGTCTTTGACGGTTTCGAGAATCTGGTCGGTGCGGCCGACAACAATGACGTCTTCACGTTCACCCAGACTGGACGGCTAGCCGGACTTATCGACGGCGGGGCCGGCGGTTATGATTCGCTCGTGCTCGACACCGGCATCGTGCAAAGCCTGGTCGCAGTGGCGTTCGCGCCGGATGCCGGTTCGCTCGCCTATGACAGTACGTCGCTGATCTATAAGGGTCTCGAACCGGTGACGGTCACCGGCACCCAGGCGGACGTCACCTTCAACATCAACACGCTGGCCGGAGGGCAGGGCGACAACGTCATCCGGCTCCTTTACGATACCAACGCCGGCATGATGCTGCTCGACAGCGTTAACGGCAAGTTCGAGGATCACTGGTTCAATGCGCCGACCAATTCGCTGACCATCATTGGCGGCTCCGGCACCGACGACATCACGATCCTGTCACTGTCGCCGGGCTTTGCGGCGTCGCTGACAGTCAATGTGCTGTCCGACGGATACGACCCGTTTAACACTGGCGGTATTCTGCCCGGCAACAACAACCTCACCACCAAGAGTGTGATCCGCGTCTCCGGCGATCTCTCGCTGAACGGCAAGGCGCTCCAGCTTAGCGCAAACACCATTCTGGTCGGGACCGTCGCGGAGCAGACCGGCTCGACCGGAAGCTGGGCGGCCAACCAGACCTTCACCAATGTCAACGGCAGCGGCGGCTCGGGATCGGGCATGCGCGCCGAACTCACCACGGATGCCGACGGCAACGTCACGGCGCGCATCATCCAGGCAGGCACCGGCTATGCCAACGGCGATCAGGTCACGTTTTCCTTGAGCGGCGGCCGCAGCGTCACCGTCAAGCTCGTCAATGCCGCGGATTCGGCGATCGTGTCGACGCAGAAGGCCGGCGGCAATGCCGGTGACATTCTGTTCGGCTTCAAGAAGAACAACGCGACCTATGGCGGTCAGGAAATCTATCTCGGACCGAACGCGCAATTGCTGGCGGAAGCCAATGCCGCCGCCGGTTACAAGCCGGGCAAGATTACCCTGGCGGCAACCGACATCGCCTTCCGCGCCGCGAGCTGGCCGCTCGATTTCACCCACAAGAGCGCCTTTATCGAAATCAACGGCGCCACGATCAAGGGCGGCGCCATCTCCATCACCGCGAAGGCGACCGACACCAACGCCGCCAGCGAAGAAAGCGTGCCGTCCTTCCTGCGCGGCTTCGTCGGCAACCTGACCAATCTTCTCAACCAGATTCCGGGCGCCCTGATCAGCGCCTTCACCGGCATCGACGTGTCCGTGGTGATGCGCGGCGCTGACGCCAAGATTCATTTGCATGACGCGACAATCGTCAGCGCGGCGTCTGTCGATATTTCGGCGAGCACCAAGGTCGATACTCAGGTCTATGCGCTGGCGATGGGCATGGCGGGTCTTGCCGCCAATAGCGGATTCGAGTTCGCCGCGGGCTATGGCCTGGCGCAGAGCAATGTCGAAGTCATCATTTCCGGCACCACCAGCATCACCGCCGACGACAACGTGCGCATCACCGCGAGCGGCGACGCCGCAACGCGGACCGTCGCGCGCGCCTCGTCCAATCTTCTGACTCCAACACTCGATCCCAACGCCACCTCACTCGCGGTCGCCATCGCCCATACCGAACTCAATGTGCTCGCCCGTGTCGGCGCTGCGGCGACCATCGTGGCGCGCAACGGCAACGTCAATGTCAACGCCACCGGCAAGACCAAGCAGACGGCGGATGCCAGCACTGTCGGCTTTGTCGATGGCCGCGCCGGGGTCGGCGTCGGGCTCTCCTTTGATTTCTCCAGCGTGGTGGCCGAGCTCGATGGCGACATCGCTGCGAAGGGAACCCCAGCCGGCGGCGAAGGCCCGAAATTCGATGGATCCAGCGGCTCCGCCGTCGATCTGGCCACCAATACGATCTATGTGCCCGATCACGGCCTGACCAACGGCCAGCTCATTACTTATACGGCACTGGACGGCGGCGCTGTCACCAATCCGATCTCCGGCGACCCGCTGGTGGTGACCGCTGGCACCGCGATCGGCGGCCTGAAGGACAAGGGGACGTATTACGTCATCGTGGTCGACAAGGACCACGTTCAGCTCGCCAACGCTCCGGTGATCGATCTCGATGCGAGCGGCACCGATGCCGCTGCCACGCACACCATCCAGGTGCCGGCCGCCAAGATTTTCGACATCGACGCGGTCGATGCCGCGGCCGATACCATCCGCTTTGCCGATCACGGCTTCGAGACCGGCGACCAGGTGACTTACACGGCGAGCGGCACGGGGACGATCAGCGGGCTGACGAGGGGTGCAGTCTACACCGTCGAAAAGATTGACGACCTTCTGTTCCAGCTGAAGGACGGCAACGGCAACGTCGTCCAGATCGCGCAGGGCACCGCGCTCGGCATCCACAGCTTCACCAAGGGCAGCACGGTCGTCTCGCTGAACCTCGCGCGCGTCGATGCCGCAACCGACCGCATCTCGATGCATAATCACGGGTTCACCGCCGACACGCTGGTGAACTATGCCTCGCTCGCCGACGACGGCGCCGGCAGCATCGGCGGGCTCGTCAACGAAGCCGAGTATCTCTTGCGCGTCGTCGATGCCAATACCGTCGAGCTGTACGACGTCGCGACCGGCGAGAAGATCGACATCGGCGCGGCCACGGGCGGGGCCGCGCATGCGCTCGCCTATATCGCCTCGGTCAAGAATATAAACCCGACAACGGCGGTGGACGACAACACCGATACGATCACCATCGACAATCACGGCCTCGTCGACGGCCAGGCCATCATCTACGGCACCGATCCGACCAAGACGCGCACCCAGACCGTCACCCAGCCCGACGGGCAGGTGCTCGAACTCGAAATCGCGGATCGCGAAATCGGCGGGCTGATGAATGGCGGCGTCTATTATGTCGTCAAGGTCGACGACAACCGCTTCCGCCTGGTCGAAGACCCTCTCGATGTTGCCTTGGTGAAGGCGATCAACCTGACCTCGCTCGGCAGCGGCAATTATCACGCGCTTAGCGACGACGGGCTGACCAACGGCATCGGCGTCAAGGCCTCGCTCGTCTCCGACACCCGCACGCTGGTCAAGCCGGAAGTCGGCGGCAAGTTCAATCCGAGCAAATATAAGGATGTGCTCTCCCGCGGCGACATCGCGCTCGCCTCGATTTTCGGCAATGCATCGGCCTCCAGTGGCAAACAGACCGTCAAGGACCAGAACGGCAAGGACGTCACCTCCAGCATTCAGAACGACAGCCTCAGCGCCGCCGGCGCAGTCGGCGTCAATGTGGTAACGCACGACGTGCGCGCCGTGGTGGGCGAGCGCGCCACGTCTGGCGATAAGACCACGTTACAGACGCAGGGCGATATCGAGGTGCTGGCCTCGATCGAGCACAAGACCCAGCTAATGGTCCAGGGCAGCGTCTCCAAGCCGAAAGGCTCGCAGGGCGCCGCGGTGTCGGTCTCGATCGGCGTCGGTGTCTACGATAATGATTCCCAGGCGATCATCCGCGGCAATACGCAGCTCGATGCTTTCGGCACCGTCAGGGTCGATTCGAAACTGACCTACCCGTTCCTGACCAAGCCGGAAGATCTGTTGTTCGGCATCCCGCAGGACATCGTCAATCGCGGCGTCAGCGCTATCACCACGCTGCTCGACGGCACCTTCGGCGTCAGCACCAAGCTGATGAATAACTGGGTGATGGCCTATGCCAAGGCGACCGAGTCGCCGGCCGCGTCGGTGTCGGGATCGATCGCGGTCAATGTCTTTACCAATACGTCGAAGGCGCTGGTCCAGTCCGGCGCCGAGATCAACCAGAAGCCGATCAGCGCGACCTGGCAGCCGCCGGCGACGCAGAGCGTCGTCGTCAACGCCTATACCATGATGCAGCTCATCGAGATGGTGGGCATCGGCAAATGGTCGCTGAATGAAGGCCCGCTCGGCAAGGCGCGGTATGAAGGCAAGACCGCTGCGCAATTGCGCAAGGGCGGTGACATCGTCGACGTTGCCGGCCGCTCCGGCTCCAAGGCACTCGGCGGATCGATCCTGGTCGATTCCATCGACAGCACGACCCATGCCCGCATCGAGGGCGGCGCCAAGGTCAAGACTGGCGCGTCGGGCAGCCTCACGAACTCCGCCAAGGAGGACATTCTGCGCGTCGCCGTCTCCCAGTCGGGCGGTCAGACCGATGACAACGGCCAATTCGCTTTTGCCGGCAGCGGCCTTGGTCTGCGCCAGCGCAGCGATGTGCAGGCGGGCATCGTCGCAACCGATTCGGCCGGTCCGGCGATCGGCGGCGGCGGTTCGTTGACGATCACGGCGGAGACCGGCGGCGTGCAAGTCGGCGTTGCCGGTTCGCTGGTTCTTGGCGGTTCGGGATCGAGCGGGCTTGGCCTTTCGGTCATGGTCGCCGATGTCGAGCGCAAGGTTTACGCCTTTGTCGGCGCCGATCCGAGCATCGATGCGCATGCAACGCCCAATGGCGCGGTGTCGCTCACTGTCGGCGCCATGACGGTGAAGGCCACCACCGGCGGCACCATTGTCGGCGTGATCGGCACCGCGTTGGCGCTGAGCTCGCAAGGCCCGGTTCCGGATTCGCCGGACGATGCGCTCGACGGCGCCAGCCTGCCGGGATTGTTCGGCGAAGCGAGCAATGTCAAGAGCGGGATCGGAATCGCCGGTGCGGCCGGCGTCAATGTCATCAACGACACCACGCTTGCCTCTATCAACGCCCGCGGTTCGGTGACCGCGTCGACGCTCGCGATCGAGGCCGAGAACGATCAGGTTCTTGTCTCCATCACTGGCGGCGTCGCGATCTCCCGGACCAACGGCACCCAGGGCGGCGGCGGCACCGTGGTCGGCGGCGCCTTCAGCCTCAACCAGCTCACTGCTGATACCCGCGCTCTGATCGTCAACACGCTCGCAGCCTCCGGCGCGAACGGACTGACTGTGACGGCGACGGCAGCCGATGGCAATGGCGACGAGATTCTGCTCAGCGCCAAGCGCGGCGGCACCATCGTTACTTTCTCGGCCGCGATCAGCGCCAACATGAATACCGGCACCGCCAACGCCTTTTCCGGCTCGGTCTCGATCAACCGGCTGGTCGACGTCACGCAGGCGCTGGTGGACGGAGCGGCGATCGTCGCCGCCGATGCGCGGATGCGCGCGCGCAACGAGCCGGTCGTGGTCGCGATCGGCGGTGGCGCGTCCTATACCGCGGGCGGCAAGGGCATCGGAGCGTCGCTCGGCTACAATCAGCTATCGGCGCAGACCAAGGCCGGCATTTTCGGCACCGCGCGCGGCGCGTCGGCGACCTTGTCCGACGATCTGACCATTGAAGCGGTCAACGACCAGAACCTGACCGCGATCGGCGTCTCGGCCGGGATATCGTCCGGCGGCGGCGGGGTCGGCGGCGCCTTCACGCTCGGCATCAACATCATCTCCACCGACGAGCACATCTTCACCCGCGACAATGCCGGTGAAATCCGCGCCGGTATCGAGAACGCGACGGTGACCACACCGGGCTGCGTCTGGCTGACCGCGCAGGACGATTCCGCCATTCAGGCGGTAGCCGGTGCGCTCGGCATCGGCACGCAAGGGGCGGGCTTCGGCGCGGGCCTCGGCTGGAACCAGATCGCGCTGAAGGTGCGCGCCACCATCGACGGCGCATCGGTCACGGCGGGGAACGAGGGCGTCAACCTGTCGGCGCTCTCGACCGATCAGAATGCGGTCCCCGCGGGCAAGATTGCGGCGGCTGCGGTCGGCGGCGGCGGCAGCGGCGGCACCGGTGTCGCCGTCGGCGTCAGCACCTCGGTCAACGGCATCCTCAACACCATCGAGGCCTCGGTCACGGACAACGCGACCGTCACCGTCAACGGCACAGGCTCCTTGCGTCTTCGTGCCGAGGACGAATCCACCATCCGCACCTTTACCGGTGGCGTCGCCATCTCGACCGGCTCGGGCGTCGGCGCGGGTGCAGCCGCGGGCGGCAATTATGTCGCCAACACCGTCACCGCGAAGATCGATTCCTCCACCGTCAATGTTGGCGGCGAAGTCACCGTCACCGCCGACCAGAAGGCGGTGATCCAGACCATGACGCTCGGCCTTGCCGGCGGCACCGGCGGCGGCAATGCCGGTGCGGGTTCGCTGTCCGTCAACGTGGTGACGAACCATGTGACCGCCGCGATCGACGGGATCTCCCGGGTCGAAGCGGCCGACGATGTCCGCGTGCTGGCCAGGAATTCCGCAAATGTCGTCGCCATTGCCGGCGGCGTCGCGGGCGGATCGCAGGTGGCTGTCGGCATTGCCGCGACCAACGTCACGGTGGTCAACACCACCAAGGCCTTTATTGACGGCCGCTCCACCGTGATCGCGAATGGCAGCGGCGCCGATTTCCAGGACATTCTCGGCAAGACCCGCAGTGGCGTTTCGGTCGAGGCGCTGTCGGACGGCTCGATCGTGATTGTGGCCGCGGGCGGGGCGGTCTCGACCTCGGCCGGCGCCGGCGCCGGCGCGATCACCGTCACCTTCGTCGACGATACCGTACAGTCCTTCATCGAGGCGCCGGGCGGCAATGCGCCGGCTGCTGCCGGAATTTCCTCGTTCGACGACGTCAACATCGTCGCGCGCGGCAAGCTCTCTCTGGTCGGCGTGGCCGGCACCATTGCTGGCGCTTCCAGCGTTGGCATCGGCATCGGCGCCGATGCCGGCGTCATCAAGCGCAAGGTCGAAGCCTCGATCGGCAACGGTGCGAAGGTCGGCGCCGGCGACAACGTGATCGTCGATGCGTCCGGCGATCTCGACCTGGCCTCGGTGTCCGCATCCGGCGCATTCGCGGGAACCGGCGCCGGCACGCTCACCGCGGGCGTCACCGTGCTCGACCTCACCACGCGCGCCTTTATCGGCTCGAACGCCATCGTCACCTCGGACGGCAATGTCGTAGTGCAGGCGCTCGACGACACCACCATCGACCAGATCTCCGCAAATATCTCGGGCGCAGGCACCGGCGCAGTGGGCGTCGCTGCGGGCGTCGGAGTGATGAACAAGACCACCGAAGCTTATATCGACAGCGGTGCGCAGGTGACCGCTTTGGCCGCAGCGGGCAAGGCCGGCATTGCCGCTTATACCGGTGAACTTGTCGATGCGCTCGGCTTCCTCGGAGGCGCCGTCAGCGGCTCGACGATCACGATATCCGCTCATGGTCTGATGACCGGCGATGAGGTTTTCTACAATTCGCCCAGCCCGATTCAGGGTCTTGCCGACAGCACACGCTATTTTGTCATTCGCGTCAGCGACAATGAGATTCGCCTGGCGAGTTCGCTTGTCAATGCCGCGCTGGGCAACGCCCTGACGCTCGGTCCGGGCAGCACGTCGATGTTGGACGTGCATGTGCTGCGCAAGATCGATGCCGACAAATCCGGCGGCTCCAAGGATTTTGCGAGCGCGGACGTGAATTACGCGACCAACCGCATCACTGCGGCCGGCCATGCCTTCAACACGGGCGAGGAGATTATCTACACCGCCGAGTCCATCGGCATCGGCGGTCTGGTTTCCGGCCAGCGCTATTACGTCATCCGCTATTCCGACAATTCGTTCGGACTCGCCGCGACCCGCAGCGCCGCGCTGTCGGGGACCGCTGTCGATCTCGTGGACAATGGCGTCGCGGCCGATGCGCGCCATCTGGTGCAGTCGCTCACCGGCACCGGCGTTCCGGATATCGACAATGACGAATTCGACGACAGCGCGCTTGCCGCACAGGGCGACCGCAAGGCGGCTGAAGTCGTTCAGAAGGGCCTGATCGTCGCCGCGGTGAGCCTCAACGACATGACTTCGGCCGGCGTCGGCGTTGCGATTTCCGGCACCGGCTCAGGCGCGCTGGCCGGCACCGTCGCGGTCCATACTGTCGATACCCGCGCCTATATCGCCGAAGCCGCGAAGATCAACCAGGACAATACCGGCGCAGGTGCGGACCAGAATGTCCGCGTTGCCGCGGTGCGCAGCTATGACGGTCTTGCCATCGGTGGCGGACTTGCCGGCTCCGGAACCTTCGCGGCCGCGCCGGCCGTCGCCGCCCCGAAGCTTGCGGGCGAGACCATGGCCTATATCCAGGGCCGCAGCAGCGGCGCCTACGATACCGTTGTGAATGTGGCGGGCGATCTCGCGGTGCAGGCGCGCGCCGAAGCCAACGTCATCTCGGTCGCCGCGGGTCTTGCCTTCAGCGGCACGGTATCGCTCGCAGGCTCCGGCGCCGTGGTTCTAATCGACACCGACACCATCGCTTCGATCAGCGGCCGGGTCCGCGTCAATGCCGGCGGTAATGTGCTGGTCGGCGCAAGCGATGACACGACGAGCCATGCCATTGCCGGCGCCGTCGGCATCGGGCTTGCCGGCGGCGGCGGGGCGGGCGCCGTCAATGTCACCCAGATCGAAAAGACCACCGCCGCGATCATCGGCGTCGAAGCCATCGTCGATGCGAACGGCCTCGGCGCGGCGCTGATCGGCGGCGTGCCGACCGGCGCTTTCGCAGGCAATGGCTATGGTCTGCATGCGATCCGCGGCGTCGCGGTGGTGGCGCAATCGTCTGAAAAGGTCGTGGCGGTGTCTGCGAGCGCGGGCGGCGGTCTCTATGCGGGCATCGCTGGTGCGGTGTCGGTCGAACTGATCGATTCCGATACCTTCGCGGCGATCGGCGACGGCGCTGCGATCAATATGAATACGGCCGGTACGGCGCATCCGGCGCAGTCGGTGACGGTCTCGGCGCGCAATACCATCGAGATTCTGGCGATTTCCGGCGCGCTCGGCGGCGGCGCCGCCGGTATCGGCGGCAGCTTCGATGTCGGCCTGATCCACAACGATACCCAGGCGCTGATCGGCGCTGCGCAAGTGCGCGCCCGCGACGACGTGGATGTCAGCGCGCTGTCGCGCTGGACCATCGATTCCAATGCCATCGCGGTCGGCGCCGGCCTTGCCGGCATCGGCGGCGGCGTCGTGGTTTACACCATCGGCGGCAATTTCAGCGACAGCTATGGCGGCGGCGGCCAGAGCGCATCGGCGCTGAGCGGCGAAGACGGCGACACCGTCACGGCCTTCGTGGAAAACACCGTCAGCGCCATGATGAGCGCGATGCAGACCGGCGATCAGGGCAATAGCTCCGATCCGGCACTGCCCGTGTTTAATCCTGCGAGCGCGGTCAATACCGGCACCGACACGATCACGCTCGGCGCCGATTCCGGCCTCAATACCGGCGACAGCGTCGTCTACAGCGCCAACGGCAACAGCGCGATCGGCGGGCTGGAGGACGGCAAGGTTTATTTCGCCATTGTCGATCCGTCGCAGCCGCAGCGCATCAAACTCGCGGCGACCTACGAGGATGCATTCGCCGGGCGCGCCATCGACCTGACCGGAGGCGCCACCGGGTCGAACCACCGGCTCAGCGCCTCGAGCGCGCAGATCGGCGAAATTGCGCGGCAGAGTTCCGCCCGCAACACGCCTTCGGTGAGCGGGGCGCTGTCGGCGACCGGCATCCGCGCCAGCGGCACCGCTGCGGCAATCGAATCCGGCGCCGCGATCGTGGCGGGCGATATCGACGTGGTGGCGCGGCAGAAACTCGATTTCACGACGCGCGGCGGCGGCGTCGGGGCGGGTGCGGGCGCGCTCGGCGTCGGCATCGTGGTACTCGACATCGACGTCGACACCACGAGCTATATCGCGCCGAATGTGGTGCTGACCGGGCTTTATCCGGCGAACAGCAGCCTGTCGGTCACGGCGTATCTGGCTTCCGACATCCGCGCGCTGGGCTTCGGCGGCGCATTGAGCGGTTTCGTCTCGCTCGGCGGGGCGGTCGCCCATGTGACCGACAATTCCTCGGTGCGCGCATTGCTCGGCGCACGCCCCGGCAGCGTCACCGACGACACCCAGCTCTCGCATGCCCAGTCGGCGAGTTCGGCAACGCAGGTCACGGGCTTTGCCACCGTCACCGTCGATGCAGACGCCACCATCGATCATTACGTGATGAATGCGGCGGCGGCGGTCTCCGGCATTGCCGGCCTCGGCGCCGCCATCGTGGTCTCCAAGATCGACGGCAACGTCCAGGCCGTGGTCGGCGATTTCACCGCGCTCGGCACGACCACGGGAAACGCGGGCGACACCACGGGCTTCATCGGCGGCCTGACCGTCGACGCCAACCGCGCCATCGGCCTACATCCCTTCACTGCCGGCGCGCCGTTCGGCATCGCCATCGGTGGCGGCATTCTCGGTGCCGCGGCCGGGGTCGCGGACATCACCATTGGCGGCGAGGTCACCGCGCGGCTCGGCAATCGCGCCTCGGTCTATGCCGCGGGCGATGTCGACATCCTGGCCACCGGCACGGTCGATACCGGCAACATCAAGGTGGATGGCGGCGCCGTCGGCGGCATCGCCGTTGGCATCGTCATCGCGCAAACCACGATCACGCCGAAAACCACCGCCAGCATCGGCTCCCGCACGACCTTGCAGGCGCGCTCGCTCGACGTGAAGGCGAACAGCACCGCGACCGGCCGCATGCTGGCGGAAGCCGCGGGCGGCGGCGTGCTGAGCGGCCAGGGCCTCGATGTGGTGATGACCGTCAAGCCGCAGACCAAAGCGGAGATTGGTTCGGAATCGCTGATCGGCACTGTTCAGGCGCTTGTGGTTACCTCGACCGCCAACACCACCGCGCGCGTGGAGGCCAAGGCCGGGAATTACGGTGGCGTCACCGTGATCATCGGCAAGGCCAAGGGCGTCCTCGAAAATACCAACAGCGTGGTGATCGGCGACAATGCGCAGATGACCGCCGGCACCGACCTGACCGCGCTCGCTGCGTCCACCAATACCGGCTTTGTACAGGCCGATGGCGGCGGCGGGGCGCTGGTGGCAATCACCCAGGCCGAAACCGACCTCGAAATGAAGGATACCACGAAGACGCTGATCGGAGCCGGCGCGCGGATGACCGCGTCCACCAATCTCAGCGTCGAGTCGCGCACCAGCAGCACCGGGGATTCGCGCGCCATTGCGCTCGCCCAGGGCCTCGGCGCCAACACCAAGACCGACGCCGCCATCCGCTACAGCAGCGTGACCCAGACCGAGATCGGCGCCGGAGCGCAATTGCGCGCCACCGGCATTCTCGATGTGATCGCGCGCGTCGACAAACTCGACCTCGACGCTTATGCCGAATCCGATGCCGATGCCGCCGGCGCCGATGCGGATGCGGATGCGACCATCGACCCCTTCGCCGGGCAGCGCAGCACCGATGTCGGCGTCATCGTGCGATCCGGCGCAAAGCTCCTCGGCGACACTCAGACCAATCTGAAGGCGCGGCAGGAAAACCTGCACAGCCTCGCCAAGGCCGATTCCGATACCGATGGTCTCGGTGGCGACACCGACGCCACCGCCATCAACAGTTTCAACGCGGCGACCAGCGTGCTCACCGAGGCAGGCTCGGAAATCGGCACCCGCGCGCTGTATGTCGAGGCCGAAGGCGGGGCGCATGGCGCGTCGGCCAATGCCATACGCTCCGGTGCGCTGATCGACGGCGGCTCGGCGACCCAGCGTACCGTGGTGACCTTCCCGCGCACCATCGTGTTCAATTCGAACGTATTCCTCTACGGCCCGGCCAATCCGGAGCTCGAAATCGGCGCTTCCGGGAACATCCTCAAGCAGGTCGGCATCGCGCCGGTGATCACGGCGAGCGAGATCGTCATCCCGGACATCATCTATCAGTCGACTGCGGCAGGCTCGGCGACCTTCTCGATCAGCCAGTCGTCGCTCGATCCCAATCCGGCGGGCTATGGCACCAGCCCGGCCGAAAACTCGATCGAAGGCAACGCAACCTTCACCTTTGTCACCGGCTTCGACCGCATCACAATCATCAATCATTCGGACCGGCATTTGCGGATTGGCAGCATCGATCCGTATATCCAGAATCCGAATTTCGTCGGCAATCTAACGGTCAATGTCACCGAAAAAAGCCGCTTCCTGCCGGTCACCAGCAGCGATCCCGGCACAACGCGGATCGAAATCGTCAATACCAACGTGGTGTCCGCGCCGGATATCCGCCTGACCAAGCTGATCAACAACCGGTTCGGCACGACGCTGATCGAGGCTGCGGGCGGCGACATCCTCACCTGGGCGGCTGCCGGAGCGATCCGGACCACCGGGCTTGAACTGATCGCGGGCGGCGTCATCGGCGTGAACGGCGCTGCGATCGCGACCGAATCCACGCTGCTGCGCGCGCAAGCGGGCTTCGGCATCGTGCTGGTCGAGACCGGCGACCTCGAAATCGACTGGGCCCGGTCGACCATCGGGCTGGTCGATCTGACGGCAACGGGATCCATCCTTGATGGCAACGCGACGGATGCAGTGAATGTCGCAGGCTCCGCGATCAAGCTCACGGCTAATGGCGGCGCCATCGGTCTGCCGGGCACCATGCTGCGCATCGATGCAGCCAGGACAGCCGGGGCACTGGTGGCCAACGCCCATACAGGCATCGCCATTATCGACGATGTCGGCGGCCTCGGTATCGGCACCGCGCGTTCTGTTACGGGCGACGTGACCCTGCAGACCCGGGATTCTGTATTGACCGGTGAGGACATTCTGCTCGGGGCCGATGGTCTGGTTCAGGCGGTGGCGGGCAACGTGAACATCTTCTCCGGGGACGACCTCTTCCTCGACGCCGCCGCAGTTATTGCTGCAGCCGGATCGGTGGTGCTGCGCGGCGACCATGGCAATGCGGATGCCGGCATCGGCACGCGGATGGATTTGCGCGGCCGTATCACCGGCACCATGGTGACGATCGCGGGCGGGGACGATGCCGACAGCATCGCGTTGCGGCGCGTCATGTTCGGTGCCCCGGTGACCATCCAGAGCGGCGGCGGACAGGACGCGATCCGGATCGGCAGTCAGGCGACAACGGACACCAACAGCGGCGGCTCGCTCTCTACCATCGAAGACACGCTGATTGTCGATTCGGGCAGCGAGCAGGACATCCTTGACCTTGACGACAGCGGATCTGCTCAGGCGCGGTCTGTGGTGGTCAAGAACGGCGAGATCACGCTCTCGGGTGTGAACGGCGCCATCCGCTTCGCCAATACCGATACCGTTGCGCTGAAGCTCGGAGACCGCAACGACAGCGTTTCGGTGCGCTCGACGGCCGCCGACATGTTGATCGACATCGATGCCGGCGGCGGCGACGACACGTTCATCTTTGGCGGCACGGACAAAACGCTTAACGCCATCGACGGCCTTGTGATCGCCAGGGGCGGCGCCGGCTACAACACCATGCGGGTGATCGATAGCGGCGATACGGCGGCCAATGCCGGCCGGCTCGGTGGCGGCAACAACAACCAGATTTTCGGCTTCGGCATGGGCTCGGCCGACCAGACCGCGATCGTGGAAACCGCCGGCATCACCTATGGGGATATCCAGGACCTGACCATCGAACTTGGCAACGGCGCAGATGTTGTCGCGGTCGAGGGGATTTCGACGAAAACCACGCTGAAGACCGGCGCCGGTGCGAATCAGGTGACGGCCGGCGGTGCGTTGTCACGCATGGCCGGCGATCTTCTGGTTCAGGGCAGCGCCGGCGATAGCTTTGTCATCGTTGCGGAAATGCAGGCCGATCTCACGCTCGCGCAGATCGCTGACGGTCGCGGACGGGTCACCGGAATCGGCATGCCGGGCTCGATCACCTTCGAGGGCCTGCCGAATGTGACCATCCGGCTCAGCGACGACGACGACCAGCTGCGCATTGTCGGCACCGCCATGCCGGTCTTCGTGGATGCGCGCGGCGGCAACGATACCATCGTCGTGGAGACCACCGCTCACGCCACTTCGTTCGATCTCGGCGACGGCGGCGATCTGATCACCGTGTTCCAGGCCGGTGCGGCAATGACTGTGACTGGCGACGGAACCGGCGGCGGCACCGACCGGCTGATCGTCGACCGCACCGCGACGACCGGCGCCCTAAACGCCAGGATCGGCGACGGTGCTACCGTCGGCGAAGGCACGGTCAGCGGCATGGCCGCCGCCAATATCGTGTTCCGCGACATGGACCGGGTCGATGTCAGAGCCGGAAGCGGCAACGATGCCATCACCATCGATGTCGGCAACGACATCTTGCCGTCCACGGTGATCGCCGTTTATGGCGGCGCCGGCGACGACCTTATCCTCGCGGAGTCGATCAGCCTTGCACCGACCATCGTCGATGGCGGAACCGAGAACGACACGCTGAAGATCGTGATTCCCGGCCTGCCCGACGGCCAGCAATTCCTGTCCTTGCAGAAGACCGTGGAGACGCTGATCGTCGACAACAGCCAGAACGACCTGGGGCCGGTGGCCTGGATTCTCGACGGCGTTGTGCTCAAAGCGGCAACCACCGACATCGTCACCACCGAGGGTGCGGATGTCACCCGCATTCTCGGCGGCCAGACCGGCAACGATACATTGATCGTCCGTTCGGTCACCGCGGCCAACGTGACCGGCGTCATTGATGGCGACCGTATCGAACTGCGCTCGGGCCTTGTCATCGTCACTCAGGCCGATCCGGCGCAGGACTTCGACAATTATCGCAACTACGAGGGCGTGATCGGATTCGACGGCGTTACCGCAGGTTCTGGCAGTTACGTCGAGAACGGGTTCAGTCTGACGACCTCGAATGCGGCGGGCTTCCTGCGCTCCGATGCGATAAGTCCGTCCGCTGCGGCGCGCGCCGCGGGCGAATTGTTCACCTTGCGCTCGGCAAATACCAACAGGACACCAACCGGAAAAGACCTCACGCTGTATTCGATTGAGCTGGCCAATACCGGTACCACCGATCAGATCGTCACCATCAGCGGCGTCACGGTGACCGGGCATGCCGTGTCGCAGGATCTGCTGGTCAGGGCCGGGACAGGCTTTCAGCGCTATAATCTGGATTTGGGCTTTACGGTTCTCGACCGGGTCACCTTCGCGCCCGGCACCGATATTCTTGTCGACAACATTGTCGCGCGCGACGTGCTGATCAATGCCGGCGCGGGTCCGGTCCAGATCGTGCCTGTCTACACGCTGCAGCCGACCGGAGGCGATATCGTCTTCAACACCGCAACGCGCACCATCACCGGCGCCAATATCCTGGTCGACTACAACGGCGTCCCCGGCACCGACGCCACCATCTTTGCTGGAACGGGGTTCGGTTCGATCGCCAATCTCGGCATTACCGCCGTCACCACGAACGAGCTCACCGTCTTCACCTTCCCGGGCGATCTCATTATCCCGGACGGCGTGACGGTGCGCGTCAGCGGCAGCAATGCGCTGTCGATCCAGGTTGGCGACGATGTGTTCATCGGCGCCAATGTCATGATCAACGTTTCGGCGACCGGGCAGAATGGCGTCGGCGGCGGCGGCAGCGGCGGTGCGCAGACGAATGGCGGTGCAGGCGGGTCAGGCGGCAGCGCGCCGCAAGGTGGCGGCAATGGCGGCGGCCCGACCACGGTGACGCGCGCGCCGTCCGGCCAGGGCGGTGCCGCCGGCCAGGGTGACGCCAACGGCGGCAGCGGCGGCAGCGGCCTTTCCGGACGCGGCGGCGCGCAGGGCGGCGGTGGCGGTGGTGGTGGCGCGGTCGATTACAGCACCTTCCTCGGTGCGATTGTCAGCTACTCGACTTGGTCCGGCGGTCCGGGCGGATTTGGCGGCACCGGCAATAGCGGCAATTGGGGCAATACCGGCAACCGCGGCGCAACCGGTCACGGTAATTCGTATGTCGGCAATCAGGCCGTAGGCGGCAGCGCAGGGTCGAGCGGCGGTGGCGGCTCGGGTGGCTCCGGCGGTGGCGTCGGCAATGCCAGCGCGGGCACGCCGGGCGATCCCGGCACGATCGGCGGCGATGCCGGCGACGGCGCCGGTGGCGTGAACAATACTACGGGCACCGGCATCAGCGGCGGCATGGGCGGCGGCAGCGGTGGTGGTGGCGGTGGTGGCGGTGCCGGCGGTGGCGGTGGCGGTGGCGGCGGTGGCCGCGGCGCTTATTGGGAATCCGGCCTCAATCAATATGTGCAGGGTGGTGGCGGTGGCGGCGGCGGCGGCGGCGGCAACGCCAAAATCTCCAGCTCCTACGAGCACACCTCCGACGCCCAATCCCATTCCATAGCCTCTA
>NZ_JBKBVB010000146.1:0-9994 GCF_046289595.1 Pseudorhodoplanes sp.
GATCGATGCGGTCGCCGTTACCGGCGGGCATTTGGGCGCGGGGCTTGGCGTCGTCGAACTCACCGTTGCGCTGCATTACGTTTTCGATACCCCCGACGACCGGCTGATCTGGGACGTCGGCCACCAGGCCTATCCGCACAAGATCATCACCGGCCGGCGCGACCGCATCCGCACGTTGCGCCAGGGCGGCGGCCTGTCCGGCTTCACCAAGCGCGCCGAGAGCGAATACGATCCCTTCGGCGCGGCGCATTCGTCGACCTCGATTTCGGCCGGGCTTGGCATGGCGGTGGCCCGCGATCTGAAAAACGAAAAGCGCAATGTCATCGCCGTGATCGGCGACGGCGCGATGTCGGCCGGGATGGCCTATGAGGCGATGAACAATGCCGGCGCAACGCATTCGCGGCTGATTGTCATTCTCAACGACAACGACATGTCGATCGCACCACCGGTCGGCGCGATGTCGGCCTATCTGGCACGGCTTCTGTCCGGCAAGACCTACCGCAACCTGCGCGAAATCGGCAAACAGCTCGCGCACAAGCTTCCGAAATTTTTCGAGCAGCGCGCGCTGCGCGCCGAGGAATATGCGCGCGGCATGATGACCGGCGGCACGCTGTTCGAGGAGCTCGGCTTCTACTATGTCGGCCCGATCGACGGGCACAATCTCGATCATCTGCTTCCGGTGCTGAAGAATGTCCGGGATGCCGAGAGCGGACCGATCCTCGTTCACGTCGTCACGCAGAAGGGCAAGGGCTACGCGCCCGCCGAAGGATCGGCGGACCGCTATCACGGTGTCACCAAATTCGACGTTGCGACGGGAGCGCAGGCCAAGGCCAAGGCCGCAGCCCCCGCCTACACCAAGGTGTTCGGCGATGCGCTGGTCGCCGAAGCCAAGCGCGACGAAAAGATCGTTGCCATCACAGCCGCCATGCCGTCCGGCACCGGGCTCGACCTGTTCGCCAAGGAATTCCCACAACGCTTCTTCGATGTCGGCATCGCTGAGCAACATGCCGTGACCTTTGCCGGCGCGCTCGCCGCCGAAGGCCTGAAACCGTTCGCTGCGATCTACTCGACCTTCCTGCAGCGCGCCTACGACCAGGTCGTGCATGACGTTGCCATTCAGTCGCTGCCGGTGCGCTTTGCCATCGACCGCGCCGGGCTTGTCGGCGCCGACGGCCCGACCCATGCCGGCTCATTCGATATCGCCTATCTCGGCTGCCTGCCGGGCTTCGTGCTGATGGCCGCGGCCGACGAAGCCGATCTGGTGCATATGGTGGCGACCGCGGCAGCGATCGACGACACGCCTTCGGCGCTGCGCTATCCGCGCGGCGAAGGCATCGGCGTGGCGCTCCCCGAACGCGGCATCCCGATGGAAATTGGCAAGGGTCGCATCGTCCGGGAAGGCACCAAGGTAGCGCTCCTGTCGTTCGGGGCGCGGTTGTCGGAATGCCTGAAGGCTGCCGACGAACTCGCCGGTTACGGGCTCTCAACCACCGTCGCCGATGCGCGCTTCGCCAAGCCGCTCGATACCGACCTGGTGCTGCGGCTGGCACGCGAGCATGAAGTGCTGATCACGATCGAAGAAGGATCGACCGGCGGCTTTGGGGCCTATGTGCTGCAGGCGCTGGCCGATAATGCGGCACTGGAAAGCGGCCTCAAGGTTCGAGTCATGGTGCTGCCGGACGTCTTCATCGATCAGGATAGCCCGGCAGCGATGTATGCCAGGGCCGGACTCGACATGCGCGGTATCGTCGCCAAAGTGTTTGAGGCGCTTGGCCGCGAGATGAGGCCCGAAAGCAAGAGTGCAGGTTAACGGGTAAACGCAAAAGGCCCAGCAAACCCGCTGGGCCCCTCGCGGATGAATGACGGCTGTCGCAGCCAGCGAGAATAACGCCGTCAAACGTCCCCACGATCAGGATGACCGAAATACGCGCGATGCCAAGCCGTCACGTCATCGGACATGGCGCGATAAACACCAGCCGCCACAATGGCTGGAAACCAGAACAGCATCACCATGCTAACGTCTCCATGTCCGGGGCGTTACTTGGCAGTCCGCGCCTCACGGCTCTGATGGGTTGAGAACGCGGTAATACTCGTCTCGGTTCCCATCCTATGGCGGCGTGGCAGCAGCGTACGCAACCTTGGCGCGCAGAACCAGTCAACGAACAGCGCCGCGCGGCCGATATTTTACATTTAAAGCTTTATTCCCGGCCGCCGGTTTCCTAGGATTGGCGATCATCCAGCGCCGTATCGCGACCGAGCCGATGCCCGACAAAGACTTGCCATCGCAGACACAAGGCGTCGTTTTCATTCATGGGGTTGGCGGCTCGGGGCGCGCCTGGCAGCCGCAGGCGGACAGCCTGCGCGCCGCGGGATTTACGCCGCTCGCGCTCGACCTGCCGGGCTATGGCGGACGGCCGGCCATCGAACGCATCACCTTCGACGAGTTTGCGGAAGACGTCGAAGCGCAGATCGCGAAGGCCGGCCTGATCAAACCGGTGTTGGTCGGCCATTCGCTCGGCGGCATGATCGCCCAGACCATGTTGCGGCGAAAACCGGACGGTTATCGCGGCGCGGTCCTCATCGGCACGAGTCCTGCCTTCGGCAAGCCGGACGGCGACTTCCAGAAGAAATTCGTCGCCGACCGCCTTGCGCCGCTCGCCTCCGGCAAGAGCATGCCCGACCTCGCCGCCGCGATGATCGACGAGATCATCGGCCCCAATCCCGACCCGGGCGGCAAGGCGCTGGCCGTGGCCTCGATGGCGGCTGTGCCGGCCGCGACCTACAAGGCCTGTGTCGAGGCGATCGTCACCTTCGAGGAGCGCGCCAATCTCGCCGCGATCAAGGTCCCGGTGCTCTGCCTCGTCGGCCAATTCGACGGCAATGCGCCGCCCGCCATGATGCAGCGCATGGCAGCAAAAATTCCGGGCGCGCAATTTATGACGCTGCCCGGCCTCGGGCATCTGCCCAACCTGGAAAATCCGGCCGCCTTCGATGCGGCCCTGCTCGCCTTCCTGCGCGACCTGGATGCGGGCGATGCGACCAAACGGAGTGCCGCGCCATGAACGCACCAGAAAAGATCGATGTAGAGAAGGTCGATATCGACGCGCCGCTATTTGCGCCGGACGCCTTCGGCCTGAATGATTTCCAGACCGAGTTGCTGGCCAAGAGCCGCAGGTTCGGCAAGCAATATCTCGCGCCCCGCGCCGAGCGGCACGATCGCGACGCCACCTTCCCGATCGAGAATTTCCGCGACATGCATCCGGAAGGCCTGCTCGGCATCTGCATTCCGAAATCCTCGGGCGGTATCGGCGCCGACTACAAAACCTACGCGCTCGCAGCGTCCGAACTCGGCCGCTATTGCGGCGCGACCGCTCTGTCCTGGAACATGCATGTCTGTTCGACCCTATGGTCCGGGCCGATCTCCGATGAAATGGAGATTCCGGCCGATATCCGCGCCGAGCATCTGCGCCGGCGCGAAATCCATTACGAGCGCATCCTGAAAGACGGCGCGGTCTACGCACAGCCCTTCTCCGAAGGCGGCGCGGCGGCGGCAGGAGCTGTGGCTTTCGGCACCGAGGCCAAGCCGGTTGACGGCGGCTATATCGTCAACGGCAAGAAAATCTTCGCTTCGCTTTCCGGGTCGGCCGACTATTACGGCGCACTCTGCACGCGCAGGGCCGAGGGCGAGGAAGCGATGCGGCGCAACACGCTCTATCTCGCGATTCCTGCAAATGCACCCGGCGTGACCGTGACCGGCGACTGGGATCCGCTCGGCATGCGCGGCACGGTCTCGCGCACGCTCATTTTCAAAGACGTGTTCGTGCCGGAAGACGCTGCCCTGATGCCGCCCGGCGTCTATTATCAGGCGGTGCTGCGCTGGCCGCACATGTTCCTGACGCTGACACCGACCTATATGGGGCTCGCCCAGGCGGCTTATGATTTCACCGTGGCTTATCTGCGCGGCGAGGTGCCGGGGATGCCGCCGGTGAAGCGGCGCATGTTCCCGACCAAGCAGCTTGCGGTCGCCGAGATGAAGCTGATGCTGGAACAGACCAAGGCGCTGTGGTTCCAGACCATCAGCGAGGCGCGCCCGAACCCTTCCAAAGACTCGGTGATGCGCGCCTATTGCGCGCAGCACACCGTGATGGAAAATGCCAACGCGCTGGCGGTGAAGGCGATCCGCACCTGCGGCGGACAGGCGATGCTGAAAAGCCTGCCGCTGGAGCGCATTTATCGCGACAGCCGCTGTGGCTCGCTGATGCTGCCCTGGACCGCGGAAATCTGCATGGACCGGCTCGGCAGGGAAACGCTCTACGAGCCGGGCGAGAAGGATGAGTAACTCTTTTCTTCACCTCCCCCTGAAAGGCGGAGGTCGGTCCACAAGGCGGACCGGGTGGGGGTCGGCTCTTGCTATCGAACAAGACCCCCTCCCCAATCCTCCCCCTTGCAGGGGGAGGGAGCAGATCGCGTGCGTGGCTACGTAAGTCATGGACCTTTCCGACCTCATCGCCCGCAACGCCGATTTCACGCCGGACAAGACCGCGATCCGTTTCGGCAGCTGCACGCTGAGCTATGCCGACTTTCATCAGCGCATCGCGCAAACCGCGCGCGCGCTGAAGTCCGAACTCGGCGTCGGCCGCGGCGACCGCGTCGCGATCCTGGCAGCAAACCATTCCGATTATCTGGTCACGCTCTATGCCTGCGCCCGGCTCGGCGCGATGCTGGTGACGCTGAACTGGCGGCTCGCGGTGCCGGAGCAGCTTTTTATCCTCAGCGACAGCGGCGCCAAGGTGCTGATCGTCGACAAGGAATTCTCGGCCGTCGTGGCGCAGCTTGCGCAGCATCTGCCCGACATCAAGGTGGTCGGGCTCGACTATACGCCCGACGATGCGCCGTCCTTCGATGCGCTGCTCGCCGCCGGCACAGGCGACGGCCGCAATCCGCATACTGACATCTCGAATCCGCTGCTGCTGGTCTACACCTCCGGCACCACCGGCCGGCCCAAGGGCGCGGTGCTGCGCCAGGAGGCGCTGGTCTGGAACGCACTGATGAGCCACCACGCCCATGACATGCGTTCGGACGACCATATTCTGACGTATCTGCCGCTGTTCCATGTCGGCGGTCTCAATATCCAGACGACGCCCGCACTGCAGCTCGGCGCGACCGTCACCGTGCATCAGCGTTTTGCGCCCGATACGACCTTGCAGGCCGTCGGCAAGGAACGGCCGACACTGATGCTGACGGTGCCGGCGGTGATGCAGGCATTGTCGCAGCACCCGCTTTGGGGAATGACCGATCTCTCCTCGCTCCGGGCGGTCGCTGCCGGATCGAGCCTCATTCCCGTGCCGCTGATCGAGGCCTTCATGACGCGCGGAATCCCGGTGATCCAGATTTACGGATCGACCGAAACCGGACCGACTGCGGTCTATACCCGCGTCGGCGGCGACCTTTCGCGTCTCACCTCGACCGGCCTGCCAGGCCTTTATTGCGAGGCCAAGGTCGTCGACAATGATGGGCGCGAAGTGCCCCATGGCACGGCCGGCGAGGTGGTCGTGCGCGGCCCGAACGTACTCTATGAATATTGGGGCAATGCGGAGGCGACCGCGGACGCTCTGCGGGACGGCTGGTATCACACCGGCGATATCGGCACCCGCGATGCGGACGGCTATTTCTACATCCATGACCGCAAGAAGAACATGATCATCTCCGGCGGCGAGAATATCTACCCGGCCGAGATCGAGCGCGTGCTGCACGATCATCCCTGCGTCGCGGAGGCTGCGGTGATCGGCCGGCCCGATCCGAAATGGCAGGAGGTGCCCGTTGCCTACATCGTGTGCCGCAGGGATATGACCGTCACCGCGGACGAGGTGAAGGAGTTCGTCGGGCGCAATCTCGCGCGCTTCAAGATTCCGCGCGAGATTGTGTTCGTGGACTCGCTTCCACGCACCGCGCTCGGCAAGGTGCAGCACTTCATGCTGCGGGAGCAGCAGTGAGTAGCGCCCTCTTACTTCTTCACCTCCCCCTGCAAGGGGGAGGTCGATTGTCGGCGCGATGCGCGGACAATGGGGTGGGGGTCATATTCCAAACAGCTTTTGACCCCCTCCCCAACCCTCCGCCTTTTCCGGGTGAGGGAGCACACGGAGCAAGTTTGATATGCGTATCGCGGTACTGGGCGGCGGCAACGGATCCTTCGCGGCGGCGGGGGATTTCGCGCTTGCGGGGCACGACACGCGGCTATGGCGGCGCGACAAGCCTGCGGTAGAGGCGCATCGCGCCGCGGGCTCGACGATCACCATCAAGGATTTCGCCGGCAAGCACGAGGCGAAGCTGGCCCTTGTCACGAACGACATTGCGCAGGCCGTGCGCGACGCCGAACTGATCGTCTGCCCTGCCCCAGCACATGCGCAGCCCGATATTGCCAAAGCGCTGGCGCCGCATCTGAAAGACGGCCAGGTCGTGTTTCTGCCGCCCGGCACGTTCGGATCGATGCTGTTCGCGCAGGCCATGCAGGCGGCCGGCAAAAAGGCCAAGGTTGCATTTGCCGAAACAGGCACGCTGCCCTGGCTCACCCGAAAGCACGGCCCGTTCGAGGCGGCCGTGACGGTGCGCGCCAAGCGGCTGCCGACCGGTGTGTTTCCGCTTGCATTAAAGAGCCATGCGCTGGCGGTGATCGGCCAGGCCTTTCCGAATGTGATTGAGGATTGCGGCGACGCACTCTCCGGTGCGCTGATGAATGCCGGCGGCATCATCCATCCGCCCCTGATCACCATGAATGCCGGACCGCTGGAGCATTTCGACCGCTGGGACATTCATAAAGAGGGCACGCAGCCCTCGATCCGCCGCGTGACGGATGCACTCGATGCCGAACGCATCGCGGTGCGCGAGGCGCTGGGCTATGGCGCACCGCATTTCCCGCTGGCGGACCATTACGCCAAAGAGGGCGACGAGTGGATGTATGGCCGCGGCTCGCACGACAAGCTCACCGACTCCGGCGACTGGCGGGAACACATCGTCCTGACGCAGCACCGCTACATGCTGGAAGACACCCGCATGGGCCTGTCATTCCTCGCCTCCGTGGGCGAGCTCGCAGGGGTCCCGACGCCGCTTGCGCGCGCCTTCCTTGCCATCGGCGGCGCGGTGGTGGGCGAGGACTTCATGGTGACCGGGCGGACGCTGAAGGGCATGGGGCTCGGTGGACATGATAAGGCGGGATTGCAGAGATTGCTGCGGGATGGGTTCGGAGGATGAGCGTGCGGACGACAGCACAAACTCCGTTCGTTCCCGCGAAAGCGGGAACCCAGGACGGCCCTAACCAGCCTCCGTTGCTTGGCTCTGGGTCCCTGCTTTCGCGGGGACGATCGGAGAATGCGGTATGATGGAGCAAATCGCCTGTCTTGGCGCCGGCCGCATGGGGCGCGGCATTGCGGTCGTGTTTGCCTATGCCGGTCATCCGGTGAAGGTGGTCGACTTCAAGCCGCGCAGCGAAGCCGACTTCAAGAAACTCGAAGCCGAAGCGCTCGGCGAAATCCGCGACGTACTCTCGTCGCTCGCCGCTTTCGGCATGTTCGATCCGGCGCAGGTGGACGCGATCCTCTCGCGCGTCGAGATCGTACCGGAGAGCGGCGCGCGGGGAGCATTCTCGTCTGCAGCGGTGATCTTCGAGGGGGTGCCGGAGGTGCTCGACGTCAAGCGCGAGGCGCTGTCACAGGTCTCGAAGCTTGCCGGTCCCTCGCCGATCATCGCGTCGACCACCTCGACCATCCTTGTCGACGACATCTCGGGCGCGGTCGAGCATCCGGAGCGATTTCTCAACGCGCACTGGCTGAACCCCGCTTACCTCGTACCGCTGGTCGAAATGTCGCCCGGCAAAGACACCGATCCGGCCGTCACCGCGCGGCTGAGGGCGATGCTGGAAGCGATCGGCAAGGTGCCGGTGATCTGCGCGCCGGCGCCGGGCTATATCGTGCCGCGCATCCAGGCGCTCGCCATGAACGAGGCGGCGCGCATGGTGGAGGAAGGAGTGGCCTCGCCGGAAGACCTCGACAAGGCGATCAAGTATGGCTTCGGCTTTCGCTTCGCCGTGCTCGGCATGCTGGAATTCATCGACTGGGGCGGCGGCGACATTCTCTACTATGCGAGCCGCTACCTGACCAAGGCGCTGGACAACGAGCGCTACGCGTCACCCGACATCATCGCGCGCAACATGGAGGCGGGGCATATCGGACTCAAGACCCAGCGCGGTTTCCTGAATTACGAGGGGATGGATGTCGACGCCTATCGAGCGGAACGGCTGAAGGCATTTGTGGCGATGCTGCGGCATTTCGATCTGGTGAAGCCGCCGGTGGTGTAGTGTTTGGTCATCCGCGGGCTTGACCCGCGCATCCATCGAGAAAACATCTTTTCGCAGGAAGATGGATGGCCGGGTCAAGCCCGGCCATGACAGCAGGATTGTCGACAGACCTACCCGAACACGTCCTGCAATGCGCCGGCCTTCACCACCACGGTGTTGTCCAGCGTGATCGTGGTCTTCATCACCGGCAGGTCGAAATGGCCGGCGGTATAGCGGCCCGCGAATTCGTTGGCGCCGGTGGAGAACAGGAAATTGCCCGGCACCGCGCGGATTTCGGTGCCGTTGGTGTCGCGCTGGCCGTACATCGACAAGGCTTCGTACCGCGCGTCGGGATTCATCCCCCAGCCGACATGCGACACCGCGTAAGCCTCGCGGTCGCCCCAGGCGGCGAGATATTTGCGGAACATCTCGGCGTCCGCGCCCTCGCCGATGATGTCGGTGATGTAGTCGTCCTTGAAGTCAATCCGGATCGGCTCGGCGATATAGCGTTTGAAGGTCAGGTTGACGTCGCCGCGGTCGAGCACCAGCGTGCCGTTGACCGACTTAGCCTTCGGAAACGAGACCACGATGCCACCCGGCCAATGCGCCAGCGTGCCGGGCTTTTCGGTCCAGCCCCAGATGCCAACGGTCTGCGCGCCCTCCATATTGACGACGAGCGCGGTGCCGGCCTCCGACGTCACCGTCATGCGCTTGGCGCCGCGCAGCATGCGCGCCGCATTGCGCACCTTTATCTCCAGCGCAGGATCGGGCCGCATCCGCTCCAGCGCCTCGGGATGCTCGTTGGAGATCACCATGATGCGCGCCCCGGCCTTCAGGATGTCCGGGGTCTCCGGCGCATGCATCAGGCCTTCCAGCGTACAGTCGACCACAAAACCGGCCTGGGCGAGCGCGGAGACCACCGGGGCAAGCTTGCCGATGGCGATGCTCGCTCCGGTCGAGCGGATCGGCACCGGATAATCGTTGCGCGGCGTCGGCACGACGACATGGAACGGCCGCGCGCCGAGGCGCAAGAGCGCGAGTTCGGCAAGCTGCACGTTGAGCTGGCGCGACTGCGTCTCCGAGAGGATCGCGGCGGTGTCGCCCTTCTTCACCGCACATTTCTCGAACAGTTCGCAGAAGGCATCGATCCACTTGCCTTCGATCCGGTCCGCCAGCATCAGTTTTCCTCCGGGAAGCCCCTTAACAACCGGGCGCGCAAGGCATTGAAGCCCGCATTCAGGATCAGGCCGAGCGCAGAGATCGCGATGATGGGCACGAACATGTCCACCGTCTGGAAATTGCGCGCGGCCCGCACCAGGAGATGCCCGAGCCCGTCGGTGGAGGATATCATTTCCGAAAGAAAGACCACGATACACGAAATCACAAGGCTGATGCGACAGCCGGTCAGGATCGAGGGCAAAGCCGCGGTCAGCACCACGGTGAACAGGCTTTTCAGCCGGCTTACCCCCATGGCTCTCGCCGACCAGACCAGCTTCGGCTCGACCGCAAGAGCACCCTGATAGGTCGCGAGCAGGATCGGGAACAGCGCATCGGCAAAGACCAGCGCAATCTTTGAGGAATGGTCGAAGCCGAGCGTCAGGATGAAGGCCGGATAGAGAGCGATTTTCGGCACCGGCGCCAGCACCCGCACCAGCGGACGAAGCA
>NZ_JBKBVB010000147.1:0-9926 GCF_046289595.1 Pseudorhodoplanes sp.
CTGATCTGCGGTTGCGCGGGGGGTAGGTGGTGAATTTGCCCCTCCCTTGTTGGGTGAGGTTGGGGGTTTCCCCGTTCGCCCACCAGACCGGCGTCGAATAGGAGCCTTCGCCGAAACTGATGCGCTGCGCCGGCCCGCCGGTGGACGGCATGATGTAGATCTGCTGCGAGCCGCCGCGGTCGGATTCGAAGCAGATCTGCGCGCCATCCGGCGAATAGGACGGCGCGGTGTCGATCGCCGGCGACTGCGTCAGGCGCGTCGTGGCGCGCGAGCGCAGGTCCATCACGAACAGGTTGGAATTGGAGCCCTGCTGCAGGCTCATGATCACGCGCTGGCCGTCGGGCGAGAACCGCGGCGCGAAGGTCATGCCGGGGAAATTGCCGACGATCTCGCGCTGGTTGGTCTCGATATTGAGCAGGAAGACCCGCGGTTCGCCCTGCCCGAACGACATATAGGTGATCTCCTGCGTCGAGGGCGAGAAGCGCGGCGTCAGCACCAGATCGTCGCCGCGCGTCAGGTACCGGATATTGGCGCCGTCCTGATCCATGATGGCGAGGCGCTTGACCCTGCGGTCCTTGGGGCCGCTCTCGTCGACGAAGACGATGCGGGTGTCGAAATAGCCCTTCTCGCCGGTGAGCCGTTCGTAGATCGCATCCGAGATGATATGGGCGATGCGCCGCCAGTTTTCCGGCGTCGTGGTATATTGCTGGCCGGCCTGCTGCACGCCGCCGAACACATCGTAAAGCCGGAACCGCGCATGCAGCCGCCCGTCGCCCTGGCGCACCACGCTGCCCGCCACCAGCGCCTGGGCCTTGATCGCGCGCCAGTCGGGATAATTCGGCGGCACATCCGCGCCCCGCAGCTTTTCGATGAAGGCGGCCGGATCGATCGGCGCGAACAGGCCCGAGCGCCGCAGGTTATTGGTGACGATGGCCGACACGTTGCGCGCGGTCTCCGGGTCGGCGGCATTGCCGAAAAAGTCCGGGATCGCGATCGGCATCGGCTGGAAATTGCCTTCGGTGATCTGCAGGCGCACCTGGCTTGCCGCCTCGCGCAGGCCGAAGGCGGATGCCGCGCCGAGCGCGCCCGCGCCGAGCAACAGCGCGCGGCGACGGGTCAGGCCGGAAGTTCGATCGGTTTTCGTGTCCATGGCGGTTTCAGTTTCCGAACATTGTGCGCTCATCGAACTCGAGTTCGATCTCGCGCCACATCGCGTAGGTTTCTTGCCGCAGCATGTTGAAGGGAGCGCTCACACGGATCGCACGCAGCACGCTGTCGCGGTACGCTTCATAGGCCGGTCCGTTGCCGCGTGTTCTCACCTGAGGATCTGACGCCAGCCGGCCGTCGGGTGTGAGCCGAATAACCACCTCGATCACGATCTTCTCCGCCAACGGCGGCACCAGCCAGTTTTGCCGCAGCCGCGCGCGCAGCGCATCGAGTTCGCTCATGGAGAGCGTCGGCGCGCTCCCGGTCGGAATGCCGAGCGACGCGGTCGAATTCAGGGTGTCGCCGGTCGCGGCCTGACGCCGCGGATCGCGCTTGTCGAGCAGGGAGGCAATGCGCTGCGGATTGAATTCCGGCTGCTTCTTCGGCGCCGGCTTTTTCGGCGGCGTCGGCACCGGTTTCTGCGCCTGCTTCTTCTGCTCTTCCTTTTTCTTCTGCTCGTCCTTCTTCAGCGCTTCGGCGATCGGATCGACCTGCGGCTCAGGCTTGGGCTCAGGCTTGGGCTCAGGTTTGGCGGCGGCTTCCGCCGGCCTGGGAGGCTCCGGTTTGGGCTGCGGCTTGGACTCGGTCTTCTCCACCGGCTTGGGCGGCGGCTGCTCGTCGCGCGCGGCCTGCAATTCCTTCTTGTCGGAGATCTGGGCGGTGTGGTCCTCGACCTGCTTCTGCTCGCCCTGTTTTTCGGCCAGAGGCTTCGGCGCCTCCTGCAGCTTGGCGGTCTTTGAGCCCGCGGTGAGCTGGCTGAACTCGGTCGGCGTGATGATGTCGACCGGCAGCGACTCCGCCTGCATCGACTCCAGCGGGCTCGCGCTGAAGGTCGCCAGCGCCCACGCCAGAACCGACGCATGCGCGATACTCGATATGGCGAGCCCCGTTCTCATCGCTCGAAGGTCACGTCCCCTGCTCGACCTCGGTGACCAGCGCCACGCGGCGGAAACCCGCCGCCGACAGCCGCCCCATCACCCGCATCACTGTACCGTAATTCACGTTCTTGTCGCCCCGCACATAGATCCGCTCGTCGGCGCCGCCGCGGGCTTCGGTGATCGCTTTCAGCTTGGGAACCAGTTCCTCGACCTTGATCTCCGAATTCATCAGGTAGACTTCGCCCTTGGTGTTGACCGTCACCGTCAGCGGCTCCTTGTCCTGGTCCAGGCTCTTGGCCTGGGTCTGCGGCAGATCGATCTGCACGCCGACGGTGAGCAGCGGCGCCGACACCATGAAGATGATGAGCAGCACCAGCATCACGTCGACCATCGGCGTGACATTGATTTCGGACATGACCGGCTTGCGCCGATGCCGCCGCCGGCCCTGGACGCCTTCGCCGCCGCCGCCACCCATGCCCATCGATCAGCCCCCGCGCTCGTCGATCTGACGTGACAGGATGGCCGAGAATTCGTCGGCGAAGCCCTCCAGCCGGTGTGCCTGCTTGTTCACCTCGGCCACGAACTTGTTATAGAAAATCGTCGCGGGAATGGCGGCAACAAGGCCGATCGCGGTGGCGAACAGGGCTTCGGCGATGCCCGGCGCCACCACAGCAAGCGAGGTGTTCTTCGAGGCGGCGATCGACTGGAAGCTGTTCATGATACCCCAGACGGTGCCGAACAGGCCGATGAAGGGCGCCGCGGAACCGACCGTCGCCAGCACCAGCAGCCGCCGCTCGAGGCGGTCGATCTCGCGCGTGATGGTCACGTCCATCACCTTGTCGATCCGGGTCTGCAGGCCGGCAAAGGACCGCGCGTGACCTTCGAAGCTGCGCTTCCATTCGCGCATCGCCGCCACGAACAGGGCCGCCATCGAATGCGTCGGCCTCGCCGACAGCGTGCGATACAGCTCCTCAAGCGACTGGCCGGACCAGAAGGCCTGTTCGAACCGGTCCATGGCGCTCTTGGTGCGCCGGAACAGAAAATATTTGTCGATGGCGATCGCCCAGACCCAGACCGAGGCGACAAGCAGCCCGATCATCACCGCCTTGACGACCCAGTGCGCTTGCCAGAACAGGCCGAGCATCGAAAGATCTGGCGAGACATGCACGTCCATTGGGTCATCTCTCCGGTGCCTTGCGGCACGCGTCTGCAGCGGACCGGCCAAGCGCGGCGCGCCAAGCCGGGTCAAATCGGGAAGTCGGGACGCGCCCGCGCGTCCGCGGCACGCATGATCCGATTGTCACGAGGTCTGCGCCGTCCCACCCGGCAGGTCGACGAAATCCCCGTGAAACTTGGCCAAACTAGGGCGCGTCCCGGCCTCCCACTCTCCTAACCAGCGCCCATTGTGGTTAAAACTTGGTTACGTCCAGACGACGAAAATGCGCGTTCCTGCCGCCGTGCCTGACCCCTGCCCGATTCGGAAAGAGCCATGGACCATCTCGCTTCACGCCGGCATGTTCATCACCGTGCACCTGATTTTCCTGCTGGTGCTGTTCTCGGGCGGCTGGTCGGATCGGATGACGCGGCCGCTCTCCTTTCTCTGCGCTCTCTTTATCGCCGCTGATGATCGTGATCGTGTTGAAGTCGCTGATCGAATTGCGCGACTGGGCGCCATGGCAGATGCAGTGGAAAACCTCGGTGAATAAACGGGCGGTGACATTCGGCAATGACGCATTGGCGCCGCAATAGTCCGCCGGAACGGGAAAGAAAAAGCCCGCCGGATGATCTTCCGGCGGGCGTTCCAAAGACTGTTGCGGGACGCGAGCGTATTACGCTCGTGTTACGCTTGGGGCGATTCCGGCGACGGCGGCGTGACGTCTTGGCGGCCGCGGCGCTGCGCCATGAACTGATCGAACTCGGCCTTGTCCTTGGCCTCGCGCAGACGGACCAGGAATTCCTGGAACTCGCGCTGCTCGTCCTCGAGCCGGCGCAGGGTCTCGGCGCGATACTCATCGAACGCGCGATTGCCGGACGAGGGCGGCGCCCAGAAGCCGCCGCCACCGCTGCCACCGCCGCCCTGCATGCGCTCGCGCATGCGATCCATCTTCTCTTGCATGCGGGTCATTTTGCCCTGCCAGCGTTCCATGCCGTAGCGACTGCAAGCCATCCGACCGCTCCATACCGTGAAGGCCAGAAGGGCGAGACCGATCGGCCACCACACGATGAAGCCGAGCACCGTCAGGAGAATCCAGGCGCCCCGGCCGTGTTCGTCAATCTTGTCCGTGAGTGTCATCGCGTTCATCGCATCCCTCATGGCTCAGATGTGAATGTTAATAACATTCACATAGCGGTGCCCCGGCTGTCCGTCAAGACTTGCGCTTCACGTCTGCGTCATTTTCGGCCCGATCAACAAACCCGGGCTCACCGCCCGGTGCAGACATGGGGCTCACCGCCCGTGCAGGCCAAGGCCACTCAGATAGACAAGGACTCCCGCTTCCAAAAGATCCTCCGCCGACATTGGCAGAGCGCGCTGCGATCCGTCGCCGCGCGCGAACAGCGACGCAATGCCGTGCGATAGCGCCCAGATGTGCAGCGCCATCATCAGCGCCGGCGGCCGCTTGCCCTGCGGCAAAAGCGCCGACAGCGCCTCGCAGGCGTTACGGACGACGGCAAAGGCACGGTCGCCGGCCGCACGCAGTTCCGGGCTGGCATTGGGCGGTATTCCGGCCTCGAACATGGCGGAATAGAAGGCGGGCTCCGACCGCGCGAAAGCGAGATACGCTTTTCCAAGCCGCTCGAAGGCCTGTTGCGGCGCAGGCTTGCCGTCGTCCCAGGCTTTCGCCAGCTGATCGGCAAAGGCTTCGAAGCCGCGCCGCGCCACATCGGACAGCAGTTCGTCGCGGTCACGATAGTGCCGGTAGGGCGCCGCCGGACTGACCCCCGCCCAGCGTGCGGCATCGGCGAAGGTGAAGCCTGCCGGTCCCTTCTCCGCGATCAGGTCGAGCGCGGCCCGCACCAGGGCTTCCTTCAGATTGCCATGGTGATAGCCGCGATCCGTGCCGCGTTTCCAGCTCATGTGAAGCGGCTTAACATGCGGCGGCATGCGGCGCCAATTCGGAAGACGGCGGTCGGCCAGCGATCAGGCTCTCGCCGCGTCCTGATCGGCTTTCATCGCGATCCGCAACGGCTTCGGGATCGGCTTCGCCCGCCCGCCGGAGATGAAGGCGACCCGGACATCGGCCTGCACCAGCAATTCTTCGCCGCGCATCACCCGCTGGCGGATGGTGACGGAAGCCCCCTTCACCTCGTTCGGCTCGCTGATCACCGTGAGGATATCGTCCATCCGTGCGGGTTTCAGGAAGTCCAGCGTCATCGACCGCACCACGAAGGCAAAGCCCGGCGCCTCGTCTGCGGTCTGCTCGAACAGCACGCGGTGATCGGCGCCGATCAGCCGCAGATAGTTGGTGCGCCCGCGCTCCATGTAGCGCAGGTAATTGGCGTGATAGACGATGCCGGTGAAGTCGGTGTCCTCGTAATAGACGCGCACGATGAAGGTGTGGCGCCCGTCACGCAGTTCGCCGTCGAGGGGAACGGATGTCATAACCCAGCGTCGCTCGCTTGCGGAAGCGCGCGTTATACCAATCTTCCCGGCGATACCAACCTCAAGGCGCGGGACGCGGTTGTCCGGCCTGCTCCACGACCGGGTCGAGCCGGTACAAAAATCCCTCCGCAGCATCCGTGATGACGTAGAGCAAACCGTCCGGGCCGATCCGAACGTCGCGGATGCGCCCGATTTCTTCATGCAGCAGCCGCGTCTCGCGCCAGCCTTCGCCGTCATGCTCGAGCCGCAGCAACGCCTCGCCGGCCAGCGCGCCGACCCACAGGATCGGCACGGCGCCGGCGCTGTCGATCGCAAGGCCGGACGGCGCCTGTGCCGGCGGCTCGCCGAACACATGTTCGGGCTGCTCCATGCCCTCCTGCGCCGTGCCGCCGGGCATCGGCGTTCCGTCATACCCGATGCCGTGGCCAATCACCGGCCAGCCGTAATTGCGGCCGGGCCGGATCAGATTCAGTTCATCGCCGCCCTGCGGGCCATGCTCAACCGCGTAGAGGTCGCCGCGCGCCTCATCGAACGCAAGACCCTGCGCGTTGCGATGGCCAAGGCTCCATATTTCCGGCCTGGCATCCTTGCGCCCGGCGAACGGATTGTCGGGCGGCACGCTGCCATCGGTGCGGATGCGGATGACCTTGCCGAGATGATTGTCGAGATGCTGCGCCCGATCCTGCTCCCAGCGGTCGCCGACGGTGAGGAACAGATAGCCGTCCGGCGTGACCGCGAGCCGGCCGCCATATTGCTCGTCCCGCGCGGCCGCGCTGCTGTCGAACAGCGTGGTCCGGGCTTCGAGCCGCCGCAAATCGCGGCTCAGCCGCGCGCGCATCACGCGCAGCGAGGACCGCGTCCGGTCGCCATGAACATAGGAGACATAGATCAGCCGGTTGCTTGCGAAGTCGGGATCGACGGCGACGTCCAGCAATCCGGCCAGCCCGCCCGTGAAGATTGGCGGCAGGCCGGTCACGTCGCGCACCAGCCCGTCCGGCGTCACCCGCTGCAACCGGCCGGTGCGCTCGGTCAGCAGCAGCGACCGATCCGGCAGAAAGGCGATCGACCATGGGAACTCGAACGGGCCGGCAATCCGCACCGGTTCGATCTGCACCGCCCTCGTCTCGGCCTCGTCGACCTGCGCGGCGCTGCGCGCCTGCGCAGGCGACGAAAGTACAGCCGCGCAGAACGCGAATGCCGCAACCCGCCGCACATGTCCGCGCAGCCGGTGTCCTGTTCCCCTTGTCTGCATACCCGTGCCACCCCGCATCTCGTGGACGAATAAACGCTGTAGCGCGTTGAATCGTGCGCTCGATTCCGCACGTGCGACAATTCGCGGCAATGACCGGACGGAGCCGGACGAGCCCTTCACTCCTCCTGACCGAACAGCCCGAATTGCGCGGGATCGCGCGCCGGTTCGGCCAGCCCGAGATGACGGAACGCGTGCCCGGTCAAGAGGCGGCCGCGCGGGGTGCGCTGCACGAAGCCCTTCTGGATCAGGAACGGCTCGATGATGTCCTCGATCGCATCGCGCGGCTCGGACAGCGCGGCCGCGATGGTCTCGACCCCGACCGGCCCGCCGCCATAGTTGAGCGCGATGGTCGTGAGATAGCGGCGATCCATGGCGTCAAGTCCCGCGCCATCGACCTCGAGTGCACCGAGCGCCGTGTCGGCCACCGCGCGGTCGATCGCGGCATTGCCCTGCACATCGGCGAAATCGCGCAACCGCCGCAGGAGACGGCCGGCAATGCGCGGCGTGCCCCGCGCCCGCCGCGCAATCTCGTTGGCGCCGTCCTTGGTAATGGCCACACCGAGAACGCGCGCGCCGCGGGTGACGATCTGCTCGAGTTCCGCCTCGGTATAGAAATCGAGCCGCACCGGAATGCCGAAACGGTCGCGCAGCGGATTGGTGAGCAGACCCGCCCGCGTGGTCGCGCCGACCAGCGTGAATTTCGACAATTCGATCTTCACCGAACGCGCCGCCGGCCCCTCGCCGATGATCAGGTCGAGCTGGAAGTCCTCCATCGCCGGGTAAAGGATTTCCTCGACCTGCGGATTGAGGCGATGGATCTCGTCGATGAACAGCACGTCGCGCTCTTCGAGATTGGTCAGCAGCGCCGCGAGATCGCCGGCCTTTGAAATCACCGGACCGGATGTGGCGCGGAAATTCACGCCCAGTTCACGGGCGACGATCTGCGCCAGCGTTGTCTTGCCCAATCCCGGAGGACCGACAAACAGCACATGGTCGAGCGCCTCGCCCCGCGCCCGTGCCGCCTTGATGAAGACTTCGAGATTGGCGCGCGCCTTCTCCTGCCCGATGAACTCGGAAAGCTTCTGCGGACGCAGCGAGGCGTCGGCGAGATCGTCGTCGCGGCGCTCGGCGGAGACAAGGCGCGTCGCGTTCACTTCTTGCCCCGCCAGTATTTGTTCGGCAGCAATTCGGAGATCGACATCACCGACGGCTCCGGGCCGTTCGGCACGATCACCCGCGCCTTCGGATCGTAATCGTGGATCAGTTCGCGGCAGGAGCCGCAGGGCGACACCACCTTGATGGTCTGGTCTTCCTCATGCGGGCGCGGATGGCGCACCGCGACAATGGTGTCGATCCCCTGATCGCCGGCTTCCGTGATCGAACGTCCGATCGCGATCGCTTCCGCGCACACCGCCATCCGCCCGAGATAGGCGTCGATATTGACGCCCGTGATGATGCGGCCGTCGCGGGTGCGCATCGCGGCGCCGACCTCCTGCCACTCGTTGCGATAGCGCGTCTTGATCGCCTCAATCGCGGCGGCGATCAGTTCCTTGTCTTTTTCGGTCAGGCTCGACACGCTTCCACCTTACTCGCTACTTCGAAAGTTCCTTCAGTCCGAACCGGATCAGTTTCGCGGTGTCGGCGCCCTCGCCCGCTTCCCGCGCCGCCGACGCAATCGCCGCGGCCGCCTGCGGCTGACCATAGCCGAGATTGACCAGCGCGGAGACCGCATCGCGCACCGGCTGCGGCGCGCGGTTCTCGTCGACGTCCGCTGAGAGCCGCACCACCGCAGGATCGATGTCGCTCAAGGCCGGCGTCCTGTCCTTCAGTTCGGTGACGATGCGCTCGGCCACTTTCGCGCCGACACCCGGTGTCCGCGCAATCGCCGCCTTGTCGCGCAACGCAATCGCATTCGCAAGCTCGGAGGGGCGCAGCGTCGACAGCACCGCAAGCGCCACTTTCGCCCCCACCCCCTGCACCGTCTGCAGCAGCCGGAACCATTCCCGTTCCAGATCGCTGGCAAAGCCGAACAGCCGGATCTGGTCCTCGCGGACATGGGTCTCGATCGACAGCGTGGCAGGCTCGCCCGCAGCCGGCAGCGATTGCAGCGTGCGCGCGGAGCAATGCACCTGATAGCCGACGCCGTGGACGTCGACGATCACGTAATCTTCACCATAGGAATCGATAACGCCTTTGAGCTTGCCAATCATTGCCGGGTCGGGTGCGAATCGTGCCCTTCCATTAGAGCACGGATTTCCTCACCCTCAGGACGGTTTCATGACCGATTTCGCGGCGCTTTTCAAAGAACCCTGGTCGAAGCTCGACCCGGATACCGCGGCGATCCTGAACCGCATCTACACCACGGCCGGCGCCGAGGCGCCGATCTTCACCCGCACACCGCAGGGCGCCCGCGACCTGATCAACCGGTTTCTGCCGTTCTATGTGTCAGCCGGGGCGCCCGCCATTGCGCATGTCGCGGAACGCCGCATTCCCGCCGCGAGCGGCGACATCCGGATCCGGCTCTATCACGACAATGTCGCCGCACCCGCACCGGCCATCGTGTTCCTGCATGGCGGTGGCTTCGTGACCTGCGATATCGATGTCTATGACGGCGTCGCGCGCCAGCTTGCGAAACGATCCGGCCTGCGGGTGGTCAGCGTGGATTATGGCCTTGCGCCGGAGCATCCGTTTCCGGTCCCGCTCGACGATTGCATTGCCGCGATCCGCTGGGTGACGGCCCATGGCGCGGAATGGGGCATCGACCCTGCGCGGATCGCCGTTGCCGGCGACTCGGCTGGCGGCAATCTGGCGCTCGCGGCAACGATCGCGCTGCGCGACGCCGGGAATTCTCCGGTGCGCGGAGCTGCCCTGATCTACGGTTGCTACGCGCCGGACCTCGACACCGTGTCCGGCACGGCCTATGGCGGCGGGCCGTACCTGATCTCCAGTCCGGAAATGGCGTGGTACTGGGATCACTATCTGCCGAACG
>NZ_JBKBVB010000008.1:0-69426 GCF_046289595.1 Pseudorhodoplanes sp.
CTGGCGCAGGTGTTTGCGCTCGGCGGCCATGACGTGACGATCACGGATTCGTTCGCCGCCAATCTCGACACGGTGAAGCAGCGGATCAGCGCGAATCTTGCCGATCTCGGTGACGATGCGGACGCGGTGAACCGCGTCACGCCGGTTGCCGACCTCGCGGCAACCGTGCGCGACGCCGATTACGTGGTCGAGGCAGTGCTGGAAGATCTGCCGCTGAAGCAGAAGCTGTTTGCGGACATCGAGCGGCATGTGCGGCCCGACACGATCCTTGCCAGCAACACATCCGTGATCCCGATCACAAAAATCATGGAAGGCCTGACGCACCGCGAGCGCGCGCTCGGCACCCATTGGTGGAACCCGCCCTATCTGGTGCCGCTGGTCGAAGTCATCGGCACGCAGTGGACAGCGCCGCAGGTGATCGAGACCACGATGGCGCTGCACAAGGCGATCGGCAAAACCCCGGTGCATGTGAAGAAGGACGTCGCGGGCTTTGTCGGCAACCGCCTGCAACATGCCTTGTGGCGCGAGGCGATCGCGCTGGTCGAGCATGGCATCTGCGATGCGGAGACAGTCGATACCGTGATCAAGGCCGCGTTCGGCCGCAGGCTCGGGGTGCTCGGACCGCTGGAGAATGCCGATCTGGTCGGCACCGACCTGACGCTGGCGATCCATAAGACCGTGCTGCCGGAAATCGACTCCCGCCCCCATGCTTCGCCCTATCTGGAAAAGCTGGTCGCCGAGGGCCGGCTCGGCTTCAAGTCGGGCGAAGGCTTCCGCACATGGACGCCGGAACAGCAGCAGGAGCTGCGCGCGAAGGTGACGCAGCATCTCAAGGCGGCACGGGAGCAGGACCGGGCCAGAGACGGCAAGCAACGCTGAGCCGATGCGCGGGCCGGTCGATTTCCACGCGCATCTGATCGATCCTGCGGTCTATCGGGAAACGCAAGCCCGGAGCGTCTTCGCGCAAACCACCGACGCCGCGCGTGCCGCCTCGGTCCTCGCCCGCATGGCCGACATTGGCGAGCGCATCGCGGCCATGGACGCGATGGGCACAGGCACGCAAGTCTTGTCGTCGAGCCTCGTGCATCAATGTACTTACGACGCCGCGCCGGACACCGCACTGCGTCTCGATGCGGCAATGAACGAGACCGTCGCGCGGGCCGTTGCCGCGCATCCGGATCGATTTCGCGGACTGGGCAGCGTGCCGTTGCAGGCACAGGAACTGGCCGTGCGCGAACTGACCCGTTGCATGCGCGAGCTGGGCCTATCCGGCGTCACCATCTCCACACGGGTGCGCGATCTGGAAATCGGCGATGCCGGTCTGCGGCCGTTCTGGGAAGCGGCGGAAGCGCTCGGCGCCGTGGTCTTCATTCATCCCGCCGGCAACCCCGACCCGCGCTTTCGCAAATGGCAGCTCTGGAATTCCATCGGCCAGTCATTCGAGGAGGCGATGGCGATCGCGTCATTGTTCTACGAAGGAATCCTCGACGCCTATCCGCGCCTCAAAATCGTGGTCTCGCATGGCGGCGGCTATATGCCGTTCTATCTCGGCCGCATCGCGCGCAACTATGTCGAGAAACCCGCGACGCGCGCGAATATGTCGAAGCCGCCGCGCGATTATGTGCGCATGCTGCATTACGACACCTGCGTCTACGATCCGGATACGCTCGCCGATCTGGTGCGGATCGTGGGCGCGGAGCGCATTGTCATGGGATCGGACTACCCGGTCGGCGAGATGAAGCCCGCGGAATTTGTGCGCGATTGCACCGCGCTTGATGAGGCGCAGCGGCAGCTGGTGCTATCCGCGAATGCGGAGCGGCTTCTTTCGCGGTAGCATCCACCCTCTCCCGCACGCGGGAGAAGGGATAAGCGGGCAACCGGACCAACAACTCCTATTCTTTCTCCAGTCCGATCTCCTTCACCACCTTGCCCCACGCATTGTACTGATCGCGAATATATTGCGCGGTGGACTGCGGCGTACCCGCCCCATCCGAATAGAAGCCGACCTTCTGCATCCGCTCGCGGACTTCCGGGTCTTTCAGCACGCCGTCCAGCGCGCGGTTGGCTTTCTCGATGATGCCGGCGGGCGTGCCGGCCGGCGCCACCAGCGCAAACCAGCCGATGAAATCGAAGCCGGGGAAGGTTTCTGCGACCGGCGTCACCTGCTCGAAGCCCGGAACTTTCCCCGCCGAACTCGTCGCGATCGCGCGCAACTGCCCGCGCTCCATCATCGGCGCAGCCGATGGCACCGCCAGCATCACCACCTGCAGGCGGCCGGCAACCGCATCCTGCACGCCTTGCGGCATCGCGGTATACGGCACCTGCGTCAGGTTCACGCCGCCGAGCTTGCCGAGCCACGACGTCATGATGCCGGAGAAATTGCGGTACCCGTCGGTGGCGACCGAGAGCGAGCCGGGCTTTTTCTTTTCCAGCGCGATCAGTTCGGGCAGCGTCCTGGCCTCCACGCTCGGATGCACCATGACGAAGAACGGCACGCGCGCGATGAAGCCGACCGGGGTGAAATCCTTTTCCGCATCGTAAGGCAGCGACTTGAAGGTGTGCGGATTGCTGACCAGCGGCGCTGCCGTCGCGAACAGGAAGGTGTAACCGTCCGGCGCGGCACGCGCCGCGGCCGCCGCACCGATGGTGTTGCCGGCACCGGGCCGGTTCTCCACGACCACCTGCTGGCCGAGCGCCTTGCCGAAACGTTCGGCGATGAGACGCGCGATAATGTCGGGCGTTCCCCCCGCGGCTTGCGTCACGATGAAGCGGATCGGCTTGTCCGGCCAGTTCTGCGCAGCGGACTGCGCCTGCGCGGTCGCAAGCCCGACCAGCAGCGCAACAAGTATCGTGGCAATACGAACCAGCATGCATTCCTCCTGTTGTTGTGGCCGCAATTCGGCGCGGCGCATTGTTGATGCACCGTAAGCGAAGACGGCTGCATGGTCTATCGCCGCCGCGATCGGCGACGAAATCGCGCAGCGGAGTCCCGCGATGCGGGTCAACCGGCGCCACGAATTTGCATCATCCCGAAACGGCGCGGGGAGTGAGAATGCGCGAATGGTCTGCCCGCTGTCAGGCGCGCGGGAGGCTCGACTTGCGGTGCTCAGCCCGCCTTTGCTGCCTCGCGCGGGATCGCGATGCGGACATGACGGACGGTTGCGACCAGCCGGTCGCCGTCGTGGATCGCGGCATCGCAGATGAACTTGGTGCGGCCGCGCTCGATCAGGGTCGCATCGACTTTCAGCGTGGCGCCGACCCGGCTCGGCCCGAGATGATCGATGGCCACGTGCCGTCCGACGCTGATCTGCCCGGCATCGAGCAGACCGGCGATCAGGCGGAAACAGGCGATCTCGGCGAGCGTCACAAGATAGGGCGTCGCCGCGACCATCGGCATGTTCTCGACCATCGCACCCACCGTGTCTTCCGCGCGCACGGTTGCGGTCATCGACAGCGACGGCTTCTCGCCCTCCACCACCATCGACAGGATTTCGACTGGAACCATCCCGGCCTCCTTCCGAGCGGACTGCGGCGTCCGGCAGGCCGCTACATTTCCACGGCCGATGCGTACGAGTCTATTCAGCCGGCTCCGCCAGACCCCGCGTCATGCGCAGATGCAAAGCAAGGCTCTTGCGGACGCTTTCCGTCGTCCGGGCCTGCGCCAGGCGCCTTCAGCATTGCTGTTATGGAAAAACCGGTCCTCGAGGGGGGATCATCCGCTGGCTGCCATCCCGGTGGCTTGCAGATGACCGGACCGCGGCGCATCGCGCCAGATCAGCCGGCGAAAACCTCGTCGACCAGCCCCTGCACGCGTGCGAAGGCGGCATGGGCGCCAGCCATGACGCGTTGTTCTTCGGCGTCGCTCAGTTCGACCGCATCGAGCGCCGCGGTAAACGTCTTCCAGTGCAGGCCGCGGCCTTCCGGCGACGCCGCAAGGTGGCGCGCACCGAGGGTCTCCGAGAGACCGAGCTTCCTGGCTTCCTTCAGCAGAAAGGCTGCGCCGAGATTGGAGCCTTCCGCCACGTAAAGCCAGCCAAGGGCCGTCGGCAGGTCGGCGTCGTCGCTGCTTTGGAAGGCAGGCGCTGCCGACGGGCTCAACGCCTCGATACCGAGATCCGCGAGATCCTGCCCGATCAGGTCGTAACGCCGCCGCCCGCGCAGGTCGGGCAGCAGCGCATCGAGCGCCGGATTGGCGTAGAGCGCATCGATGTCGCGGTGGAACTGATGCTGCACCTTGACGAACAGGCCATAGCGTTCGCGGCTCGCGAACGGATTATGCGCCATGATCGACTTGTCCAGCCGGTCATGGGTCTGGTGGGTCGCCTCCTTCAGGCGCTTGGCCCGGCCGGACAATTCCGCGCCGGGATGGGTATGCAACGCTTGCGCGTCCATCGGCTTGCTCAATGCTTTCTCCTGTGATCGGGGTTCTTGTTCGGCAACAGGGTGATAGGGAACAAAAGATGCGATAGCGTCAACCTCGGATCACGGCGACGACGGCCGGGCGGCGTGGGGCAGCGAAAACGGCACGGAGGGCGGCGGAACCACCCCGATGGCGGAGGTGACGCCGAACACCGCCGATACATTGCCCTCGGTGATGGTCTGCAGCGGCGGCCCGTCGCGCACCACACGGCCGGCTTTCATGACGACAATGCGGTCGGCGAACATCGCTGCCAGGTTAAGGTCGTGCAGCACCGCCACCACGGTGACGCCGCGCGCAACGCAGCGCCGCGCCGCGGCCAGCAGGTCGAGCTGGTGGCGCAGATCGAGGCTCGATGTCGGCTCGTCGAGCAGCAACAGGCCCGGCCCATAGCGCGCCTCGCCGCAAGCCAGCTGCACCATGGTGCGGGCGAAATGCGCGCGCTGCTGTTCGCCGCCGGACAGCGTGTTGACGATCCGGTCACGCATATCCGTGAGGTCGACGTCGGCAAGCGCGGCGTCGACCATGGCCTCGATAGCAGGCCCGCTGCGCTCGCCCGCCCCCATGCGCACGATCTCCGCGACCGAAAACGGAAAGGCGACGCTGACCGATTGCGCCAGCACCGCACGGCGCAGCGCCAATTCGCCGGAGTAGTAATCCGCAAGGCTGCGCCCCATCAGCGTGACGCTGCCCGAACTCGGCACCCGATCGCCCGACACCACCCGCAGCAGGGTCGATTTGCCGGCGCCGTTCGGGCCGATCAAGGCGACCGCCGAGCCCTGTGCGATCTGCAGCGAGATGTCCTGGACAATCGGCCTGCCCTGCAGCCGCACGCCGACGCCCGAGATTTCGACGAGCGCGGTCATAGGCCGGTCAAGCCCCGCTGGCGCAAGAGGATTGACAGGAAGACCGGCGCGCCGACGATGGCGGTGAGAATGCCGATGGGGATTTCGGCGGGCGCCGCCATGGTGCGGGCCAGCGTGTCGGCGCCGAGCAAGAGGCTCGCGCCAAGCATCGCGGATGCCGGCAGCAACAGCCGGTGGCCCGGTCCGATCACGAGACGGAGGAGATGCGGCACGATGATGCCGACAAAGCCGATGATTCCGGCGAACGCGACCGCGGCCCCGGTCATCGCCGAGATCAGCACGATGGCGCGGCGCTTCAGGCGTTCGACCTCGATGCCCATATGGAAGGCTTCGCTCTCGCCCAGCACCAGGTAATCGAGACCGCGTCCGATGCCCGGCACCATCAACAGCATCGCGATCAGAAACGGACTGAGGATCATCACCGTCTGCCAGGTCGCACCGCTCACCGAGCCGAGCATCCAGAAGGTCATGTCGCGCAGCTGGCGGTCGTCGGCGGTGAAGACCAGCATGCCGATGGCGGCATTGGACAACGCGGCGATGGCAAGACCGCCAAGCAGGAACACGGCAATCGAGGTCCGGTTCTCGCGCGTGGCGAGGCGGTAAAGCAGCATCGTCGCCGCCAGTGATCCGCCGAAAGCGGCAAGCGGCAGCAGCCAGAATGACGCTGCGATCCCGCTGCCGGCCAGCAGCCGGTCGCCGAGAACGATGACACAGGCGGCAGCCAGCGCGCCGCCGCCGGATACGCCGACCAGCGCCGGATCGGCAAGCGGATTGCGGAACAGACCCTGCATGATGGCGCCGGCTGCGGCGAGTAACGCGCCGACGATCGCCGCCATTGCAATCCGCGGCAGCCGGATCGACCACAGCACCAGACGGTCGCGCGCGACCAGCGCGGCGTCGCCCTCCCCGGCCGCCAGACCGAACGCGCCCGCCAGGCGCGACAGCGGAATGCCGGCGGCGCCGATGGTGACGGCCAGTGCCGCCACCGCAAGCAGCATCACTGCAAGCGCGAGGACCAACGCCTTCCGGGCGCCCGGCGAATGCCGCACATATGCGATGCCGCGAGGGGCGAACCCTGCGGCGCTCATCGGTCGCAGGACAGGCTTGGCGGGGCCTGTGCCGCGCCCGTGGTCTGCGGCGCCTTCAGATCGGGATAGAGCTTCTGCGCCAGTTCGCGCGCGGCCGACGCCGTGCGCGGTCCAAAGCCCAGGAGATAAAGCCCGTCCATGGCCACGAACGCATTGCGCGCCGCCGCCGGCGTCAGCGCGAAGCCTTTGTGAGCGAAGACCTGCTTCGCGCTCACCGGTTCTGCATCGCGCAGCATCGCCAGCACCGCATCCGGCTGTGCCGCCACCACGGATTCGTCTTCCAGCTGCTTGTAGCCCTCGAACTGGTCGATAGCGTTGACGGCGCCCGCCATCCGGATGATGCCGTCGGCCGCGGTGTTGCGTCCGGCCACCATGGCGCGGCCGTTGACGAACGACATCACGAAGACGACGCGCACCGGCTTGCCAATGCCGGCCCGCCACTGCGCCAGGGTGTCGAGATCGCGTCTGACGCGCTCGGCCACGCATCGGCCGCGCTCTTCGCGCTGCACCGCCTTCGCCACCCGTTCAATCTTGCGCAGGATTCCCTCGGCCGAATAGTCGTCACCGACCATGATGATCGGCACGCCGGCCGCTTTCAGAACGGACATCGCCTGCGGCGGACCTGCACCCTGCAGCGCCAGGATGAGCGAGGGCGCGACGCCGAGCACGCCTTCCGGCGACAGCGCGCGCATGTAGCCGACATTCTTCTTTTCCTGCAACGCCTGCCGCGGATACAGACTGGTCGAGTCGACCGCGACGATATTTTGCGCGGCACCCAGTTCATAGAGAATCTCGGTGATCGAACCGCCGATCGAAACCGTACGGCTGGCGTCGATCGCATCGGCCGGACGGCCCTCGGCATCCCCGGCCGCGCTATCGCCGGCGGTTGCACGCAAAGGCAACAGCGCCGCGGCACACAGGAGAAGAACCGCCAGGCGGCAAAGAGGCGAAGCCATACCGGTCATTTGGTCAGAATGAGCTTGTTCTGGGCCGTCAGCCTGAGGCGATAGCGGTCGTCACCATGCGCAATGACAATTTCCCGCGCGGACGCGAACAGGTCGCGGCTGTCGAGCTGGTTGCCGGCGAAGGTCAAAACGCGCGCGGCAGACGCCGCCGGGCGCGGCCTTGTGGTGTCGGCATTGTCAGGATCCCCCATTTGCATCACGCGCCTTTTCAGTCCCGCTCGCATTCCGGTCAGTTTGGACCGGCTCCAAACAAAGCCTCAGTTTTGAACCATTTTAATCTGTAAAATCAATAACTTAGATTGATTTACCGCTGCCCTGAAGCGACCGCAAGACAGAAAATGAATGCATGGCCGGTCTGGCAAACCAGCCATGCACTTCATTCAATTGTGCGCCGCGCTTGCTTCACTTGCGCGCGTGGCGGCACGCGCGTCGCGCAATCTCACACCAGCAGGAAGTCCGAGGCGGTGAGCTGTGCGCCATTGTCGAAGGTGGCGAGCAGCACGGCCGCTTTCTTGCCCGCGCCGTCCGGATCCCACCAGAGCTGACTCGTCGACTCGTCGAACACGAACTGGCCGTGATTGGTCGCAGTTGCTGCGACGCCGTTTTCATTGCTGACGAAGTAATCGGCCTGAAAGACGCTGAGGTCGAGACCGGCGAGCAGCTTGAACCCGCTCTTGGAAATCCCGATCAGATCTTCGCCTGACACGAAATCGGTGATCACGTCGCCGGTCTTGCCGCCGTCCTTGGCCGTGTTGAACACGAACGTGTCGGACCCGAGCCCGCCGGTCAGCCGGTCGGCGCCGCCATTTCCGATTACCACGTCATTGCCGTCGCCGCCGTCGATCGCATTGTCCTTCTTGTCGCCGACCAGAATGTCGTCGAAGGCCGAGCCCAGAAGGTTCTGGATGTTCTTGTAGGTATCGCCCGCCGCTTCACCGGTATTGTTCTTCGATTGCGACAGATCGGCGGTCACGCCGGTCTCGGCATTGGCATAGCTGGCCGTATTGATGCCCTTCCCGCCGTCGAGCTTGTCGGCACCCTTGCCGCCTTCGAGAACGTTATCGCCGTCGTCCCCGGTCAGGGTGTCGTTAAAGTCCGATCCGACGAGATTTTCGACCGAGTCATAGGTATCGCCGGACGCAAACCCGGCATTCTTGCTGGGTTTGGCGAGGTTGACGACAACGCCGCTGGTGCTGCTTTCGTAGCTGACCGTGTCGACGCCATCGCCGCCGAAAAATGCCTGCGGATGCGTCTGCGCAACGAAAACATTGTCTCCGGAATCGCCGAGCTGCTCCTCGGGAGCGATCACATCGACCGTTGCGGAAATAACGAAGTTGAACAATGCATCGTCGATGCCGTTGGTCTTGAAACTGAGAACACCGGTATAGTCACCCGCCTTCTTGGTGTTGAGCACCACGGTGAAGGTGACCGACTCGCCCGCAGCAAGAGTGGACGGCAGCTTCTCGCCCTTGGCGAGCGAGAAGCCCTTCGGCAGCTTCAGTCCGGAGAGATTCATCGGCTCCGTGCCGGTATTGCCGATCGTGAAGGTCTGTTCGAAATGTCCACCGACCGCATGCGTGCCGAACGCGGTGCCGTCCGCTGCGTCAGGCGTCGTGTCGTTGTCGGCGATGACGATGCCGTTGCCGCGCACGGTGGCCTGCGGCCCCTGGACCGGCGTCTCCAGCGTGATGCCGAAGGTGCCGTTGACATAATCCTTGATGACCACGGTCTGCGGGCTGCCCTCGCGCACGATGGTGAGATCGCCGCCGGTCCAGCTCAGCGTGAGATTTTGCACCGCGCTGTTCTGGTCGAGCACCGCGAGATTCCAGACCCCCGGGCTGACCAGCGTGGCCAACCCGCCGATGCCGTAGCCGCTGGTGGCGCCCGGCGCCGGACTCCACGAGCCGGGATAGGTCGCTGGCCGGAACGTGCCGTGCCAGAGCGCACCGTCGTCATCGATGATGGTGGTGGTTCCGGCATCGGTGAAGCGGATCACGAAGGTGTCGTCGCCCGCGCCGCCGATCACGGTATTGTTGCCGCCGCGCGCATGGATCACATCATCCCCTGCGCCGCCATCGGCATAGTCGTTGCCGCCACCGGTGAAGATCAGGTCGTTGCCGTCGCCGCCATAGACCGTATCGGCATGCCCGCCCTGATTGCTGGTGACGATATAGTCGTCGCCGGCGCCGCCATGAACTTCGATCCCCGAATAACGCAGGCCGAGCGAGTCGCCGGAGAACACATCGTCGCCATCGGTCAGGATATGCGCCGCCGTCACGGTGAGGTTCACAGTGGCCACATTTGAGAGCGCACCGTCGCTGTCCTGCACCGTGTAGGTGAAGCTGTCCGGTCCCACATAGCCGATATTCGGCTGGTAGGTGATGGCGCCGGTGATGGGATTGACAGTGACCGTTCCGTTGGCGGGCTGATCGACAATGGTCACGGTGGTCGGGTCCAGCGTTCCCACGAGGTCGGTGTCGTTGGCGAGAACGTCGATGACTTTCTGGAGATCCTTTACCGTCGAGGCGCTGTCATCGGAGGCGATTGGCGCCGTGTTTTCCAGCGTGATGCCGAAGGTGCCGTTGACATAATCCTTGATGACCACGGTCTGCGGGCTGCCCTCGCGAACGATGGTGAGATCGCCGCCGGTCCAGCTCAGCGTGAGATTTTGCACCACGCTGTTCTGGTCGAGCACCGCAAGGTTCCAGACGCCGGGACTTACCAGCGTCGCCGAGCCGCCGATGCCGTAGCCGCTGGTCGCGCCCGGCGCCGGACTCCACGAGCCCGGATAGGTCGCGGGCCGGAACGTGCCGTGCCAGAGCGCACCGTCGTCATCGATGATGGTGGTGGTTCCGGTATCGGTGAAGCGGATCACGAAGGTGTCGTCGCCCTCGCCGCCGATCACCGTATTGTTGCCGCCGCGCGCATGGATCACATCATCCCCTGCGCCGCCATCGGCATAGTCGTTGCCGCCGCCGGTGAAGATCAGGTCGTTGCCGTCGCCGCCATAGATCGTGTCCGGATGCGCAGCGCTGTTGCTGGTGACGATGTAATCGTGGCCGGCGCTGCCATGCACCTCCAGCCCTGAAAAACGCAGACCGAGCGAATCCCCGGAGAACACGTCGTCGTTCTGCGTCAGGAGATACACCGACGTATCGGCAAACTGCAGAATCTCGACGGAGGTGAGCGTATCCTGGCCCTCGTTACTCTCACCGGTCCGGGTGTCGGTCACCGTCCAGGTGCCGTCGCCGTTGTCGACGATTTCATAGTCGGCCCGGTTGCCGCCGTAGACGACAGTGTCCCTGCCCGCGCCGCCATCGATGGTGTCGTTGCCGCTGCCGCCCGACAGCGTGTCGTCTCCGTCGCCGCCCTCGATCAGGTCGTCGAATGCCGCGCCGGTAAAGACGTCGCCATAGGCCGAACCGATGAAGTGCTGGGCATATTGGTCAAGCTGGTCGCCGAACAGGTTCAGCCGCGCCGGGTCGGCTGAGGCTCCGTACATATAGGCGATGGCAAAGTTGTGTACCGCGCCGGTCGCCTCGACTTCCGCCTCCGGAGACACCGCGTTGGAGAAATCGACGAGACCGGTAATCCGCAGTTCGACATCGCCGCCGATATAGAAGCCGCTCCCATCGTAACTGCCCGATCCACGATAGCCGAACTCGATGGTTCCGATCTCGCCCCAGACCGTGTGCGTGCCGAAGAAATATTCAAGAGACCCATGCGCAAGGACGTATTTGGAGGCCGGGTCAGAGCCGTAGCTGATCATCATCTCGCTGCCGGAAAACTGCGTCGAGTTGTCGAAGACCGGAAAGCCGCCACCGGTGGCATCGGAGATGAATCCGCCGCGGATGAATGCCTCGAAATTCATTCCGGATGCGGCGGTCGAGGCGTCGATGGTGATCATGGTGCTCATGGACTACTTCCTTAAGTCGAGAGATGCGCGAGCCGCGCGCGTTTGCCGGTCGCGTCGGGATTGGTGCGGATGCCTGGTTGCGGCGGACGCCGGAACGCCGGCAGGTCAGCGTCGGCGCAGTCGCGCATGGATGCGCAAGGCCGGCTACGGCATCGATCCTGCTGCGTCAGACATCAGCAGTTACATGCCACGTTGTTTGCAAACATTGTGAAAGCCACGGCAAGTCTCCCGATCACGATGTAAAAGCGTGGCTGGCTGAGAGGCTTGCTGGCGCCGGATACGGTCACTACTGCATCACAACATCGCCGCTGTCAGCACAGAAAGTGAATTTGAAGTTTAGAAAAGCAACAGAATTTACCCTGTTCTTTAGAACCAAAACAAACTTGCGCCACCCAAGAGCGGATGAAGCGCGCATGGTCGAGAACGCAGTTGCGCAATCGCGCAAGCGCACGTGCAGATCATCCGGCACGACAGCACCGCCTGGAATTCGCTCAGAATTTGCCCTGCATCGAGAAAGTGATGGTGCGCCCGGGCGCCGGATAGGTCGGCACGCCCATGGCGTCGACATAGGCCTTGTCCATGAGGTTATCGACGTTGATGCGCGCAGTCAGATTCTCGTTGAGATCGAACGAGAGATAGAGGCCGTAGAGATGATAGCTCTTTTGCTTATAGGTCTCGATCATCTCCTCGCTGGTCAGCGGGATGGTCGGCGCGACATAGGTCATGCGGCCGCCGACCGTCAGCTTGCGGTCGAAGAAGCGTAAGCCGCCGTCCAGCGAGTATTTCTCCTTCGGCGGCACGAAGATGAAGAAATACTGGCGTTCCCATTCCGGCAGCAGCGGCAGATAGGCGTCACCGTCGGGCGGACCGGCGAAGAACGGATCGAACACGCCGTCATAGGTCGCCTTCAGGCTGGTATAGCTGCCGCCGATATAGGCCTTGCCCGCATCGTAGGAGGCTTCGACCTCGAACCCCTTCATGGTGGTGGTCGGACCGAGCAGATTTACGAAGACGAACGCGGTCTGCACCGCATTGCCGAACGTCCCGGCCTGCGGAAAGCGCCCGACGCCGTTGGTGATAAAGTTGTCGACCTTGGTCTCGAAAATCGCGGCTTTGGCGCGAAATCCATCGCCCTGAAAAAACACATTGTCGTATTTGATATTGGCGCCGGCCTCGAAGGTCTTCGAGGTCTCGGGCAACAGGTTCGGATTGGGCCCGAACAGCACGCCGTTGCCGATATGCCGGCCGTATTGCAGCGTCTCCATGATCTGCGGCGGCCGGAATCCTTCGGCATATTTGCCGTAGAGCTGCAGGCCCTTGAACGGCGTCACCGCCACGGTGAAGGTCGGCGAGAACCGCCCTTCCGAATTGTCGACCGAGAACGGTTGGGTGCACTCGACTGCGAACGGACCGCAGGCATTGATGAAGTTGCCGGAGCCCTTCAGCGAATAAAGGTCGTATCGCCCGCCCGCGATCAATTCGAGCCACTCGCCCTGCTTCAGCGTGATCTGGCTGAAGGCGCTGGCGACATCGCGGGCGCCCGCGGGCGTCGGACCGGAGAACCATTCGGCATCAGACGGATTGGTCTGATCGGTCATGACCCCGGTTTTGGTCTGGTCCTTGAAATATTCGACGCCGCTGATCCAGCTGACATTGAACAGCGGAATGTCGAAGCGCGCGGTGTTGGTCACGCTGCCGCCGAAAGACGTCAGCCCGTATTGCAGGTCGAAATAGCCATAGGAGATGCGCGGCGGCCGGTATTGGTGATTGTCGGTCGACGACCACCACAGCTTGGCATTCAGATCGATGAGCGGGTTCGGTTTCCACGAATAGTCGGCGGTCGCCGTCTGCGTGGTCAGCTGGTTATTATCGATATAGATCCCGTCACCGGTCGAGAACGCATTCTTGAGCGCAACATAGCCGAGCTTCAAGGTCTGGTCGTCGGCCGGCCGGAGCGTGAGCTTGGCCAGGCCCGACCAGTTATTCTGGTTGGTGAATTTCACCGGCTGGCCGGGACCGACGAATTCGAGTTCGCCATTCTGTCCGGGCTCGTATTGTCCGGTTTCCTTGCGCGAGACGGCGGTGACGAATTCGACATTCTCGCTCTTCGCCGCAGCCGCATGGCTTGTCGTGTAGCGGAACTGGTTGGTGCCGGTGATCGCGCGCGAGCGGAAGCCATGGGTCTTGCCCGGCAACAGAATGTCGTCGGCTTCGAGCGTCCGCAGTGTCACCACCCCGCCGATCACGCCCGCGCCGCCGACCGTCGAGATCGGCCCCTTCTCGACCACGACGCCGCCGATCAATTCCGGATCGGCATAGACGGAGCTGACGGCATTGTGGCCGGCCTGCTGGAAATTCTGCCGCGCCCCGTCGATGGTCACATTGACGCGGCCCTGCTCCTGGAGGCCGCGGATATTCACCGTCATCCCCGGATTTTGCCGGTCGGTGGGCGTGAAAACGCCCGACATGTCCTGGAACAGATCGCTGGTGTTGCGCGGCGCGCGCTGCTCGATGGTCTCGCGGCTGATGACGCTGACGGATGCCGGAGTGCTGTAAACCCAGTCGGGCGTACCTTGAAAACCCTTGGGCTCGCTGCTGCCGGGGGCTTCGCTTTGTGCGCTCTGCGCGCCTGCGTCCTGTTCGCCGCCGGCGGGCGCGGCGGCGGGGGCGGGTTGCGCCCGGCGCGGCTTGCGGTTGGTCCCGGCAGCAACGTCGATCGGATCAAGCGTGACCTGCGCAAAGGACGGCGTCTCATGGACCGAAACCGCTGTGGCGCCGAGTGCGGCCAGCGCCAGCCTTTGCAACAGGCCGGGGCGGCGCCGTTGCGCCGGCGCCCTCACGACCGTGTCACACGCGCTCACCGCATGCAGGCTTCTCGTTAAGCCGATGCTTGCCACCCCGGGCACCTTTCCCGCAGCAGCGGCCTATGCCAGCAGATCGAAGTCCAACGCCGTGAGTTGCGCGCCGTTGGAGAAAGTGGCGAGCAGCACGGCCGCTTTCTTGCCCGCGCCGTCCGGATCCCACCAGAGCTGACTCGTCGACTCGTCGAACACGAACTGGCCGTGGTTGGTCGCCGTTGCAGCCACGCCGCTTTCATTGCTGACGAAGTAATCGGCCTGAAAGCCGCTGAGGTCGAGGCCGGCGAGCAGCTTGAACCCGCTCTTGGAAATTCCGATCAGATCCTCGCCCGGAACGAAATCGGTGATGACGTCGCCGGTCTTGCCGCCGTCCTTCTCGGTGAGGAAAACGAAGGTGTCGGCGCCGAGCCCGCCGGTCAGCGTATCGGACCCGCCATTGCCGATCAGGACGTCGTTGCCGTCGCCGCCGTCGAGCGCATTGTCCTTCTTGTCGCCCACCAGCGTATCGTCGAACGCGGAGCCGAGGAGATTGTGAATGTTCTTGTAGGTATCGCCCGCGGCCTCGCCGGTATTGTTGCCGGCGCTCAACAAATCGGCGGTGACGCCTGTTGCCGCATTGGCATAGCTTGCGGTATTGACGCCCTTGCCGCCGTCGAGCCGGTCGGCGCCCTCGCCGCCTTCGAGAATGGTGTTGTCGGCTCCTCCCGTCAGCGTGTCGTTGAAGGCCGATCCGATGAGCTTCTCGATCGAGGTATAGGTGTCGCCGGCCGCGAAACCGGCATTCTTGTTGGGACTGGCAAGACTTGCGACCACACCGGCCGTGGCGTTCGCATAGCTCACCGTGTCGATGCCGCCTTTCCCGTCGAAATTCTCGGCATTGTCGGTCGCGATGAAGACATCATCGACGCCGTCGCTGCCGACCACATTGCGCGGCCCGACCGTTCCGGTGACAACGAAGTCATATTCCGACAGCTTGCCGGCGTTGTTGTTGATCACGATCCGCGCGGAGCGCGTTCCCGCGATGGTGGTGTCCATCTCGACGTCAAAGGTGATCGATTCCCCGCCCTGCAGAACCACGCCGGTCAGGTCGGTGAGGAGGGTGAAGCCCACGCCCTCCAGCGTCGCGCTGGAAATGGTCAACGGCGCCGCACCCGCAGCGTTGCTGATGGTGAAGGTACGGACCGGCGGCGTATCCTCAAACCCGATCCCGGCATCGAATTGGGTGTGATTGGCGATCGAGGCCTTCTTCGAATTGTCCTTGATGCTGACGCCGTTGCCGAGCACGTCGATCTTGGGCTCGACCACCGAACCGGAGATCGCGAAATCGTAAACCTTGTCGCTGACGCCGTTGGTGGAGAATGTGATCACGCCGCTATAGGCGCCGACCTTCTTGGTATCGAGCTGCACCTGGAAGGACACGGACTGTCCCGGTGCTATGGTCGAGGGCAAGGTCGATCCGACCAGCGAAAAGCCTTTCGGCAGCTTCAGCTTCGATGTTGTCAACACCTCGTCGCCGTTATTGGTCACGGTGAAGGTCTGGATTGCGGTTTCTCCTACCAGAACCGCGCCAAACGCGGTGCCATCCGCAGCATCCGGGCTGCTGTCGCCATCGGCGATATCGATGCCGTTTCCCGAGACCGAGGCTTGCGGCCCCGTCGGGTCTGTCGGCACGAGCGGTCCAAACAGAAAATAATCTTCGCTCAAAGCCGCATTGAAGCCGGTCAGCGTCAGCGAATGGCCACCGCCGAAATCGATCCTGGTGTCGGCACCGCCATTGACCAGGGAGATGTGGTTCTGCAGTTCGGCGAAATTCGAATAGGTCGCCGTGATGCGGATCGTGTCGCTACCGGCCTCGAAATCGGTAATGATATCCGCGCCCTGGCCGTCATAGACGAAGATGTCGCTGCCGGCGCCCCCGGTCAGGGTGTCGTCGCCGGCTCCTCCGCCCAGAATGTCGTTGCCGTCGCCGCCTTCGACGATGTCATTCTGGCCGTAACCAAGGAACACATCGCCGCCGTTGCCGCCAACGAAGTGAATTTGGTTGCTATTCAGGATATTGAGGAGAGTCGTGATGTCTCCATTCATCGCCTCCCAAAGCAGATCCTGAGCGGCATTGCCGGAGGTGATCCCGGAAATTCGCATATCCATCTGCGACAGCTGGAACGAGCCGGCGCTGTGGGTCAGGCCATAGCCGAACGTGATCGCGCTGACGGAACCGCTGACCTGATGGGTCGCCATCGAATAGGAGAAGCCGCCCGCCGAGTCGAAGAAAACCGCCTGCTTTGACGGATCGCCGAGCAGATTCGGAGACTCGGTGACGGCGTATTGTGAGCCCGACATCGCCGCCGGGTTGCTGTCGAACCACCCAAAACCGGAGCGCGTGAAAGTCGTGTCGAAATCGGCGAGATAGGCCGCGACATTGATGCCATTGTTGCCAGCGGTGATGGTGATCGCCAAAGCCAGGCCTCCTGCGAGGTTGACGCGCCTGGCTGGCTTGGACTGGCTTGCTGGCGTCTATGGTGCGAAGATGATGGGCGGTCCGATTTCACTAGCGGACACGGCGGGTTCGGCAACCCTTTTTTGCTCTCTTTGGACCTATTCTCGAGTGGCCCGCCGTCCGGGCGGAACTTCTCCGGCATGCGGGGCTTTCGCGTCGGCCGTTCTGCGGAATTGCGCGATCCGGGTTACGGCTGCGGACCTCACTTCAGTCCAAAGCGCGCGAATTCATCGGCGATATCCGGCGCGGCTGAAAGTGCACCGGCGACATCGGCCGCGGCGCGGTCCGGCGCTGCCATTCTTGAATATGCCAGGCTGCGCCCATAGCGCGCGGCCGCACGCTGCGGATCCATCGTCAAGGCCGCGTCATAATCGGCGACCGCCAGATCCCATTGGCCAAGCTTCAGATATGCGAGGCCGCGCGATTCCAGCGCGGCCGCGTCCGGTCCCGCTTTCACCGCCTCGTTGCAATCGGCAAGCGCGCCGTGCACATCGTCCAGCCCGGCCCGCGCGCGGCAGCGGCCGCTCAACGCCGCGGATGTTGGCTGCAGGCGGATCGCTTCGCTGTAATCCCCGGCGGCACGCTGGAAGTGTCCCGACCTCAGATGAATATCGCCGCGGTTCGCGAAGGCCAGCGCGTATCCGGGATGATGTGCGATCGCGGCATCGAGGTCGCGGACGGCCTGCTCGTGCTGCCCCTTCTTGCCAAAGGCAACGGCGCGGTTATTGAGGGCCTTGGCGTAGGTGGGATCGATGGTCAGGGCCTTATCGAAGTCCTCGATCGCGCGGTCATAGTCGCCCTGCGCGACATAGGCATTGCCGCGATTGTTGTAGGCGATGGCGAGAACGCGCGGGGTCTCGCCCTTCGAACCGATGAGCGCGGTACATCCCCTGATCTGAGGCTCGCTCGACGTCCGGTCGGCCCCATTGCAAAGCGCGACATTCTTCATCCGGTGCGTTTGCGCCGCAGCCCCCGCCGGCAGCAACGAAACCATCGCCGCAACCACGACCCATCGCGTGCGCGGCGCGGACCTGCGATCACTCCTGAATGGCGGTGCTAGCATCCCTGACAGATCTTGAGCCTGATGCTGATATTCCTGTCGATGTCTTTCAGCCGCTCATTGCCTTTCAGCCGCTCGGCCTCATTGCCGGCGCGGCGCTGCCGCGCAGGCTTGCCCTTGTCCTGCTTTTGCTGAACCGCGGCCCTGCCCTCTTCGATCAGGGTCGCAAACGATACCGTGCCGTCGTCGGCAATCTCGACATGCGGCGTCGTGCCTCTGATCCCCATGGTCGCGACCGGCGTTTCGACTTTCATGGTTCCGGTTTTCGCCACCTGTCCGGCCACCAGGGTGAACGTTCCTTTGGTCAGACTAAGAACGCTCGCATTCGATTTTCCGTCCGGGTCGTAGACAAACGCATCCAGAACCATGCGCGCATTGCTGGACATGTTGAATGCGGTGCCGTCGGAAAAGGCGATTCCGGCCTTCCCGTCGGCTCCGGTCTGGATCACGTCACCCACGTAAACGCTTTCGCCGGCCACCGCCCGGCCCGGCGATGGCGATAGCTTGGCGAGTCGTGCGACGGCCGCGGTATGTTCAATTGTAACGGAGCCGGTCACAGCAACCAAGCGCCCGATCGGATTTGCTTCCGAACCGGACTGCGCCAGCGCCGGACTTGTCAGGGCAACGACAGCCGGCAAGACCAGGCTTGCGCAGAAGGCGATTGCTTGCGCTCGCATCTGAGCCTCCAAGCGCGTAGCCTTCAACAAGGCGCGTCACAATTATCACGATGCGACTGCCGCATCAATGCGGATGACCCTGTCGCCAAGCAGAGCAGATTGAAGGGCGGGCGCACATCAAAAGACGTATGACCTTTCGAGGTAGAAAGGGATAGCTGAACCAACCATTTTGATGCGCTTGCAACGCGCGGTCTCGGCGATCGCGTGGTGTCACCGCCCTTCTCATGTGCTATCAATTCGTTATTCGTTTTGTTTGCGTTGCTCGAGTGTCCGGCCATGCGTTACTCGAGTACCCCGCGTGCGAGCAGCTCTCGCAATGCCATCGGGACCGTTTTTTCGGCGATTGGGTCGATCGCCGTCGGACGGTCCGGACGATATTCTGATCAGAATTATCCCGGCGATATTGTTTCCGCCGGCGACATGATCGCCACCGGCGCGAGCAGCACGGCCACCATAACGCTTGCCAATGGCGCGCGGATAACGCTGGCGCCGAATGCCTGCGTGACGTTGAACGAACGCGCTGCCGGCTGGCGCAGCCACCGCGCCGCGCGACTGAGCCGCGCATCCCCGCAAATTGCAGGCGTCGTGCGCAATCTCGGTCTTCGCATGCTGTCGCTTGCGGTTTTTGCCTACGCGATCCTGCGCGATCTGGAACAGGCGCGGGCGCTGACGACCGACGACGACACGATCACCACGAGGGATTCTCCCTACGGCACCTTCGAGATCGTGACGAAATCGGGAACGGTGGTGATCGCCGACGATCCGGGCCTCACCTATATCGTCGACGACGACGGTTCGGTCGAACGGCGCGTCAATAGTTCGGCCCGCATGGAAGAGCTTCAGGCCGCGCAGCAAGCCGTGATGGGCACGTTCTCCCTCGGTTTTGCCGGGGGTCCGGGATCCGGCTCGGCGCCGGACACAATCCTGCCGGAGGAGTTCCAGCCGCTGGTCATCCCGATCAACCTGCTCCCGCTCGATCCGGTGCCCGAGCGCGTCCAGGGCTTTTTGCTGAACCCCGTCGAGTTCAGGCCGGTCGAGACGCCGCCGCCCCCGCCGCCGAAAGTCATTCTTCCGGCCATCACGGCCTTCACATTCGACAGTGGCGTCGACGGCGACCGGATCACCAACAACAACAATCTCGTGCTGTTCGGCACCGCAAGTCCCGGAACGAATGTCGCGATCTACGATGCCGGGATTCTGCTCGGTTCCGCAACCGCCGACGCAAACGGCGTCTGGCGATTCACTACCGGCCCCCTGTCAGACGGCGAACACGCTTTCGTTGCCGCGATCGCCACATCGAGCGACAATGCCGCCGCCCGCTCCAGCCTCTCGGCTTTCTCGACCCTCTCCGCGCTTGCGGTTGCAGCGACTCAGATCGTCAGCCCGAACTCGCGCGCTTTCGTCGTCGTGATCGACACGCAACCGCCGGATCCGCCGGTCGTTTCGGTGCTGTCGGACGTTCCGCAGGGCAAGCCAACCGGCGACAATGCGCCGATCCTCGTCATCGACGCGGAAGCCGGCTCCACCGTGCAGATCTATCAGAACGGTACGCTTGTCGGCACGGCGACCGAAACCGGCACGCCCGGCATCTTCACATTCGCACCGGGCGTCCTCGCCGACGGCGGCTATCGTTTCACCGCAACCGCGACCGATCTGGCCGGCAATACCAGCGCCGCCTCATGCGACGTCACGGTCCAGATCGACACCACTCCCCCATCGGCGCCGGTCTTTGTCGAACTGGCCGACGCGTCCTGCTGCGCCGGCCTCAACCTGACCGGCGACACCACGCCAACCCTCGTTATCGCCGCGGAGGCCGGATCAACCGTCACGGTTTATCGCGACGGCGCGTTTGCGGGGCTGGCTGCAGAAACCAAGACGCCGGGCCTGTTTGCGTTTACCTCGTCCGCACTGACCGATGGCCGTCACAGCTTCACCGCGACCGCGACAGACTCTGCCGGCAATCACAGTCCGCTCTCGGACAGCTTCACCATCCGACTTATCACCTCGGACCCGAACGACTTCGACGAAAAAGCCGCTGGAAAACGCATTGCATATGATTGCGACGGCACCGTTTTCGGCACCCGGGCCGACGACTTCATCTGGTTCAAAAGCGACAAACATGAGCCGGGCCGCACAATCTTTGCCGGCGCCGGCGACGACGATGTCAAGGGCACCGGCCGGGACGATGTCATTTACGGCGGCTCCGGCAACGACAAAATCTACGGCAATAGCGGCAACGACACGATCTTCGGCGGCTTGGGCAACGACAGGATCAGCGGCGGAAACGGCGACGACATCATCTCCGGCGGCTACGGCGCCGACATCCTGTCCGGCGGCAAGGGCTGCGACACCTTTGTATTCCTGTCGGACATCGATTCCCTGCCCTGCGCGCGGGACTTCGTTACCGATTTCGACGCGATATATGACAAGATTGATCTGTCCGCCATCGACGGCGGCGCCGCCGACCGGTCATTTCTCTTCGCCGGACAGACGGATTCGCGCACCGTGCTCGAACACAGCGTGACCTGGTATTATGACCGCAAGTCTGACAACACCTATATCGTGGCCGACACAGACGGCGACACCGGCGCGGCGGAGATCGAAATCGTACTCGCCGGCAGGGTCAACCTGACAAGCGATAATTTCATATTGCATGCATAGCATTGGCCGCGCGGCCACATCGGAAAGCGACCCGGCGTTACGGGCTATCGGCTTCAGCGGTGAAGATGGCTTTCGAAATAGAGTTGCCACAAGGCGAGGATGCGTTCGCGGTGGCCCGGAGAATGGGGCGATCCGGTGGGGTACAATTCCAGTTCGTCAATGTTGTCGGAGACCCCGTCCGCTACTCCGGCCGACGACGTGCCGTAAAGCGCGAGATCGAAGGCAATCGCATTGCGGCAGCCGGCTTCGAAGGCCTGATGGCCGGATGCGCTGAGATGCAACGTCTCCTCGCCGATTGCATCGCCGCGCAGACTTGTGATCTGACTCCATGCTTCGGTTTGCACGGCGCCAAGCGTCTGACTGTCCGCAATGTTGACGGCCCGCCGCGCAGCAAGCGTGATCAGCATGACCATGAAACCGACGATATAGGGATCGAACCAGGCCTGTTCCGGAATGCCGTCAAGCCGTTGCCGGCTCCGGGCCACAAGCGGCGCAATGGCCGCGACCGCGGCTCTTCGTCCACGGCGGGCGTTCCACAGCGCTCGTAGCGTCGGCCACATCGTCCGGGCCCCGGCATTTCGCCTCGATCGTCGTCTGCGCCCGGGTCACCCCGTCTGCCACGTCGCCGGCAGACCTTCCCTTGAAGGCCTTGTTTTCCGGGCGGTTCTGCTAGAGCATCATCATATATGATTTTACTGACGGCGTGCTGAACGCTGCTCCGTCGCCAGACGGCCGGATGTCCGCGGAGGCCCCCATGCCCGCACCATTGCCGCCGAGGCCCGATTTCGAGAGCATCGACGCCGTCGCGCCCAAATCGGCCGACCGGCGCACCACGGTGCTGGCATTGATCGGGAACCTGGTTTTCAGCTGGTCGAACAACGAAAGCCTTTTCATCTACCTTCTGATGATCCTGCTGAGGACCGACCAGACCTCGGCCGCCATCGTTTTTGCGACACTCAACACCACACGCGCGCGGCTGGATCTGATCCAGCGCCTTGCAAGGACACGGGTCACTGACCGCACCATCATCAGGACGCTGGACGACCTGATCGAGCGCTTCAACGACTACACGCGCATTCGCAACGAGTTCAATCACTGCATGTACAACGTCGATAGTCGCGGCAACATCACGCATACGCACTCGATCCGCATCGTCGAAACCCGCAAGCGGCTCCAGCTCGGCGAGGTGAAGCCGATGGATGAGGCGCGTATCAAAGAAATGGTGATGGCGGTTCAGGGGCTGAAAATGCTCAATCGTGACATCTGGACTTTCATGCCAAAACTCGATCAGCATCTCAGCAACGGCAGACGACGCGAAGACCGCGCGTCTGCCGCATCGCCTGCGCGCGACGACAAGCGCGTCAGAAAAAACGATCGCGCAAAATAACCGATCTTCGGATTGACGATTGCGCCGTACCGGCATTGCCGCCGCAGTGACCTGGCGTCGGACCTGATGCCGAAGAAGTGAGGCAGCGCGTCGCCACAAAGTCGGGTTTGGGACATATTTGCCATTGAATTGCCTAAAAATTATGTGGATAATTCATGGTCAGAAACGCTGATAAATCAATGTTTTGCGACGGTCGTCCACAGCGACAGGTGGGGTTTAGCGAGAAGGGCATCGGAGTACGGACAACCGCAAAATTTGTGCCCGTGTCGGTCTTTGTTTCCATGTCGGTCCCAGCCGGGAGGACTGCCTTTGGAACGTGTTGCGTCGATGTTGTGTATGCGAGCGTTAGCAAGATCGCCGCTGCGGCGGGTTTTTGCGATCCGGACATTTGTTCGCTGCCTTGCGCATTCGGCTTCACGCACCAGTCTCACATCTTCAGCCGCTGACCGTTCGACAGCGTCCCCGACGCCCTCCTCCGCGGCAATCGTACGACTGCCACAGTTCCTATCGAATCGGCTCATCCAAAAAGCATGCGCGGCTCGCCGTCGAGCGGCTGGCGCAAGGTTTACCGTCCACAACGACAAGCATTGAAATTCGAGGGAGAACGAAATGGCGACCCTTCAGATGAAAGTCGGCAGACCGCCCGGCAAAACCTCGGCAGCTGAGGAGACTAGGTATGGGACCGCGTTCTGGGTCGATGTCCGGACGGGCTTCGCAAACACACATTGAGGCGAACGGCGCGTCTGTTGCGGAAGTGCCCAGCACATCGCTGGGGAATGGCGCCGCACATTTTTCCGAACCGCCGGCAACTGCGATCGTTGTGATCGAGCAGCGGATTCTGATCCGCGATTGCCTGGTCAAATGCCTGAAAGAGATCGGCATCGGTCCGGTTCTGGCCTTCGCCAGCATTTCTGAGTGGCGAGACGCCACGACGCCCTATGCACCCCTGCTCATACTCTACAGCCTTGGGACCAAGGAAGCCGAGAACACGGAACTTCATCAAAATCTCGCGCTCCTGAACGCGAGCGCCCCCAATGTTCCAGTTGTGGTCGTTTCCGATTCCGAGGATACAAGCCGCGTGGTCTCGGCGCTGAAATGCGGTGCCCGCGGCTACATCCCGACCAGCGTCACCCTCAATGTCGCGCTGGAGGCCATGCGGCTGATCGAAGCCGGTGGCACCTTCGCTCCGGCCAGCGCCCTGCTTGACGCGCTGCCGCCAGCCGAACGTGCGCCACCACGCGGCGACATCGACAGGAAGGTTCTGTTTACCGCCCGTCAGCTTGCCGTTCTGGTCGCGCTTCGCCGCGGCAAAGCGAACAAGCAGATCGCGTATGAACTGAATATGCGCGAGGGAACGGTGAAAGTGCATGTGCGCCACATCATGAAGAAGCTGCGTGCAAGAAACCGAACCGAAGTTGCGATTATGGCCAACGATCTGCTCGACGGCCCGGAGATCGCGCCCAGTTGATTCAAGCCGGCCGGCAGACTTTCGCAGTCCCGGGCATAGGTCTGTTGCAGTTCTTCGCGTTGCGGCATTTGCGATATCGCGATCCCGGATCCCTCATCGTGATCCTCCGGTGATAACTTGGTGATGTAATCCCTTGGTGGTCCGCGTGCTGATCCCTGGTAATCCCCTTGGCGATGCCTTGCGACCTTCCCTCAGCTTGATGCGACAAAAGGTGCGACTGGCCCCTTGGGGGGAGGGGGAGTGAGGGGCCAGTCGCTTGATCCCGTGCTTATGAGGTTGGGGGCTGGGGAATAAGCCGGGATCAATTCCGCTATCGTTCTCAATCTCTCGTGCGCATCAGTTCTCCCGGAACGCCCGCGCCATGCTGTCCCGGATCGGTCGCGTGAGATACTCGAAGAATGTCCGTTCGCTGGTGGTGATGTAGACTTCGGCAGGCATGCCGGGAGTCGGCGTGAAATCGGGAATCAGCGCGGCATCCTGAGGATTAAGCGCGATACGGGCGAGATAGATGTCGCTTTGCGCCTGCTGCACGCCTTTCTTCTCGTCAGGCACCGCATCGGCCGACACATAGACCACACGCCCGCCGATCATCGGCGTCAGGCGCTGATTAAGCGCGGTGAGACGGACCATCGCGTGCTGCCCCGGCTTGACGTGATCGATGTCCTGCGGACGGATCCGCACCTCGATGATCACTTCGGTCTGAAGCGGCAGGATTTCCATGATGTTCTTGCCAGCTTCGATAACCCCGCCCGGCGTGTGGTAGCGAAGCTTGACAACGATACCCTTGACCGGAGCGACGATCTGGATTCGGTCGAGAACCCCCTGCGCCGTGCGGATCCGTTCGCGCACATCGCTCAGCTCGGCGCGGACATCGTGAAGCTGCTCGACCGCGGTCTTGACGGCCGCCTTCCGTGCAGCGGCGATCTGCTCGCGGCCGCGCGAGATGCGTTCGCGGGCATCGCCCAACTCGCCCTGCAGGCGGCCGAGTTCGCCCTGCAGGTTGGCCTCGGCGCGCTGCAAAGCCAGCAATTCCGGCTTGCGAATAAAGCCGCTCTTCACAAGATGCGCTTTCGCCTCGATCTCTTCTGCGAGCAGCCGCAATTGCTCCCGTACGCCGGCCATCTGCAATTTTGCGCCTTCGACGCGCTCCTGCAGCGCGTTGATGCCCTCCTCGATCGTCGCAATCTCGCTGTTCAGGGACTGGCGCCGCGCCTCGAATGTCAGCTTCTGGCTTTCAAGGATCGGCTGAATGTCAGGATCCTGTGCCGCCCGAAGAATGCTCTCGGGAAATTCAAGATTGGTTTCCTCTTTCATCTCCGCCAGCAGACGGGCCGCCATCGCCTGAAGCCGCGTCAGGCGCAGTTCCAGACGCCGCAGCTCCGCCTTTGGCGCGGTGTCGTCCAGTGTTATGAGAACCTGCTGCGCCTGAACCCGGTCGCCCTCCTGCACCGCAATCTCGCGGATAACGCCGCCCTCAAGGTGCTGGACGATCTTGTTCTGCCCGGTGACGACAAAGACCCCGGATGCAACCACCGCGCCGGCAATGGGCGCGGTTCCGCCCCAAACGCCGAAACCCAGCACGGTACCGGCAAGAACGATCGTGCCGAACAGGGTATAGATGCGGGCAGACCTTGGAACGCCCGCATACCACATCTTTTCATCAGTCGACGCGTTCGACATGGCTTCGCCTCGTTGTCCTCAGGCGTCCATCACCGGTCCGTCGCCGGGCGGAGGCTCCTTGCTGCCGTTCAGGGCCTTGCCGCTGGCGATCAGCGGCAGCAGCTCGTCGCGCTTGCCGAAAGCCTGAACCGTTCCGTTGCTGAGAATCATGATCTTGTCGACGCTCTGCAGGAGCGCCGGCCGCTGCGTAATCGTGACAACGGTGAGGCTTCTGCGCTTGGCGCGCAAAAGCGCATCGGCCAGCGCGCGCTCGCCGCGAGCATCGAGATTGGAATTCGGCTCGTCGAGCACGATCAGGCGCGGATTTCCGTAGAACGCCCGGGCCAGGCCGATGCGCTGCTTCTGCCCGCCGGACAGCGGACTGCCGTCGATCGCGATCTGGGTTTCGTAGCCTTGCGCGAATTCGGAAATCATCTCGTGAACGTCGGCCATTTCCGCAGCGTCGAAGATGGCGGCATCCGTGGCGTCGTCGCGCATGCGGGCGATATTCTGCTTGATGGAGGCCGGGAATAGCTGCACGTCTTGAGGCAGATATCCGACGCTTTCGCCGAATTGCCGCGGATCCCAGTTGCGCAGATCCATCATGTCGAGCCGGACATTTCCGGCAGTCGGCGAAATCGAACCGACCAGCATTCGTGCCAGCGTCGACTTGCCGGTGCCCGATGCCCCGATGATTGCAAGCGACTCTCCGGGATCCAGCTGGAAGCTGACGCCGTTGAGAATCACTTTCTTGTTCGGCGGCGGCACATACAGGATGCGCTCGACATTTAGCCGCCCTTCCGGCCGCGGCAGCCGCAGCCGCGCCAGATTGAGCGGGGAATTCTGCAACAGCGACTTGACGCGGGCATATGCCGTGCGGGCTTGGACAAAGCTGCGCCAACCCTCGATCGTGCCCTCCAGCGGTGCGAGCGCGCGGCTTGCGACGATCGAGGCGGCAATAATCATGCCCGCGGTGAGCTGATTGTCGAGGGCGAGCACGGCGCCCCAGGCAAGGATCATGATCTGTGTTGCGAGCCGCAGAAATTTCGACACGCCGGTCATGATGATGTTGCGGTCGTGCCCTTCGACCTGCGCTTTGAGGGACTCCGCTGTTTCCCGACCCCAATGCAGCACGCCCTCCGGAATCATGCCCATGGCGTTGATGACCTGGGCGTTGCGCGCCATGGATTCCGCCTGGAGATTGGCGCGGGTGGAAAACGCATTGGCCCTGGAGAAGGCGACCGCCGTAATCTTCTGGTTGATCAGTGCAACAACGATCAACGCCAGTCCGGCGGTGGTCACGATAAAGCCAAGCTGCGGATGGATGAGGAACACCACCAGCAGGTAAACCGGCGTCACTGGCGAATCAAACATCGTCAGAATCACGGGACCGGTGACAAAGGCGCGCAATTGCTGCAGGTCCGCGACGGTCTGAAATTCGCGAATGGAGCCCGCTTGCGCCGACTTTGCCGCCGCACTCAACACCGGAGCGCCGAGCTTGGCTTCGGTTTCCACCGCAACCCGCATCAGAATAAAGCGGCGCATCATGTCGAGAAGGACATGCGCGCCGATGGCGCCGAACACGACCAGCGTCAGCATGATCAGCGTATCGGTGCTGCGGCTGGTGAGGACGCGATCCGATACGTTGAAGAGATAGATCGGGATCGCCAGCAGCAGCAGATTGACGGCGATCGAAAAGATGCCGACGATCACCATATTGCGGCGGCAGACCGAAAGGCCCTTGCGCAAAACCTCGCGGAAATCCTTGTCCTCCGAGCGCTGCTCGAGCGGACCGGAGCCGTTGCCGCCGCCGCCTCCCCCGCCGGCGCCATTCACCGAACCGCCGTTACCGTTGGAAGCCGGCGCCGCCGTGCTTGCCTGAGGCGAGGAGGACGCGCCGCGGCCGTTGGCCGGCGTGGCGCCATTGGTTTTGCCATGAACCGGCATTTCGGCGGGAGCCGTATCCGCCTTCAGCTCAGGCTTGTCCGGGCCTTGGAGCGGCGCTGCTGCATGCGGCGTCTGAACCGCGGGCGCACCGGTCGCAGCCCCCGCCCCATCGGCGACTTCCGGCTTTTGCTCGTCGCTGCGACCGCGCAGCTGAGGGTTGATGAAGCGGTCAGCCGCTGCGCGCTCTGCCGATTGGCCGCCCTCGCGTGCCAGCATATCGAGCCGGCTGCGCAGGGAAATCACCTTGTCTGCGTCGGTGCGGCCCGCCGATGCGTCTGTGCCGGGCCCGGCAGGTGCGCCTGCGGACGGGCGCTCACCGGCCCGCCCCGATGACGACGTCGAGCCGGCGGGCCAAGCATCGCCCGCGTATGGATGACGCCGGTCGTCCTGATCTCCCATCGTGGCCTTCCCTGTTGACCCGTGGCGGCGCGTGCTGATTGCTGTTTTCGCCGGCTCGGGACGCCCTCCTCCAGCCTCAGGTCAGAATGCTGCCGATCATGTCGTCAGGGACGACCGGCGCCTTGATTTCGGTAACGTCCTCGGCCGGAACCGTTTCACCGGTAAAGGCCACGATCTCGGGCACCAGCGTCGAGGGATCGCCGACAACGATCTTGTCGTTGTTTTCGCCAATGAGATTTGCCTGGATCAGAATTGTGTCCTGATAGGCGGTGCCGCCGAGAAAGGTGAAGGTCGATCCGACATCGACAATGACCGCCTCGTTGATCGCCGTGTTGCCGCCGGTGGACGCGGATTGCGTCAAGGTTCCATCGGGATTGAGCGATTTCGGCGGCGTCTTGCCGAGATACTGCACCAGGGTGTCGACGTCGGAGATGACGTTGATCTGCCAGATCGCATTGATGTCGTAATAGCTGCCGGTGACGTAGAGCACATTGAGCAGCCCGGAGCCGTTTCCGGGAACGAACCATCCATAGGACGGGTCGAGAACGGTTTCCCTAGCGTCCAGCGCATCGACAACGCGCAGCATATCCTCGGTCGGCTCGGCAAAAGTGTTGTCGCCGTAGCTGATGATGTTTGCGCTGTTGAGCAGCTCGTTCGCTCCGGCCTCGACGGCCTGGCTTGTCACCGATGCGGCATCGCCCGCGGCGCCGATCTTCAGAATGTCGGAATCGAGAATGATGTTGTGCTGGAAAATCCAGTTGTCGCCATGATAGTCGCCGCCGATGATGATGAGATCGTATTTGATGTCCGTGTCGATGACCTTCGTCAGGTTCGCCTGCTGGTTTGCGCCGGTTTGCAGCTGGTAATGGGTGATATTCGTCGTCTGGACCGCAACATCGTTGTCGCGCAAGACGTTCTCCTGCACGATGACATTGACATCATAGAAGTCGCCATCGACGATCTCGACATTCCAGAGATAGCCGGCAAATAGCGCCGGGATCCCGGCATACGGTCCGCCGAGTTGGTTGAAATCGGCGATGTTGTCGGATGTCGTTCCGCCGCCGGCGACCGTGTCCAGACCAGGCGCCGAGACTTCGATCGAATCGTTGTCGATGAAGGCGTTGGTCTGAACGATGACATTGGTCTTGTAGAAATCGCCGAACACCAACGTGGCGACCGATCCCTCCTTCAGATCGACAATCACCGCAGCATTGGCCGCCTGATTTTCGCCGAGCGTGGCCCACTGGCCCTTTGACGCCGTGTCGCGCTTGGCTTCGGGCTCGGGCTCAGCCACAGGCTCCGCCGAATCGTCCGCAGGCCGCTCGGCAAGCTCGCCGTTGACGTAATAGCCTGGCGTCACCGAATGCGGTCCGGCCCCGCTGTCCTCGGCCATTGCGGCATCCCGGGCAACGACGAAGCTCGCCAGCGCATTTGTTCCAAGATCGGCCGGCGTCAGGTCCGCAGGCACCTCGGCCCGGGCGTCCGTCACGAGACGCTGTATTGCCGCCTCGATGTCCAGGTCATGCAGATGTTCAACGCCGGTTCCCTCCGTGATGACAACCCGGTCGTCATCCATCATGCTGTTCACCTGATGGACGTTGAGCTGCTGCTGAGCGCCGGCCGCCGAATAGGTCAGCTTGATGTTGGGCAGATCGGCGCCGACCGTACCCGGCGTCAGGAGGATCGGGAGATCCAGCTTCGGCGGCAGCAAACGCCCCGACCGAGCGCCGTAAAACTCAATGTCCTCGAATTCAGGCAGCGCCGCCGCAGGATCACGCGGGATCGCCGGATCCTTGATCGCATCGATCGGCGCAGGAAGATCGAAAGGAATTTTCTTGGTATCGAGTTCGTCAAGATCGTGGCTGGACAAGAAGTCTTTGAGCTCCAGCGTATAGGCCTGCGGACGCAGATTGATGCCGCCATGCTCATAGGTGAGGCGGTTCTTCATCACGTCGTCGATGTGCTGAAAATAGCCTACGAAGTGCCAGATGGTTTCGGTAACGCCGCCGGGAACCATTGACGCCTCCCGTTACCAGGGTGCCGGACATCATCCAGCCGGACGGAGTTTCTGTCTTCGCATGAAGCGGAAAAGAGGCCCGTGCGGCGAACCGCGCGGGCCGGTCCTTGTGGTCAGTACGCGTCGTCGAGCTCGACGATATTCTGCACTTCGATACTGTTGAACTGGATATTGGCGCCCATCACGATGTTCTGGGTGAACGCCTCCTGCGAGGTGATCGCATCGGCACTGGAGCTCAGCGCGTCGCCGAACGACGAGCGGTCGCCCTTCATCTCGACATTGGCGCTGTCAAGATCGACCCAGCCGCCCTTGGCGTCGGCTTCCCACTTGAACTCGCCATCGTCGGCCGACACTTTCGGATTGCTGAGATGGTCGTTGTCGACCAGATTGTTGACCTGATCGATATTGAACTGATTGCCACCGCCATTGAGGGTCTGAGATACCGCATCCGGCATCACGACGCTGCCATGGATATTGTGGATCTGTTCGATGTCGATGATGTCATTGTCCTGGGGATCCCAGCCGTCGAGCCCGAGATCGATGTCGATGTCGACATCCACGTCGACCTTGTTCTCGACCGAGTTGTAGACCCGGTTGGCGACCGTATTGTCGACGTCGTTATCGACTTTGTTGTCGATTTCGTTCTTCACCTCGTTCTTGTTCTCGTTGTAGTTTTCGTTCTTGTTTTCGTTATCGTTATCGTTTTCGTTCTTGTTCTCGTTATCGTTCTCGACCTTGGTCTCGACCGATTGAACGGCGAACTGGAACTGACCCTGGGATTGCGCCTGACCCTGGTGCTGGCCTTGGGCCTGAAGCTGGGCTTGCAGCTGGTCCTGCTTCTGGTCCTGATCCTGCTTCTGGTCCTGGTCGTCCTTCGGATCGTACGGCTTCGGAGGAGATTTCGGAGGGGCCTTCTTCGAGTACGATGACATGACTTCAGCTCCTGTTGGCATCAGGAGCATCGTTGCAGTCTGCAATCGCTGATCTTCTGCGTCTGCGATGACAAACCTTGTGCGATGCCACGATGCAGTGGATGAGATGTTGCGTTAAGTCTTGGCCACGACCTTCTCGCATGTCCGCTTCGCAAGACATCCGGAACCGGTCTGGCCGGAATGAATCTGGATTGAGGTATCTCCGGTGCGGCGCCTCCCTCTCGCTTTGGTCTGTTGCGCTCCGGCCGGCGCAACGCGCCTGGCGCTGGACCTGCCGAATGCGCGGAAAGGTTGGACGAGCCTTGCGCCGCAGCCTAGATGCACATTGGAGTAGGAGCTTACGCTTTGGAGTAGGTGCATACGCTTTGGAGGTAGGCCAGGACGTATCGGCCCTCGACACCGAACGGCGCACGGGCGCCGCACAAGCACGCCACGCAACCGACAGGCGCCATGTCTTGATTATGCCTGCGCGGTGTAGACGGTCGGGATCGCTGCAAGGGGCGGCGTGCGCATCGCAGCCAGGCGTTCGCCGACATCGCGGAATTTCGGATCGATCTCCGCAGCGCGGCGATAGCTGAGGAGAGCATCTCCGGCGTCCCCGGTCGCCTCGAGGATGCGCGCAAGGCCGTAATGCGCCTGAGCCAGATCGCTCTTCATGGCGAGTGCCTGCCGATAGCATTGCAGGGCGAACTTCGTTTCGCCCGATGCGCTGGCCTTGTCGCCGAGTTCGGCATTCCTGGCCGAATAATATTCCAGAAGATGCTCCGGCAGGCGCCCGCACATGAAAAGCGTGTTGCCACGACTGACCTGCGCCTCCAGATTGTCCGGGTCCAGCTGTATCGCCCTGTCGAATGCGGCGACCGCCTCATCGAACTGGCGTTGCTTGACCAGCACCGCGCCAAGCTTGGTGTACGCCGCCGTCGATTTCGGATTGATGCCGATGACCGACCGGTAGGCCTTCGCCGCCTCGGCAAAGTGCTCCCGCGCCTCAAGCGTTTTCGCCAGCCACGTCCACGCCTTTTCCGACTTGGGCTGTAATTTGGTCAGCTCCGTAAAGAGCCGCTTCGCCGCGCCGTATTTTCCTTCCGTCGTCATCAACTGCCCGAAACAGTACAGGGCGACGGCATGCGTGGGATCGGTGTCGAGAATCTGGCGATAACCGCGCGCCGCCTGCGCAAGCTTTCCCGCTTTGTGCAATTCGGTACAGCGCGAGAACACCGCCGGAAGGCTTTGCGCGGTGAGCTTGTCGCCGAGATTGCGCTCGCTGCGCGTATTGACCACCAGGCACTGAATGCGGCGCTCGGTTGCGCCGAATGAATATTTATACGGCTCGTTGCCGCGCAGAAAATCGTAGGTCGTAAAGCCGGATTCGATCGCGTAGCGGATGCTGTGAGCGTGCAGAACAAGGCCCGGCGGCGGATCGTTGAACGATGCGTCGCGGCCGGCCATGTAGAACAGGACGCTCCTCTTTTGCGGGTCGAGGAAGCTTGCAAGTGCGCCGACCGGCTTGTCGCCGCGCCACAGGACCGGCATCAGCAGATGGCCCGCCTGCGCGCATTTTCGCAACAGGTTGTAATTCGAGTTTATGATGGTCGAGAGCCGTCCGCCCTTGCGGGCCCCCCATTTCACGGCCCAGAAATCCAGCAACGTTTTGAGATCACGTTCCACGTCCTCGCCGTGCGAATGCGTGATCCGAAGCGCGGGGTCGCTTTCGACCTGCCGCAGGAATCGCCGCACTTTTTGCCGCATGTTGGCGCTTGTACGAGCCGCGAGATAGCTGTCCCAATCGCCGGGCAGCGACACCGCCGGGCAGATGCAATTGTCGATATTGTCACTTTTGTTGACGCGGGTGAGTTGCCGCGTATCGAACCGCTTATCGGAGAAATTGGATAGCAGGGCCTTTAGTCTGGCCTCTGTCGTTCGCACATTCTCCAGATTGATCCTGCGCCAGTTCAGCCGCTTGATGTATCTCGCAATTGCGGCAATTGCCCGGGTGTCATAGTCGGGCTTGCAGATGAAGCCGGTATAGTCGGCGGCAGAATTTCCCATCATGGACAACTCGTTGTGAAACCCGCTCCTTTCCTCCTTGAGCCGCCACCGCAACGGAAAGAATGCCACATATTTTGCGTTGGCATGGGGTCTTGCCGCGAGAATCGCCCACGGGCCCGAGAGCAGCGGGATCCACTGCGCCATCCATATCCACGACAGAAAAAACTGGGCGTCCGGATCGGCACCATAAACCTCGTCCCATTCAGGGCGCGCCCGCTCGAACGATGCAAGGTTATCGATCACGTCGATCAACATCACATGCTCCCCGAGGCATTCATGCTCCGTGTCTGGGTGCCGGAATTCTAGTCGAAGTTCCTCCGGTTCGTCCGCATACACCCCTGATATCAAAAGAGTATCCGCCAAATGGCGTAACAAGGGGGACACACGGCCCGCAGCACGGTCGCGGCCGGGCTCCTGTCACAGCGAAGTGAGTTCACCGGGTTGCCTGCGGCTCTTTTGAAATTGCGCGAACGCGCGCATGTTTGGCAGAGAGATGATGGAGGGGTTCATGACAGAACGACCGACATTTCTTGGCCAGCCCGATCCGCTGGGCCACCTCTACGTGCCGGAAGACCATCAGGCCATGGCAACGCCGCCGGGCGGCTGCGCATCCGAACAGCTTGTCAAAGACGAAGACCAAGCAGCATTGTGCCCGCGCCGGGCCAAATCGATCATGCTGTCGGTGCGATCGTATATCGCCGCGCTTCGTTAGCGGGGCGGCGCGCCCCGGGCGCAACGCTCAGCGGAACAGGTGCTGCCACCTTCATTATTTCTGCGCGCGCCTTGTCCGCGCGCCGGGCGGGCACGACAGGCAGGATCGCTTCTGATGCAGACTCTGGACTGCAGACATCGGCTTTCTGAGAGCGACCTTGGCGTCAATCAATTCCGCGGACGAACCGCTGCTGCTTTTCGATTTCCGCGATATTGGCCGGCCGCTCGAAGACCGGGGCCTCGCCGTCGCCGGGCTGCTTGAGCCGGCCCAATGCGCGGAACCAGTCCTCCAGGCCGGGAGGGCTGATGATCCAGAGCAGCCGCATCTGGCCCGTGCCGGTATTGACCACCTTGTGCTGCACGCCCCGCCCGATCAGCATCATACTTTCCTCGGCGAGCTCATGCCGATCCTCCCCGATTTCGGCATAGCCCTCGCCGCGGTAGCAAAACAGGATTTCGTGCTGGCGCTCATGCGCGTGGCGGCGGATATGTGCGCCGGGCTCGAGAATCTGAAGGCCGGTGGAGAAATTGTCGAACGGCGAATTGTAGGGATTGATCTTGTTGACGATGAAGCCGGTCGACGGCTTCGGCTGCCAGATCGATTCTCCGTCCTCCGGACCCAGCACGAGTGTGATGCCTTGCTCGAAATCGCTCATCGGTCGGTCTCCGCCCAAAACTCAGAAAGGGTCTTGTTGTAGTCGCCTGCGCGCGTTTTCGGAAAGAAATGACCGCCGCCATGGTATCGTTTGAGTCTGGCGCCGGGGATCGCCGCAGCCACGGCTTTCGAATGATGGAGCGGGACAATGTAATCGTCGTCCGCGGCAAGGACGAGCGTGCGCGCCGCGATCCGCGGAGCAATCGCGGCCCCGTCATAGGCGAGCAATGCGTCGATCCGCGCTGCGATCACGTCGCGCTCCCAGGCTTTCATTTCCTGCGCTGCGTGGGTGGCGGTCTGCGGCAAGGGGCTCGCCAAGAGATCGCCCAGCATTCGGTAGGCATCGCCTCCGATCTCTGCGAGGACTTGCTTGCGCAAAGCGAACTGATCGCGGAAGCGGCGATCCGGCGCGAGCCAGGTGCCTCCGAGCGTGAGTGTCCGAACGCGCTCCGGATGGGTCACCGCGAAGACCTGGGCGATTATGCCACCGGTCGAATGACCGACAACATGCGCACGGTTCGCATTGGCATGGTCGAGAAGTGCAAGAACATCGTTCGACCATTGCGCAACCGAATACGGCTGGGCGCCCTCGCTCCGTCCGACCCCGCGATGATCGAAACTCAACACCCGAAACGAGGGGCTGAAGGCCGCCACCTGCGCAGCCCAGAACGCCGCCATGCCACCAAGTCCGGATATGAAGAGAACCGGCTCACCCTGCCCCGCCACGTCGTAGGCGATGCGGCCTCCTGACACGTCGACGGTCGGCATGTCAGCCTGCGAGATCGAGCCGCGGCGGCGGCGCCTCGGCGGAGCTCTGGCAATTCGCCTCCTGGGTGCCGTAGGTCGCCATGAAGTCTTCGGCTATGGAATGGAACTCATCCCACGGCGTGTTCAGGAAGTTATAGTTGCGGACAGCGAAGGCCGGGCCGACGAACAGCTTCTCATAGGACATCGCGCGGCTGGCATGGTCCGAACCGACCAGATCCCAGGCAAGCTTGAACAATTTCATCCGGTCGGCGGCTTCGAACGGGCCCGCGGTCCATAAGGTCTCGAACGTATCCTTCAATTCGGGATCGTCGATCACATCGATCGAAGCCGGAAACTGGAACTGCCCGCCACCCATCAGTTCGCGCACGATATCCATGACCGGCGAATGGTTCTCCATCGCCCAGTGAATCGCCGCATACATGTAACGGCGGTTGTAGAGCGCATAGCCGTGGTCGACCTGAAGAAAGGCCTCGATCTGTCCGTCGATCATGGCATTGAAGCCCGCCTCCATCGCCGACAGCCGCGCCAGCGTCTCGCGCACCGCCGGGATGTCCCGCGCGCCCGTCGCCCTGGTGACGAGGCTCGCCACACCGAGGACGAACCGCAGCTTCGATCCGAAGCGGACATTGCATTGGTGGTTCGCCATCACATGCGACGGCGTCTGAACATAGATATTGCGCGACAATACGGCGTTGTCGTGAACAATCACCTTCTCCCAGGGAACCTTCACATCCTGGAACACCAGCATGCAGTCGGATTCGTCGAAACGCGCTGTCAACGGCGCGTCGAACACCCTGTCACCCTCACGGTTGAAAGGCTTGCGCGACCACAGAGACAGGCCCGGGAGATTAAGCGGGATCACGCACGTGATCGCTTCCTTTTTCTGGTCGGGCGCAAGTGGCATGACATTGCCGATCAGCACTTCATGAGCATAGGCGGAGCCGCTCGCCAGCATCTTCATGCCGTTCAGCGTGACGCCCTTGTCGTCCTCGCCGGTGACCCGAAGGGCCGGCTGCGCCAGGCCCTGCGAGGCGTAATATTCCTTGTTCCGGGCCGATTGGGGCGGCACGATTGCATAGGTCGCGAAAATGTCATCGCGCCGCATATGATCGTAGATGCCGAGAAGGTTCGTCTTGTTGCCGCCAGGTTCGCTGTCGAACACTTCCGGCTTCATGGTCAGCCCGGTGATGTTGCCGCCGATCGCATCCGGCGTTCGCCCGAGCAGGCCAAAGCAGAAATTGGCGATCTTGCGATGTGCGCGGCTCCGCCGGCGCAGATCCTCCTGACTGCGAGGTTGCAGATAATAGATCGGGTAGCGCTCGCCGTTTTCCTCGTACGACATGATCTCCGAGTTGGCGCATTTCATGTCGTATAGCGCGGCATAGGTGCGTGCGCCGCTGCGGAAGGCCGGATGACTGACTTGGTTTTCCACTCGCTCGCTGCCGATATAGATGACGCGGCCGTCCTGGATACTTTCGAGATATTCCTTTCCGGTCATCAACATGGGCGGACTTCACTCCTCTGGATTGAATGCGATTCTAGCGAAACCGCGACCGCGCTCCAGCGAAAAAGCCGCATGGCCCGAGCTCGCTCCGGCATGGACTGAAATTTCACCGCAAGCCGAACGCAGCGCGTATAAGGCGCGCATGACCGCACCTGCACAACTCTGGAAACTCGCCGACGATCTGATCGCCGAACGCACAACCGCGCAGGCGCTGATTGAGGATTGTCTCGGGAAAATAACCGATCCGGCAGGCGAAGGCGGACGGACGTTCCTGAAAGTACATGCCGACGGAGCGCGCGCGACGGCCGCCGCGATCGACCGGCAACGCAAGGCCGGGGCCACGCTGCCGCATTTTGCGGGCATCCCGGTTTCGGTGAAGGATCTGTTCGACATCGCCGGCGACGTGACCCGTGGCGGTTCCACCTTGCTCAACGACGCGCCGCCCGCTGTCGCCGATTCCCCGGTCGTCGCGCGTCTGCGCGCGGCCGGCTTTGTGATCGTCGGGCGGACCAACATGACCGAGTTTGCCTATTCCGGCCTGGGTCTCAATCCGCATTACGGCACGCCGCGTAACCCCTACGACCGCGCCACCGGCCGCATTCCGGGGGGCTCGTCCTCGGGCGCCGCAATTTCTGTCACCGACGGCATGGCCTATGCGGGGCTCGGCTCGGATACCGGCGGCTCGTGCCGGATTCCGGCGGCCTATTGCGGCATCACCGGCTGGAAACCGACAGCCTCGCGCGTGCCGCTGGACGGCGTCTTGCCCCTCTCCTTCTCGCTCGACTCGGTGGGAAATCTCGCGGCCTCGGTCGACGACTGCGCGGTCATCGATGCGGTGGTCGCCGGCGAGGACCTGCGCGAGCCGGTTCCTCCTGCGCGCCTGCCGGGCCTTCGGCTTGCGGCGCCACAGACCCTGGTGCTCGACGGCATCGACGGGATCGTCGGCGAAACCCATGATCGCGCATTGGGCAGGCTCGTGCATGCGGGGGTCGCGATCGACACCATTCCGCTCCCCGAACTGAACGAGATCGGAACGCTGAGCAGCAAGGGCGGATTTCCCGCGGCCGAGGCCTATGCCTGGCATCGGCAATATCTGGAAGCCCGACGTGACGAATACGATCCGCGCGTCAGCGTCCGCATTCTGCGTGGCACCGAGCAGAGTGCGGCCGACTACATCGATCTGATGAAGGGCCGCGCCGATCTGATCGCGCGCGTCACCGCAACCCTTCGCGACCACGATGCGATGGTGATGCCGACGGCCCCGATCGTCGCACCCACGATCGCAGAGTTAGAGAGCGACGAAGCCTACGCGAAGCTCAATATCCTGTCGCTGCGCAACCCGACGGTCGCGAACTTCCTCGACCTCTGCGCGATCTCACTGCCCGTTCACCGCCCCGGCGACGCACCGGTCGGCCTGATGCTGATCGGCAAGCGCGGCGGCGATGCACGGCTGCTCCAGATTGCGAAGGCCGTGGAACAGCTGTTCTGATCACGCCGCCAGCGGCTCGATCCTGCGCTCGCTTTCGCCGGGCTCGGGGCGAAAGCCCGAGGCCTCCCAGCTCGGGCGCGCCTTCACCCGCTCCATGAACTTTCCGATATGCGGGAAGCGCTGGTAGATGTCCGCGATGCCGATAATCGGGAACATGTCGACGCGTGGCGCCAGCGCGATATCGGCGAGTGTGAAGTGCTCACCGCACAGCCAAGGCCGGCCGTCGGCAAGCTGCTGCTCCATGGATTCCATTTTCTCCAGCAACAGCAGGTGGCGCTCGGCAAGCAATTCGTCGTCACGCGGCGTGAGCAGCACCCTCGTGGCGAAGCGGATATAGGCCTCGTTCTTGGTCCGCTTGCTGATCTCTTCGCGCAGCTTTTCCGGCGTGATGCCGGTGCTCTGCAGCCGCTCCTTTCCGAGCGTCTCATAGGCACAGTCGCGGAACGGCTTCGCAAAATCGTTTTCGAAGGCGAACCACATGCGCATGCGCGCCTGCCCGTACGCATCCTTCGGCACCAGCGGCGGGTTCGGAAACACCGCATCGATATATTCATTGATCACGTTCGACTCGTAGAGCGTCCTGCCGTCATGCACCAGCGCCGGAACCAGGCCGGTCGGATTGATCTTCAGGAAATCCGGCCTCTTCTGATCCATCAGCCCGAGATTGAGCCACTTCACGGTGAAGGGCAGCCCCTTCTCGAGAAGGCAAATACGCACCCGGCGCGGCGACGGTACGCCGGCAGCGTCATACAGGACGATCTCGCTCATCATATTCCTCCGATCCAGCACGTCACTCGGCCGCGACCCGCGTGACATCGTCGTGATCATAGCCCGCCATCAGGTTATCCACGATTCTGTTAAATCCCGCCCAATCGGTTTCGCGGAAGGAATGGTTGCGCACGATGAAGGACGCGCCCGCATAGAATTTCTCGTATTGCTGATGCCGGCCCGCAAATTCCGAACCCACCATGTCCCATGCCAGCTTGAACAGCTTCATGCGGGTGATGGCGTCGGTCTGTGGCGTCTGCCAATAGGTCTGGAACTGCCGCGCGAGACCCGCGTCCTTCATCACCGAAATATTCGCCGGCATCTGAAATACGCCGCCGCCGCAGAGCGTCCGCAACTCATCGATGAAGCGCGAATAATTCTGCGTGCACCATTCCAGCGCAGCATACATCATGCGACGGTTAAAGCAGACATATCCGTTACCGGGCCAGTCCTCGAAGGCATTCAGCTGGCCATTCACCATGCCTGCGATCATCGCCTCGTTCGCGGACAGCATGCCGAGCGTCTCGCGCACCGCCGGCACCTGATCGGCGCCGGTCGCGCCGGCAATCTTGTTGCACAGCCCGACCAGCAACTGCATCTTCGACCAATAGCGCACATTCGACTGATGATTTCCGAACGCGTGACTTGGTGTCTTGAAATAGATGTTGCGCGAGAGCAACGCATCGTCGTGGATGAACACGCGCTCCCACGGCACCTTCACCTCGTCGCAAAGCAACATCGAATCGGATTCGTCGTACTTGTAGGAGAGCGGCGAATCGAACTGCGACGTGCAATTCATTTCCATCGGCTGCCGCGACCAGAGTTGCAGGCCGGGCGCATTGCACGGGATCGAGCAGGTGATCGCCTGCTTTTTCTGGTCCGGCGCCAGCGGAAGCACGTTGCCGATCCAGATATCGTTGGCAAATACGGCACCCGTGGCAAGCATCTTCATGCCGGATATCACGACGCCGTCGTCTTCCTCACGCACGACCTGCAAGGTCGGAATTGGAAGATTCTGCTTCTCGTAGAATTCCGGGTTGCGCGCGGCCTGCGGCGGCAAAACGGCGTAGACGGTATAGAGATCGTTGTCCCGGGCGTATCGATAATAGTTCAGGAGATTGTTGGCGTTCGCAAACGGCTCGATCAGTTCGTCAGGTTTCATCGCCATGCCGGTCACGAACGACGCCACATGATCGGGCGAACGGCCGAACATTCCATAGGTGAAGTCGGCGATGCGCTTGTGCGCCACCATGCGGCGCTGCAAATCCTCGCGCGACTTTGCGCGCAAATAATAGATCGAATGGCGCCCGCCATCCTCCTCGTAGGTCATCTCTCCCCGGTTCGCCGGGTCTGCCTTCATGTCGTAAAGTGCCGCGACGGTCTGCGCGGCATTGCGGAAGGCAGGATGGCGCGTCACGTCGTCGACCTTTTCGGAGCCGATATAGACGACGCGGCCGTCGCGCAGGGATTCCAGATGCTCTTTTCCGGTCCTCAGCATGTCTACCTCCGCTTCAACGCACAGGCCGGCGCCCGCCGGGCCGCTCCTCGCGCTCGATCCAGTCGAGGGCAAGCGCGGTGTTCCTCATGAATTTCTGATTGAATCGCACGATCGTGCGGAATTCCTCGGCCGTCACGCCCTGAAACAGGATGTCGTTGACACTGCGGATGAAGGCGAAGGCCGACAGCAACCGGCTCTTGCCTTGCCGCGTCAACGAAATCAGCACTCCTCGCTTATCTTTCGGATTGGCGCACTTTCGCACATAGCCTTTAGCCGCGAGCTTGCGCACCTCACCGGTTACGTGCGGGCCGGTGACCTCCAGGAAATCGGCCAGCGCGCCGATCGCGATTCCGGTATCGCCCTGCAAACGCAGCAAAGCCATCATCATCGTATATTGCGCACCGGTGACGCCGACTTTACTTGCAAACGACTTGCGAATTTCGACGAGCCGCCCCTCATTCAGGATCATGCGGTGGATCAGGCGACGGAATTCGTAGTCGCTGCCTTCGATCAGCACGGCCGGCAGCGACACGCTGAGCGGAAACGACTCCGCCGATTTGGCTCTCGCGCCCCGGCGAAACGGGGTTGCAACATTGATGTTCATCATCATAATAATTATGATACCTAAGTCACTTACCTGTCAATGACTGTGTTTTCGGGGTTTCTGAATGATCAATCAAGACAGTGAAATTTCACAGGGCGTCTCGCAGGACACGATTGCAGTCTACAAGCGGCAGAATATCGGCAACCCCTCCGGCTTTGGCAGCGCCCCGGCTTTGCTGATCGTCGATTTCGTGAACGGCTTCAATGATCCCGCTCTTTTCGGAGGCGGCAATATCGCGCAGGCGATCGAGAGGACAAAGGCGCTGCTCGCTGCTGCGAGACAGGCGGGCATTCCGGTGGTATTCACGCGCATCGTCTATGCCGATGACGGCAGCGACGCTTCGGTTTTCACACGCAAGATGCCAGGGCTGCTTGCCCTGACCGAGACCGCCCCAGCCGCACAGATCGTGGACGCGCTCGCGCCCTTGGCGGGCGAGTATATCATTCGCAAGACCCAGCCTTCCGCCTTTTTCGGCACGGGACTGGTCGGCTGGCTGACCCAGAAACGCGTCGATACGGTTCTCCTCACCGGCTGCACCACAAGCGGCTGCGTGCGGGCGAGCGCGATCGATTCGATGAGCCACAATTTCAGGACGATCGTCGTTACCGACTGCGTGGGCGATCGCGCCATCGCACCGCACAACGCCAATCTGTTCGACATGGGACAGAAATATGCGGACCTGATGACCGGCGACGAGGTCGCAGCGAGACTTCAGTCCATGCCGCATGCAAAGGTAAGGTGAAATGGTCGATTCCCTTGGTTTCCGGAAGAAATTCGCGGTCGTAGCGCCCTCCACCAACACCAGCGTACAGCCGGAATTCGATGCGATGGCGCCGCGCGGCGTCACCAACCATTTCGGCCGGGTCCATATCCCGAACGACCCGATCCAAAATGACGACGACTTCAACCAGCTGATCCGCAATATCCGCAGCGAACTCCTGCGCGCGATCGATCGCTGCATGACCTGCGAGCCGGATTATCTGGTGATGGGCATGTCGTCGGAGACCTTCTGGGACGGCCTTGACGGTGCGATGAAGCTGAAGGAGCGGATCGAAAGCCATGCGGGTGTCAAATGCGCGATGGGTTCGGACGCTTCCCAGGCGGCGCTCAGGCAATATCCCGGCGTGAAGCGGCTCGGCGTGATCACGCCCTATATGCCAGTCGGCGACAGCCAGGTGCGACGCTTCCTGACAGATTGCGGTTTCGAGGTGGTGCGGTTGAAGGGGCTGAAATGCGCGAGCCCCGTTGCCATCGCTCATGTCACGCCACGAGAGCTTCGCGACGCGATCAACGAGGTCAACGGTCCCGATGTCGATGCGGTGCTGCAGGTCGGCACCAATCTGGCCATGGCACGGCTCGCCGGGATCGCCGAGTTCTGGCTCGACAAGCCGGTCATCGCCATCAATACGGCGACTTATTGGTGGGCCTTGCGGGAAAACGGCATCGACGACAAAAAGGAAGGCTTCGGATCGCTGCTACTGGAGCATTGATCGAAAATCATCAGTCAACGTCGAGGGCTGTTCGCCGCTCGACACACGGTGCGCCACAGGTTGAGAGCATGAGCGGCAGAAAGCGGTTGATCGTTGGCATCAGCGGGGCATCCGGAGCGATCTATGGCATCCGCCTGCTTGAACTTCTGAAAGGTTCCGGCATCGAGACACATCTCATCGTTTCACGAGTCGCGCGGATGACCATTGCCTACGAGACCGACAAGTCGGTCGCCGACCTGGAGGCTCTCGCCACCGTCACCTATCCGGAACAGGACCTGAGCGCCGCCTGTTCGAGCGGGTCGTTCAAAACCCTGGGCATGATCGTCGCCCCATGCTCGATCAAGACAATGGGAGAAATCGCGACCGGCACAACCAGCAATCTCGTGTCTCGAGCCGCCGATGTGTGTCTCAAGGAACGGCGACGCCTGGTGCTGATGTTGCGCGAGACCCCGCTGCATCTGGGTCATATCAGGAGCATGGCCGCGGTGACCGAGGCGGGCGCGATCGTGTATCCGCCGGTGCCTGCCTTTTACGCGCGTCCGCAATCGATTGAGGACATGGTCGATCACACGCTCGGCCGCGTGCTCGATCTTTTCGATATCGACCTTGGCACGGTCCGGCGCTGGAGCGGCAAGCCGCCCGGGCCGGGACAAGACCAAAGATAATGCCACGCGAAAATGCCATCCGAACTTGTCAATCCGTTCTGGCGCTTCTCGCCGCGTGTCTGCGGCGCTACGCGCGTTTTCGAGGAATGCCTTAAGCTGTCAGACAAGCTCGGCATGGGAGTACGCAGTGCACACGGTTACGCATAGACCATGTTGACTGCGCTTGCCCGGCACGATGCCGGCACTGCCGACTTTCCATTGCCCAATCCGTTCACCGCATCCAAGGCTGTGCGGACATGATTGCAGGCTCGTTGCCGCTCCTGCCCTCAGATCGTTCGCATGATGTGTTGCCGGGACGATTCGATATGTACCCGCATCGCCGCAACGGCGCCGCTGCTGTCGCGCCGCTCGATCGCATCCATCACGTCGCGATGTTCCTGATGGATCCGGCGTAGCTGAAGGTCGTCGTTCAGCGAAATGAACCAGAATCGTAGCGAACGCTCGTGCAGCATCGTGATCAGATCGCTGAGCACCGGATTGCGTGCCGACAGCGAGATCTGGTGATGAAAGGCGCGGTCCAGATTCATCAGTTCCTCGCGATTGCGGGTTCTGATCGACTGTGCGGACGCATTCAGGGTCGCGCGCATGCGCTCGATATCTTGTGGCGTGGCGCGTTCGGTGGCGAGACCGACGCAATACGGCTCATTGACCAGGCGCATTTCCAGGATATGCAGCACCTGCTCAAGCGAAATCGGCTGCACCACGACGCCCTTGCGGGGGATGACCTGAACCAGGCCTTCGAGCATCAAGCGATCCAGCGCCTGATGCACGGGCGTGCGCCCGATGCGCAGCACGCGGCTGATCCGCGCTTCGTTGAGATAGTCGCCCGGACGAAATTCGAGGCAATTGATCCGACGTTTGATCTCAAGATAGGCGCGGTCGCGCAGCGACAGGCCGTCCGGCCTCTCGCCTGCCTTCGGTAGAACCGCGCGCCCCGCCATGTCGCTTACGCGTCGTCGTTGTAGAAATGGGTTTCGAGCAGAATGCAGCCGGTGTCGGATTTGAACGGCCCATGATAAACTCCGGGAGGCCGCACCGCATAGGTATAGCCCTCGAACTTCTCGCCGCCCTGCCCATTCGCGTCATTCCCGACGATCAGGTCGCCCGACAGCAGGAAGACTTCTTCCCAATATTCGTGGACGAACGGCGCCGTCGTATAGGTACCGGGCTGGAAGCGCAGCAGACGGGTGCGGTTGCCCTGCTTGCGCACCTCATCGAGTTCGCCTGCGATGATCTTTTGCTGGATTCCGGCAGGGTATCCCGGCGGCGTGTGCCAACCTTCCGACAAATCAAGCTTGTGGAACTCCTGGTGGCCCTTGTTAAAACCCATGGTCATCTCCTCACCCTTCATCCGGCAGGGACCGGATCGCATAGGCATGCGTCAATTTCCGACCGAGAACGGGATCCTCGAGCTCCATTTCGAAGGTCCCGGCACTCGCGATATCGCCATGCACCGTGAGCGTCCCGCAGAACATCGCAGTTGCGTCCGGAAGATCGCTCTCGCCACACCACATTCTGCACAATTCCTGCGGCGTTCGCATCGCCGCTACGCTGCCCTCCTGATACAAGCGCCGCTTGCCCCCGTCCCTGACATAGGAACGCAACAGCAGGCTGTCCCAATGCGGCGCGACATCGCTGAAGCGCCAGACATCCGCGCTGACCGGTTTGGCGCACATCTGCTTGGACAGCGATACGCCGATTGCCTCGGCTTTGCGGTCCGTGTGGTCGGAGCCGAGACCGACAAATACTTCGCCATCAATATTGTAGAGGACGCACTCAACCTCACCGCTCGAATGCGTGCCGAGCACCTCGATCTCATCCGACGTGGTCAGCAGCGCCGCGGCCGCACGATAAAAGATCGGCGTTGTCTTCGGCCGCTTGACACCGATCGATTCGAGCTCACGGATATGCTGTTCCACCGCCTCGGTATTTCGCCCGGTCCATCCGGCAATGACCAATTGCCGAATGCGCCCGAGATTCAGTCTTTCTACGTCCGGCACTCATTTTCTCCCGTCGGAGCAGGCCGCCGTCACCCGGACGGCGGCCTGCTATTACCTTATGACTGCTCGGACTTGAAGGTCGCGAGCAGGTTCCATTTTCCATCCTGCATCTCGATGATGTAGACGTCCTTGATCGCGTCCCCGTTCTTTCCGAATGAAATCGGGCCTTCCAAAGCGGGGAAATTCTTCATCTTCGCGAGCTCGTCGCGGATTGCGGTGCGTTCGGCAGCGATCTTGGCGGGCTCCCCGGTCACGCCGGCCCGCTTCATCGCTTCCGCATACATCAGGACGATGTCGTAGGTCGCCGCATCGAACTGGGCCGCGGCCGAACGGTCGATCCCGGCGGCTTTCGCGCGCCGCAGGAATTCGGCCTCGAACTTCCTGGTACGATCGTTCAGATCGGCATAATAGGCGGTCGGGATGACCGTCCCGTTGCCGGCTTCACCCATCAGCTTCGGCAGCTCGGGATCGGCAATCGTCGAACCGGCAACCAGGCGCCCCTTGTGACCCTGCCGGCGCAATTCCTTCGCCAGACGTGCAGCCGGCTCCGGTCCCGATCCGATGCCAATCAAGTCGGTCTTCTGGGCGGCAAGTTGCGACGCTTGCGGCGCCATGTCGAAGGCCTGCGTTTGAAAGGTTACGCTGCCTTTAACGTCGACCCCGGCATTCTTCATCAACGCCGGCAGAACCTTTTCGCCCATTGTCTTCGAGATGACATCATCGGTTGCGTAAGCGATGGCACCGGTCGCCATCGGGTAGTTTTTCTCCTTCAGCGCCCGCAGGACGCGCGCGAACAGGTAGCCCTCGTCCGTCGTGTTGCGGAACCCATAGGAATATGGCTCTGCGAGGTTGGGCGCTGAGGAAGCCATCGACATAGACACGATTCCGGCCCGTTCGGCAGCGGGAAAAACGACCCGTGCCTCGCTTGAACTGAACGGTCCGATGATCGCCATGACCTTGTCGTCATCGGCGAGCTTGCGCACGCCGACAACGGCCTGATCCGGCTTTCCGGCCGTGTCGAAGGAGACGATACGGAGTTTCTTGCCGTTGATACCGCCTGCCGCGTTGATCTCGTCGACGGCCATTTCGGCCGCGACAAAATTCGTGCGTGAGAAGGTCGCGAACGGACCGCCCGACGCGGGAAGATAGCCAAGGAGAAGCTCTTGTGATGCCGCTCCGAATGTCGTCGCGGATAGCCAAGCGGCGGCGACTGTCGCCATCATCATCTTTCTGGTCATGATGCACTGTTCCTTTGCTGGTTCACCTCAAACACTTCGGTCGCAGTGTCCAGACACGGCACTGTCTGGTCGCCCTTGCCCGAGCCACCCGGTGTCACGCCTGGTCCGAGATAGGCATCAATCAGGGTGTGATCGGACAACAGCTTGTCGGGCGCGCCTTCACTGACGATGCGCCCAAGTTCCATGACATAGGCATGGTCGGCGAGTTCGAGCGCGCGCTGCGTATTCTGCTCGATGAGCAGGATCGCAATCTCCCGATCGTCGCTCAGAGACGCGATATGTTCGAACACTTCGCTGGACAGCAGCGGGCTCAAGCCGAGTGAGGGTTCGTCCAGCATCATGAGTTTCGGACCCGCAAGCAGCGCCCGGCCGATCGCCAGCATCTGTTGCTCGCCCCCGGACAGAACCGAAGCGGGGTGGTCTCGCCTGGCCTTCAGGTTCGGAAAGCGGTCGAATATATCGTCGATCTCGCGATGCACGCCCGCTGTGAGTCGGCGATTGAACGCGCCCATCAGCAGGTTCTCGTGCACAGTCAGGGTGGTGATGATACGGCGTCCCTCCGGCACAAGAACGAGGCCGTTCTTTACTCTTTCGCAGGTCGGCCATGCCGTGATGTCGGCGCCGTCGAACCGCACCCGTCCCCCGGCGACCCGCTCCACACCCAGAATCGCACGCAGCAATGAGGATTTCCCGGCGCCGTTCGCGCCGACCACGGCAACGATCATGCCCGGCTCGAGCGCGAGATTGGCGCCGCGCACGGCATGGACCCGACCATAGCGGACGTGCAGATCCTTGACTTCAAGAAGCATGCCTGCGCCTCCTTTCCGCGGCCGACGCTGCGGTGCTGACAGGCTCGCCCAGATAGACGCGCTGAACCTCGCGGTTGTGCCGGATGGATTCGGGTGTGCCTTCGGCTATCTTTTCGCCGAAGCTGATCACGACAACCTCCTCGCAGAGCGCGCCGATAAATTGCATATCGTGCTCAACGACGAGTAACGTGATCTGCGTATGCCTGCAAATATCGTCGAGATGCGTCTTCAAAGCGGCGGTTTCCGCCTCGTTCAAGCCAGCCGCCGGCTCATCGAGCAAGAGAAGGCGCGGACCGGCCATCAGCGCACGCACAAGCTCAATCCGCTTCTGCACGCCGTAGGGCAGGCTTCCGACCGATGCGCGCTCATAGGCATCGAGCCCGGCATGCGCCAGCGCATCACGCGCCTCTTTGCGCCAGCGATTCCCCGGCCATAGGCTGACCGGCTGCAGTGAACCGCGCCATCCGCCGTATCGGGCATGCTGGCCCACCATCACATTCTCAAGTGTCGTCAAATGCGGCATCAAACGCACATTCTGAAAGTTTCGCGCCAAACCGTAATGCACGCGCCGACGCGACAGGACATGGGTGATGTCGTGCCCATCCATCACGATGCGACCGCTATCGACCGGATAGGCTCCGGTGATCAGGTTGAAGACCGTGGTCTTTCCCGCACCGTTCGGACCGATGAGCGCTGTCTTGGAACCGCGGCGCACACCAAAGGACAGATTGCGGATGACGGCAAGCCCGCCGAAACTCTTACTGATGTTGTCGATCGTGAGGATGGTATCGCTCATGCGCCACCTTCGCGATTTTCAACAAGATTTCTTTGCCCCGGACTTCGCCAGTCGAACAGTCGCCGGATTTGCGCGCCGGTGATCATTCCCTGCGGGCGCAATGCCATCAGGACGATGATGCCGGCGGCGAAGATGACATAGCGCCAATGCTGGCTGGCTCGCAGCACTTCCGGCAGCAGGGTGAAGACGGCCGCGCCCACAAGTGGCCCAAGAACAGTCTGGGTGCCGCCGAGGAGCACATACAGGACGATCGTGATGCTCAGCGCGATATTGAAGTATTGCGCTTCGATGAAGCTGAAATGGTGCGCATAAAGCCCGCCGCCGATCCCAGCAATGCATGAGCCGATAACAAAAGCGGCGATCTGAAACCCCCGCACCTCGATGCCCATGAGATCGGCAACCCGCTCGTCGTCATGCACTGCCCGCACCGCGAGGCCGAAGCGGGTCGCAAACAGCAGCCAGACAAAAATCACGACAACGAGTGAGAAGATGATCACCACCGGCAAGCGCACAAAGGCCGTGACCGGATAACCTGCCGCGCCACCAATGACTTCGAGATTGAGGATGGTGGCCTGCACCACCTGCCCAAGCGCGAAGGTGGCAAGCGCCAGATAAATGCCGCGGGTCCGCAAGATCGGCACCGCGACGATCAGCGCCACCAGCCCGGCCAGGATGCCGCCAACCGGGATGGCCAGCAGCGGATCGAACATCAGCACATTGCTCATATAGGCCGATGAATAGGCCCCCAGCGCCGCAAAGCCGGCCATTCCAAGATTCAGCTGCCCCGCCGACAGCGGCAGATAGGCGCCATATGCAAACACCACGTTGACGGCGAGCAGGACCAGAATGCCTTCAAGATAGCCGCTCATATGCCGCTCCGTCCCACCGGCGCTGCACTGAACAGGCCGGTTGGCCGCACAAACAGGATCAGCAGGAGAAGTCCGTATACGGCGATGTCCACGAAGTCCGATCCCAGATAGCGGATCGCCATCACCTCGGCGACGCCGATGATCAAACCGCCCGCAATCGAACCCCAGATATTCCCCATGCCGCCGACAATCATGGCGGAGATGCCCTTCAGGCCGACCACTTCACCCATAAACGGATGCACCTGTCGATAATTGAGGGCGAAGATAATGCCGGCCAGAGCCGCAAACAGGCCGGCCACGACAAACACGATCGGCACGATGCGGTTGATATCGACACCGAGAATGACTGCGGTATGGGAGTCTTCGGCGATTGTGCGCAGGCCGCGGCCGATCTTGGTTTTCTTCAGCAGCAGCGACAGTCCCCAGATCAGCATGATCGAGCAGATCAGGCCGATCAGTTGCGGCACGCCGATCACCAGCCCGGCCACACGGATATCGGCCTGGGCAAAACCGACATTCACGACCCGCATGTCCGAGCCGTAATAGGCTACGGCCAGATGCTCGAACAGCAACAGGAATGCCATCGAACTGACCAGAGGGATGGAGTGCTCCGCGCCGCGCATCCACCGCCATGTGAAGCGCTCGACAACAAGCGACGCGGCGGCAACGATGACGAGACCGGCGCCCGCGGCCACCGGCCAGGGCAATCCGGCATTGGTGAGTGCCCAAACCGACATGCCACCAATCATGAAAAGACCGGGAATGCTGAAATTCAGGAAATTCAGAACACCAATGCTCAGCGTCAGCGCTACCGCCACCATGGCGTAGATCGAACCAAGCATAATTCCGTTGATGATTTGCTGTTCGAACAAGTCCGTCTCCGCCGTCAGAAGATATTCGCGCGTTCGTATTGGACCGGCCAGGCCACACTGCGCGCCTTCAGTATGTTGGCTGCATGCAGCGGCCAGTGGGGGTTGAACAGGAGGGCGCGACCAAGGATCACAAGGTCGGCACGCTGGTTGGCGATGATCTCCTCGGCCATTTCCGGTGAGGAAATGAGGCCAACCGCCCCTGTCGCAATACCCACCTCGTGCTTCACCCGCTCCGCAAGTGGCACCTGATAGCCCGGATGAATGGAGATGTTCTGCTGGCGATCGTTGCCGCCGCTGGTGCAATCGACCAGATCGACGTCGCCGCGCGCCTTCAGCAGCCGGCACAATGCGAGACTTTCCTCCAGGTTCCAGCCGCCGTCGACCCAGTCCGTCAGGGACACACGCACGAACAGCGGCAAATCGTCTGGCCATTCGCGCCGGACGGCATCGATGGTTTCGATCAGGAAGCGCACGCGGTTTTCGAGCGATCCACCATAGCGGTCCGTGCGGTGATTGCTGGCCGCAGAAAAAAACTGGTGGAACAGGTAACCGTGCCCGGCATGCAATTCGAGGACACGGAAGCCCGCCTCGCGGGCGCGGCGCGCGGAGGCAGCGAACATCTCAGCCACCGCCGAGATCGTGTCAGCGGACATGGCTTCGGGAATGGCGAAGCCATCCGCATAAGGAATGGCCGAAGGCGCAATGGTCGGCCAACCGCCCTGCTCCGCCGTCAGTTGCTGCGTTCCCTCCCACGGACGCGACACCGACGCTTTGCGGCCAGCATGACCAATCTGAATGGCCGGGACGGCGCCCTGCGACTCGATAAACGAGGCGATGCCGGCCAGCTGGTCGCGTTGCTCATCGTTCCAGAGGCCAAGGCAATGCCTGGTAATACGGCCGCGCGGCTCGACATGCGTGGCCTCGACGCAGACGATACCCGCGCCGCCCGTGGCGCGCGCCGCGAGATGCGCGAAATGCCAGTCGTTCGCGAGCCCGTCGCGCGCAGAATACTGGCACATCGGCGACAGCATGATGCGATTGCGGGTGGTGACGCTGCGGAACGAATGCGGACGGAAGAGATACGGGTTTGGATCCCGCTGCAGCACCCGGCGCGCATTCTCCATATTCATCAGAAGATCACCTGCCGACGCATCGCTTCGTGGGTCACCTCGCCCTCGAAGCGTGGAAAGCGTGCGAAGTCCTCGCGCGCCTCGCGGCGCGCGTCGGATCGCAGGGCCCGATCAAGGCTGGCGGCGTCGGCGAAGGTCATTTGCGCGAGCATGAACGAACCGCCCGGCGTGACCGGAAACGGATCGCTCGAGGCAACCGGCAGATGCAGTGTCAGCGACGCAATTTCGGGAAAACGACGCAATATCTTGGCGTGATGCTGCGCATAATACGCGGCAAATTCAGCCGGATCGGACGCTTCGCCTCGATATCGAACGAAGTAGGACACCATCAGCAACATCCAAAAAGACGCGCCAAGGGTGACTTACCTGTGATATTTCACAAGCTTTATTTTGTCGCAATTGGCCGGTCCGCCAAGATGCGCGCGAATTGCCGCCCAGCTTAGACTTTTCAAGCCTCGCTGAGCGGCCGGCTACTCCGCTGCCTCCTGGAAGGCGGTATCTGCCTTCAGTTCATTCATCCGGACGCGCTGCATGGCCTTGCGCGAACCAGCCACAATCGCTGTGACGGCCGCAGACACGGCCTCGAACGAGGCCCGATCCAGCTCGCCGAAGAACGCATCGTTGATCGCGCAGATCTCCGCCGCGTTCTCCTCCAGCGCTGCCATGCCGGCCGGCGTCACGTTCAGGATGACGCCGCGCCCGTCTTCCGGGTTCGGCCGCTTTTCGACAAGTCCCGCCTGCGCCAGACGCCGGGTTTCGGTTGCGACGAAGGCGCTTGAAACATGCAGCAGCCGTGCAAGTGCCCCGACGCCGACGCCGCCCTTTGCTCGCTGCTGTGCAATGGACATCAGAAGGCTGTATTGCGGGCCGGTCAGCATCATGCGGCGCGCGATATGTTCGCGCACTGCATCCATCCGGGATGCAATGGTGAGAAGATCGTAGACAAGAGCCCGGAAGCGCTGGTCGGAGCCTCGTTCCAGCAGGGCTGGCCGGCTTACCGTGAGAAAACCGCCGGCGCGGACGCCCGGCCGTCCGCGCCGTGCTGACGAAACCTTCCGGCGAGATCCGATTTTGCGCCGGCCCGGCCGATCAGACATCGACATATCCCGTATCCTGAAGCAGCTCGCTTTCGACCGGGATATGAAGACTGTCATGCACGGTGTTGTAGAACTTCCAGAACCCAACAACGCAAGCGAGTTCGATGATCTGCGGCGGCGTCAGATTTGCCTTCAGCCGCTGCAGCAATTCGTCGGGCACCGCCGTGGGATCGGCCGACGCGGTGCGCACATAGTCGATGCAAACCCGCTCGAACTCGTCCTTGGGCTCATAGGCCCCGGACAGCAGCGCCTGCAATTCCTCCTCGCTGACACCCCAGCCTTCGAAATCCGAGTCGCGGGATTTCTTGAGCATGGAGCAACTGTGTGCCGTGCAATAGGCGCAACCATTGGTGGCGCAGGCAACGGCGGCAAGCTTGCGTTTGAGAAATTGATCCAGCGTTGAACTTGGATCACGCATCACCTTGCTGTTGAGCTGCCATAATGTCTCGGCAATCTCCGGCCGATAGGCATACAGTTTGAGTGCATTCGGCAGGAACCCCATGCGCTTCTTGTAGGGTTCGAGCACCGGCAGCAGATTGGAGGCAAACTCCTCCTCCTTCATGTACGGAATAAAGGGCTCGGCCTCCACGAGCACGCGCGGCTTCGGCGGCGTCAGATGTTCGTTCATCCCAACTCTCCTCGTTACAGGAAATCTTCCAAACGCACCTTCCCCCAATTGATCGGCCAGGCGCGGTCGAAGTCATGAAGGTCGTGACGCGCCTTGCGCGTTGCGTCGATTCCGATCTTTCCGACGGTGCGAAACGGCTCCAGCCCGGCAATCGGCTTGGCGGCGGGATCGTAGGGTGAACCGCGCGTATGCGGCACGATGAACACGTCGCGGGACGGATCGACCCGGCTTGCCATCGCGTGATAAACGTCGGCAGCATTATTGATGTCGGTGTCCGGCGATATTGCGACGACCATTTTGGTGTTGAGCCAGGGCGCGCCCATCGCCGTCATGAGGGCGTCGTTGACAAAGCCTTCGCGCGGATAATCGAATTGCAGAATGCAGGACAAGGCGCCACCCCAGGTGGGAAAGCGTATGTCCTTTACCTGGCAACCGATCTCGGTCAGCCGATTATAAAGTACCGCCTCATGACACAGCCGCGGCAGCGGCTGGTGATCGGTATCCGGACAGGTCTGATGGTTGCGATAGATCGGCCGGTCGCCGCGCATCGTCATCGCCGTGATCTCGACGTCCGGCACGAATTCCCGATGCGGCAGATGATACATCGAGGGCGACGTGACCTCGCCAACCTCGAATTTCTGCCCAAGATTGACATAACCCTCGACCACGATTTCCGCCTGAGCCGGGACCGTGAGATCGATGGTTTCGCATGGGACCATGTCGACGTCGCGATTCATGATCGTGCCAACCATTTCCATCTCGCCCCACATATCCATGTGCAGGCCGGAGAAGTTCGCCATGATCTCGTATGCGGGCGGGATGCCGAACACGAAAGCGATGGGCATCTTGTCCTTACCCATCGCGCGATACTTGTTCATGATGATGTGCGAATGCGGTGTGACGAAACTGATCAGTCCGCGACGCGCATCCACCGCATAGGTGCCGGCGTGACAGGAATTGTAGAAGCCGGTTTCGGGATCGCGAATGATATTCATTGCGGTCACGTAGGGCGCCTGATCCGCATCCTTATGACGCGGGATGGGAAGCACCCGCCAGTCCACGTCGCTGCCGGTACGGATCACCTCCTTGACCGGCCCGCTCCGCACATTGCGAAAACCCCGCGGCGGCTGCCGCAGCCTGAAGGCCAGAGTCCGCAAGTAATCGTCCTCGCTGACGCCGAGCGCGCGCGCCTGTGAACGGCGGTTCTTCACCAGAATGTCGCAGAGGCGAAAACCGGGCTTCTCAACGATGTTCTCGAACACAATCGGCTGGTCGCTCTGCGCGGACAGGGCGCCGACATCGTCAATGCGCACAGGTTTGGTAATACGTGTGACGATGTCGGAATTGGTGGAGAGATATTCGCGCAGCGACGCATCAGGCGTCCCTGCGGCGGGCGGCGGCGCATCTGCCATCGGAGCCATCTCAATCTCTTATGCGTTAGTAAACTAAGTTTACTAAGTCGATTTAATGAGTCAACTGCTATCCTGACGGCCGGACAGCGCCTCTAGGTTGACGCCGCTCTGGTCGAATGCCGTCACGCCGAAACGATATCGATCGACGGCGTTGTCCAGGGAACCGATACCGGCCGGATGCTGTTGCACCGGTTTACGCAGCACCAAGGCGCGGCTGCGGTCGTGCGGCCGGGCGGCCATGTCTTCGGGACCAAACTGTCGGCGAACTTTTATGTCTCGTGACCGGGTTGCGTTCGCACCTCCGAACCGATGGCTTAGAGGTGGATTTGTGTGAACGCGGCCAATTTCTGGAAAAACCCGGTCAGACAGCTATGCCTGATCCTTGGTTAGCTGCGCCAAGGCGACAACAGCCAAAGGAAATTCCTTAAAAGGACAAAACCCTTACGCGGATCCCTTCAGCGCTCCGCCATCGTCAGCGAATAGCGCCCTTCGGCGGCGAGGCACTCCGCTTCCGGCAACCCGAGTTCCCGGCGTACGATGTTGGTACCGAGCACCATCGAAACCATTTTGTAGGCGGCGTGCCGGCGGCCCATACCCTCGCGGCCCATGCCGCAGTCCGACGAGATGATCAGCCGTTCTGCGGGGATGTGCTTCAGCGCCTCGCGGATCAGGGCTGCGACCTCGTCGGGCCGCTCGATCTGCAAAGTGTGATGGTCGATGACGCCGATCACCACCTTCTTGTCCTTGATGATCTCGCCGATCGCTTTCAGATCGCCGGGGCCGGACGAGCATGTCTCGAAGGTCAGCGCATCGGCTTCGATTTGGTTCAGCGCCTCCAGCGTCGGCTGGTAACTTTGCGGCTCCTTGAAGATGCGCTGCTGCGACGGGTTGCCCCAGCAGGTGTGGCACCAGACTTCGGTCTTGTCGCGGAGCCCCTTGACCGTATTGTTGAAGATCTTGACGAGATCGCCAACGTCGAGCTTGCCGAACGCCTTGCCGCGCACCGGAACCATGTGGATTTGCGGCTCCTCCATCTGCACGACCGGACAACCGGCATCGGCAAGGTCGTGGAGTTCCTCGTTGATCGCTTCGCTGAGCGCCCAGGTGCGTTCGATCGGGTCTTTGTAGTGGTCGTCCTCGCAGGAAGCTGCGAGCAGTTCCGGCAGGATGGTGCCGAACTTGACCGGACGGGTGGTCATGCGCTGCGCCACCTTCCACATCGGCGCATATTGCAGGTTGCCGCGGCCGACCGGTCCGACGATCTTCGGAAATACACGCGCTTCGAGAAAGTCGTGCAGGATATGTCCGCGCGGATAGGCGACTGCACCGACCTTGTAGACGGACGGTATCGCTTCCTTCGAAAAGCCCGACATGTGTGTGAGCGGATAGCTCTGCCAGCTCATTCCGCCGACCTGCTCGTCGTAATGGGCATCGCCATCGGTGACGATGTCGAGCCCGGCAGTCTCCTGCGCGCGCAAGTGGCAGGACACGGCGTCCTCATATTGCTCGCGATAGCGCGAATTCACCATGGCTTCGAGGAACGGCGTCGAACCGAGCGTGGCCGTATACCAAGTCGGCCGCGGCAGGGATCCGATGATGGATGTGGGCAGCATGACGCCGGCCGAGGCCTTGAACATATCATCTTCTCCCTGACCGCCGTGGTTGCGCGCGGGCACAGCGCACATTCCGGCACCGCCAATTTTTGCATTTGCTAGCATTGCGGCAAACGATTGCCAATTTTTGCCATGCGCGATAGGGTGACTGCAAGGCCGGATACACGGCACGACAAGAAGCAGCGGACCAGGCCAATCGGGAGGAAATCATGAATTACGGATTTTGCCGCGGCTTTAGGGCCCTGGCGGCGAGCCTTTCAACCGCAATCGCGCTCGGCTTCGGCCTCCAGGCGGCCCATGCAGCCGATCCATTGCGTATCGGCTTCAGCATCAGCGTCACCGGCCCGACGTCTCCCGCCGGCAAACAAGTTCTCGCGGGGCTTGAAATTTGGCGCAAGGACGTAAACGCCAAAGGCGGCTTGCTCGGCCGTCCGGTCGAATTCGTCTATTACGACGATCAGGGCAGTCCGGCCAACGCGCCCGGCATCTACGCAAAGCTCATGAGCGTCGACAAGGTCGATCTCCTCATCGGGCCCTATAGCACCAACGTGATCGCCGCGGCGATGCCCGCGATCATCCAGGCCAACCGCACCACCATCGGAATTTTTGGTCTCGGCGCGAACAAGGAATTCAAGTATCCGCGCTATTTCTCGATGAATTCGCAAGGCCCCGACACCGGAAATTATTCCAAATGCGTGTTCGACCTCGCCGCTCAGCAAAAGCCCAAGCCGACGCGGGTTGCGCTGATCGGCGCCGATGTCGAGTATTCGCGCAACGCGCTCGACGGCGCCCGCGCAAACGCCAAGAAACACGGCATGGAAATCGTGTTCGACCGCACCTATCCGCCGTCCACCACGGAGTTCACCTCGATCGTGCGCGCCATGGCAGCTACCAATCCGGATATCGTGTTCGGCGCCACGCTGCCGATCGACACCGCGGGCATCATCCGCACGGCGAACGAGATCCAGTTCAGGCCGAAGGTCATCGGTGGCGCGATGCTCGGACTGCTTGTGACCGGGATCAAGCAGCAGCTCGGCCCCATGATCAATGGATATATCAGCAACGAATTCTACATTCCGGCGCCAAGCCTGCAATTCGCCGGGACCAAGGAAATGATGGCCGAGTATCAGAAACAGGCCAAGGATCTCGGCCTTGATCCGCTTGGCTATACCTATCCGCCCTATGCCTATGCCGCGGGCCAGATCCTCGCCAGGGCCGTCACAGAAACGAAATCCCTGAACGACGACGTTCTCGCGAAATATATCGCCGCCAATACCTTCGACACGGTGATCGGTCCCATCTCTTTCGGCCCCGATGGCGAATGGAAGGAGCCGCGGATCATCTGCATCCAGTTCAAGGGCATCTCCGGCAACGACATGAGCCAGTTCACCGACTGGTCCCGGCAGGTGGTGGTCTATCCGCCGGAATTCAAGTCGGGCGACCTGATCTTCCCCTTCACGGATGCGTCGAAGTAGCGATGAGGGCGGCTTATCCCTTGTCGGCAGATCCCTTGTCGGCAGGACCAACCCGGCGGCACGATACCGCACAGAGCGGGGCGCGCGCGATCGGAGGTCTCCGTTGAAAACCCAAAAGAAAGCGCGCGTCGGGCTGAAAGATCTGGCGCGCGAAGTCGGAGTTCATGTCTCAACCGTCTCGCGCGCCCTCAATCCGGACAGCGGACATCCGGTCGCACCAACATTGATCGAGAAGATCCGCAAGGCCAGCAAGCGGCTCGGATACCGCCAGAACCTCGCCGCCTATTCGCTGAAGACCAACCGCTCGCGCACCATCGGTGTGGTGGTGCCCGACATCACCGACGCGGTGTTCCCGCCGATCATTCGCGGGATCGAGGACGGGCTCGCCCAGTCCGGATATGTCGCAATGCTTGCCAATACCGACAGCGATATGCGGCGTCAGGTCAAAGTGCTCGAGACCATGCGCGCGCGCGGTGTCGACGGGCTAATCCTTGCGAGCGTGCTGCGGAGCGACAAGCTGGTGTCGCGCTTGGCGGACGGTCTTCCGGTCGTGACCGTCAGCCGCCGCACCGACGATCCGCGCTTTTCCTCGGTCGTGCACGACGAAGACGACGGCATTGGCCGGCTGCTCACGCATCTGGTTTCGCTCGGTCATCGCGACATCGCCTGCATCGCCGGCCCGCAGACGGTATCGACCGGCTTCAACCGCTACAGCGCCTTCATGCGCCATCGCGATCTGGCGGGGTTGCAAACGCGCCCTGCCCTCGTGTCGTTCGCGCGGGCCTTCAACGAGATCGAAGGCGAACGCTGCGCCGAGCAGCTTCTGGTCGCCGCGCGCCCGTTCACCGCGGTCGTCTGCGCCAATGACCGGCTGGCGATCGGCGCAATCTCGGCCTTGCGCCGGCATGGCATCGCCTGTCCGTCAGAGGTTTCGGTTACCGGCTTCAACGACATGCCGCTCGTGGACCGGCTGTCGCCTTCCCTGACTACCGTGCGCGTACAGCATTACAAGGCTGGGTTCGAGGCCGCCGACGTTTTGGTCGATCTGATCGAAAACGGCGCCTCCGCACCGCATCATCTGGTGCTGCCTGTCGAGGCCGTCGTACGAAGCTCGACCGCGCGCGTCCGCGGCGCGACAAAGCGGAAAGTTACCGAAGCAGCAGGAGAAAAATCGTGAGAGTTGGGTTTGTCGGCCTAGGCGTGATGGGTCTGGGCATAGTGCCGCGGCTGCAGGCGGCCGGGTACAGCGTGACCGGCTGGAACCGGACCAAGGAAAAGGCAAAACCGCTGATCGATGCCGGCATGGGCTGGGCCGATACGCCGCGCGCGGTCGCCGAACAATCCGACGTCGTTTTCACCGTCGTCACCGACGGCAAGGCCGTGAAGGAGGTCGCGCTCGGTCCGCACGGCATCCTCGCGGGGCTGAAGCCCGGCGGCATCTATATCGACATGAGCACGATCGCGCCCGAGGTGACGCGCGAAGTCGCCGACGCATTCGCCGCCAAGGGGCTCGTCATGCTGGACGCGCCGATTTCGGGTTCCCCGGTCACGCTCGCCCAGGGCAATGCATCGGTGATGGTCGGCGGCGACGAATCGGCGTTCGAAAAGGTCAAGCCAGTCCTTTTGGCGATCGGCCCCAAGGTGACACGCATCGGCGCGAGCGGCCTTGCGGTGAAGATGAAAATCGCGGTCAACCTGCTGCTCATGGTGGAAGTGATCGCGTTCGGCGAAGCCGTCGCGCTTGCAGAGAAAGGCGGAGTTTCGCGGGAAGCCGCGGTCGACGCGATCCTGAAGAGCGTCGCGGCCTCCCCCGTGCTCGGCTATCGCGGACCGTTCATTCTCGACGGCAAGATGCCGGAGGTGCCGCTCGCCGACGTGACGCTGCAGCAGAAAGACATGATCCTCGCCCTCGATATGGGCCGGAAGCTCGGCAGTCCGGTGCCGCTCGCCGCCGCCGCCAATGAAATGATGAATGCTTGCCGCGGTCTTGGAATCGATGCCAACGATTTCGTGGTCGCCCATCAAGTCTATCGACGCCTCGGAGGACAATCGAAGTGACCGCACCAAAGATGTACCGCACCAATATCCGCGACGTGCCGATGGTCGAAGGCCTCGCCCGCAAAGATGGTTGGGTCGAGATGCAGGTTCAGTTCCTGATCGACAAGAAATCCGCCGGGGCGGATCACGTCGTCGGCTGGACCGTTCTGAAGCCAGGTGCGCGGCACGAGAGTCATCGCCACCACAATTGCGACGAGTTCTTCATCGTGCTCAAGGGCAAGGGGCACATCTACACCGACGAGGGCGACAAGCCTTCGGGTGAAGGCGACGTGGTCTATTCGCCGCGCGGCTGCTGGCACGGTTTCAACAATACGTCGGACGAGGACGTGGTGCTGGTATGGGGCTGGATGGGCGCGGGCTCTATCGAGGCGTCCGGCTACGAGGTTCATCCCGAGAGCCACGCATGACCGGGCTGGACCACGAAGACCCGCGCATCGTTGCGGGGATGCGCCGGCAATTCGCCTTGTTTGAGGAGCGGCGCCGCGGCGGCGTAAGACGGATCGGCTGGAAGGTCGGTTTCGGCGCGCCGGCGGCGAAAGAAAAGCTCAAGATCGCGATGCCGCTGGTCGGGTTTCTGCTCGACGCTGCGGTGCTGCCGGACGGCGCGTCGGTGTCGCTGGCCGGCTGGAACAGGCCGGTGGCCGAACCCGAAATCGCAGTGGAGTTCGGACGCGATGTCCCGGCGCAGCCGAGCGAAGATGAAGCTGCGCACGCCATCGCCGCGATAGGGCCCGCGATCGAACTCGCCGACATCGACGGTCCGATGGACGATGTCGAGTCGATTCTCGCCGGGGACATCTTCCAGCGCCATGTCATTTTCGGGCCGCGCCGCGCCATAGAGCTGCCCGGCGGCCTTGCAGGACTGACCGGAGAGGTGATCCGCAACGACCGGGCGGTTCCGGTTCCTGCCGATCTCGAAGCCAATACCGGACGCATCCTCGAAACCGTGCGCGGCGTCTCTTTAACGCTCGCCCGGTTTGGCGAGGGTCTGCGCGCGGGCGACATTCTCATCGCCGGCTCGGTGACGCCGCCGCTGATGCTGACGGCGGATGACACTCATATATCTTGGGCGTTGCAGCCGATCGGCAAGGTCGCAGCCGGCTTCGGCGGCTGACTGCGGCCGGTGTTTCAGTCGCGGGCTTCGTCGCGGCGGTACCACGGCAAGAGCCTTTTCGTGCCCTTGGACAGCAGCAACTCGAAAAGGACGCCGACGACAGCGAGGATTGCGACCGCAACGAAGGCTTCGCTATGCTTGAAGGTCCGCGTGTTGAAGAGAATGTAGAAGCCGAGTCCCGGGATCGCCGCGTAGAATTCCGCGACCACCGCCGCGATCAGCGCCCGGCCGGCGGCGAGCTTGAGCCCGGCGAGGAGATAGGGGACGGACGAGGGCAGCACGACATCGAACAGGCGCGACCAGCCGGAACCGCGGAACGATCGCGACACCTCGATATATTCCGGCGGGACCGCCTTGGCGCCGTCGGAGACGTTGATGATAATCGCAAAGACGGCCGCGAAGACGACGGTCGCGAGCCGCGCCTCGCCGGTATACCCGAAATACAGCGTGAGGAGCGGCAGGATCGCCACCATCGGCATGGCGAACAGGCCGCTGACATAAATCTGGAGAAAGCGGTCGACGACCGGCACGCGGCCGATTGCAACACCGATTGCCGTGCCGAGGACGATGGCGATGGCGAGCCCCTGCACCACCGCACCAAGCGTCGCGCCCGCCGCCTGCCATAGCACCGGATCGGCAATCACGGCGGGGAAGACGGCGACGATGCGCGAGGGCCGCGCGACGAAAGCCGGCGCCCAGAGCCGGACGGCGATTTCCCAGACCAGCAGGATTGCAAAGCCCGCAAAAATACGGGCGGCGGCCTCGGGGCCGATCCATGCACGCCAGCCCGTGGCACGCGGCGAAGCGAGCGAAAGTTCCGGCGCACTCATCGGTTCAGCCCACGCCAGGCGCCGAAATGGTTTTCCAGCATCCGGCCGATACCCATGAGCACGACGCCGAGGATCGTGACGATCAGGATCGAGCCGTACAATCCCGGCACGTCGAAATCGCGCTCGCTCTGCATAATGAGCAGGCCGATGCCGGTGCCGGACAGGAAAAACTCGCCGGCGACGAGACCGACAAGGCCACGGCCAATGCCCTGCCGCACGCCGGTCATCGCATAGGGAAGCGTGTAGGGAATCAGCACGTCGCGCCACACACCCCATTCGCCGGAGCGAAAGGAATGTGCGACCTCCAGCAGTTCCGGCTTCACGCTGCGCGCGCCCTCGATCGTGTTGTAGAGGATTGGAAACAGCGCGAACAGAAACACCACGAGCGCCTTGGGTGCAAAACCGAAGCCCATCATCGACATGATGAAAGGAATCAGCGCGACCATCGGAGTTGCGTAGAGAACCATGATGTAGCTCTCGAGCCCGATACGCAGAAGCCTCACGCGCGCGAGCAGGATTCCGACCCCGATGCCGAACACGATCGCCGCGGAAAGGCCGGTGAAATAGACCAGCAGCGAGCTTGACAGCGCGTTCCACAAGACGCCCGAGAGGGCATAATCGTAGACACGCGCGATTGTCGCCGTGAAGCTCGACAGCACCGACGGCCGCGTCTGGCTCGCGGCGAATTGCCAGAGAGCCGCGCCCGCGGCGAGCGAGATCGCATAGGTGGCGAAGCGAGACCAGGTATCCAGCTTGGAGAACATGTACGGTCCAAAGAAGACGGCCGCCGGTTTGGCCCGGCGGCCTAAGTGCCGCTTACTTCGCGAGCTTGAGGGCCTCTGCGTACAGCGAGGTATCGGCGAGGCGTTCCACGGTCGTGGGCGTTCCTTTGATGTTGCCGGCACGCTGCTGTGCGCCGATGATCGCCTCGAGGTTCTCCTTCGCCAGGCCCGGATTGTCCTGCGGCCAGAAGCCGATCTTCACATAATCCGCAATCGCGGCCTTGGCGTCGTCGATGCTGCGGCCGGTCGGAGCGGCGGCCTTGGCGGCGGCCTCGACGTTTTTGGGATCGCGAATGAACCGCTCGGCCTCAATAAGGGCCGCGATCGCCTTCACCAGCGTGTCGCGGTTCTCGGCAATGCTCTTTTTCGTCGCCACCAGCCCGAGATAGTGGTTCACCGGCTGGGTCTGGTTGATATCGACGACAATGCCGACCTTCTTCTTCGCCTCGCGCTCGATCGCCGGCAACTCGTCGACGTGCAGCACGCCGAGCGGAATCTGGCCCGAGACCATTGCTGCACCGACATTGGCACTGAGCGCGACCTGGTTGGTGTCCTTCGCACCGAGATTGCAGGAACGCAACATCTGGTTGAGCGCGATCGAGCGCGCTCCGCCGAGGCTGTCCACGCCCACGGCCTTGCCCTTTACGTCCTCACACTTTGTAATCGATGCGTCGAGCGAGCCCAGCTTCCATGTCGGCCGGGGATAGCCGTAAATCAGGGTGAGATCGACGTCGGGGTTGTTGGAAATCATGGTCGCGATCAACGGCGAGGGCGACATTGCAAGGTCGATCTGCCCCGCCTGCACGGCGCGGGCGGCAGCTGCGCCGGAGTCGAACGGGCGCAGGTTCACCTTCAGGCCGTGCTTCTTGAAGAACCCTTGCTGCTCGGCAACGTAGGCCTGCGTGGTCACGAACACCGGCGGAATTCCGGGCAGCCCGATGGTGATGCTCTTTTCCTGCGCCAGCGCCGGCGCACCGAGGCCCGCGGCGGCGAAGGCCGCGGCGGCAATGACGGTGCGGTATGCGTAGTTCATCGGTTGTCTCCGTCGTGCGTTTCGGGTTCCGTTTCTCGTCTGTTACGCTGGCGTCAGCGCTGCAACTGCAACTCGGCCGCGCGCGCTTCGTCCATCAGGGTTGCCCAGACATGCTCGCGCAGCTCGGCAAAGCGCGGCAGCGTGAGCGTCTCGCGGTTGCGCGGAAAGGGCAAGTCCACTTCGATCGTCTCGAACACGCTCGCGGGACGGCCTTTCAAGACCACCACGCGATGGCCCATAAGGACAGCTTCCTCGATGGAGTGCGTCACAAACACCATGCTGGTCGGGCGCATCTGCCAGATGCGCAGCAGCTCGAATTGAAGTATCTCGCGCGTCTGCGCGTCGACCGCAGCGAACGGTTCGTCCATCAGCAGAACACTCGGCTCGATGGCGAGCGCGCGGGCGAGGCCGCAGCGCTGCTGCATGCCGCCGGAAAGCTGGTACGGATAGGCATTCTCGAAACCGGCGAGGCCGACGAGTTTGACGAAGCGCGGCACGCGTTCGCGGATCTCGGCCTTGGATGCGCCGGCGAGCCGCAGGCCATAGGCGACGTTGTTGAACACGGTCTTCCACGGAAACAGACCGAACTGTTGAAACACCATCGCCACACCGGGAAGCGGTGCTGTGACCTCCGTACCCGAGATGTCGACCTTTCCGGACGACGGCGGGATCAGCCCGTCGATGCAGCGGAGCAGCGTGGTTTTGCCGCAGCCGGAGGGCCCGACGATCGCAACAATCTCGCGATCACCGATCTCCATATTGATGTCGTGGAAAACCTCCAGCGCGCCGTAACGCTTGCCGAGACCGGAAACCCGGATGCGAGCGCCGCCGCTGGCGGGGGCGCGCGCAGGGTCCGCCCCATCTCCCACAATGTTTTTCTCGACATTCCCCCCATTCCCCCCCTTCCTTCGCACGCGACGGCGCCTTGCGCGCCCAGTATTGCGGATCGGCTTTCGAGCGGGCAGCAGCTTCCGCCGTCTCGAAACCCGGCGCCATCGAGCCGCTCTCGCCGGCAAGCACCTGATGATGGTCGATATCGAGAATTCGCAACCAGCGCTGCTGACCCATCGTCAGCGCAATGAAAAACCCGATCTCGACCAGTTCCGGCTCGGAGAAATGCCGGTGCAGCCGCTCCCAGAACCTGTCGTCGGTTGCAAGATCCCACGTTATCGCTTCTGCGTATGACAGCGCTGCCTTTTGCTTTTCGCTGTAGTGCGTGGCGGTTTCGAAATTGATCAGGTCGCGGACATCATCTTCCGCCACACCGCTATTGGCCGCCTTGATAGACCGCTGATTGCCGCAGAATTCGCACAGCACCGATCGCGATACGTACAGGCGGCAAAGCTCCTTGATGGCATGGTCGGCGACGCCGTTATGAAAGACGTCTCGCCACGCATTGGCGAAGGACCAGAACACCGCGGGAACATGTGCGCGCACCGCCTGGCTCTCGGGACGCGGCGTCCCCATGCGGCGGCAGCGGTCGAGCTCGGCGAGCATTGCCGGGTCGTTCATCTGGGCGGGCTGGACGTAGGAAATACGCGGTTGTCCGGCCATAACGCTCCTCCCTATCTGGCACTTCCGGTTCGCGCCGGTTCTTTGAAGCGCATGTTGAACCATCGGCTTGAGAGGATCAATGCCGTTGGCTTGCCGTTAATCGCGCAGCTGCTGGAGCGGCATGGGGGCCCTCCATATCCAGCCGGGAATCCGGCAGGCTGCGCGCGGTCAATTCTCCGGTCCGGCGTATTTCCCTGCGGTCTCCGGAAACAACGCCTTGACAATCTTGAAGCGCGAGATATCGGCGGTCGAATCCGAGTGCAGAAAGATTGCCGCATCGCGAAACAATTTTTCGATGCCCACTTCGAGCATCGCGCCGTTGCCGCCGTGCAGTTCCATGGCATGCTGGCAGACCTTCAGGATTTCCTCGGACGCAAACACCTTGGTCATGTTGCAGAGCGGATCCGCATCCGGTGCCTTGTCGCTGACCGCCTGCGCGGTGCGTGCGAGGAGCGAACGAACCGCCTCGATCCGGATCGCCATGTCGGCCAGCCGCCAGGCGACGGCCTGATGCTTGATCAGGATGCGGCCGCCCTGAACGTAGTTCTGGACATAGTCCGCCGTCCGTTCGTAGGCTGCGACGCCGACGCCCAGATTTTTCGCGGCCTGAATGATCTTGCCCGGATGGAAATAGACGCCCGCTTTCTGCATGGCGTCATTCTCGGCCAGAATGTGGTCCGCAGGGATACGGCAGTCCTCGAACACGATCTCGCCGTTGTTCATAAACCGACCGCCCATCGTCTCATTGCAGCGCGCCACGGTGAGACCGGGCGCGTCACGCGGAACCATGAAGGAGGAGGTGCCCTGAAGGATGCCGGCCTTTGGATTCGTGTTAGCATAAACGACATAGAGGCCGGCGTCGTAGCCGTTGGAGATGAACTGCTTGCGGCCGTTGATGACCCACTCGCCGCCGCGCCTCTCGGCCCGGGTCTGCATGGCGGCTTCCGGGACGTTATAGGGTAGCCAACGGTCGGAGGCGCCGCGCGGCTCGGTCAGACAATGGGCGAACAGCATCTGCGGCTCGTTGATGAGGCGCCCGAACCAGTATTCCTGCAAATGGCGTGGCGCGAGGTGACGCAGCAGCACTGAAATCTTCCAGTTCTGCACCAGCTTGTCGGCGAGCCCGCAATCGCCCCGCGCAATCTCCTCGGCAATGATGGCGAAGGTCTGCACTTCGGTCTTCGGGTCAAGCTCCATGCCGCCAAACTCCTCGGGGATCCCGAGCGTGCGGATGCCTACCTTGTCGGCAGCCTCGAGGATTTCGGGCGGCAGGCGCGCGCCGGCGTTCATGTCCCACTCACGCTGCCAGTTGTCGCGAACAAATGGCGTAATGACCTCGTCGGCGAAAGCACGGCAGGAATCGCGCATCATGCGCTGTTCTTCTGAAAGCTGGTATGTCATGGCGATGAACTCCTCCGGCGCGGAGTAAACCACCCCCCTCCCCGCCTTGCGACTCCAATTGAGAGTGCAAGAGGGTTGGTACACGTTGCGCGCAGAGAGGCCATGGCGAATGACCGAGACGATGAACAGCAGCGGGAAGATGGAACGGGTCTTGCCGCCCTATGGTCAACTATAACAGCCACACAGGCGCATATTTCGCATTGTCAAATTTGTCAGCCTTAAATCGTTGCAGCACCGAGCTGCCGCGCAAGCCAGTCGGCGCTTTGCGGCCGCCAGCGATACGGCCGGTTATTGGCAATGTGGTTGCCGTCCTCGATCAGATTGAAAACGACGTCACCGCTTGCGTCACGCGACAGACGCTCCGCATGCTGCCAGGGAATGACCCGGTCGCGTTTGCCGGAGACGATGTAGAGCGGACAGCTGATATTCTGCGCGACGCCTTCGAGCGAGAGTGTCGCCGCGTGCTGCCGCGCCTCTTCCATGGTCTCGTGTTTGGCGCGCACCCGGAAGGTGTTGCGGGTGAGTTCGGGCATCGTGTCCCAGCATTCGGCCAGATTATAGGGACCGGCGAGCGAGATGCAGGCCTTTGCGCGCTTCTCGAAGGCCGCTGCGCGGGCTGCATAATAGCCGCCCATGCTGACGCCCCATAAGGCAGCACGATCGGTATCGACGTCGTTGCGGCCTTGCAGCCAGTCGAACACCGCCTTGACCGGGGCCTCGTAGTCGCCGCGGATGGCGAATTCATATTCGCCCTCTCCTTGCCCGGGGCCATCAAACACCAATGTCGCAACACCGCGCGCCAGGAATGGCTGCTCATAGGCATCGGTTTCTTCCTTGGCCGAGTCGAGACCGACGACCATCACCAGAACCGGCGGTTTCGCGATGCCCAGCGGCTTGCGCAGGATTCCATAGAGCTGCTTGCCTTCATAGGGAATGGCAACGCGCTCTCCAGGCGGGCGCAGATAGGGTAACGCCTCCATGCGGCAGGCCACCGCCTTCATATGGGCGGCCTTCATCTGCGGCAGGTCATGCACGAACAGGAATTTCGCGAAATGAAAATACACCGCCGCACGATTGAGGTGTTCGCCGGCACTGAGAAAGTTGCGCTCCGCCAGCGCGACGCGGCCCATTTCCTCATGGTCTGCGGCACGCGCCGACCAGGCGCGGCACCAGTCATCCCATGATCTGATGCTTCCAGTAATCTCCTCAAAGTCCGCGAGCGCGACACCATTAGAGACGAACCGCGCGCCCCAATGAACCATGGCGGAAGCGACCAGATCGTCTTTCTCGACAGCGGATTGCGCCATATTGCTTACCCCATGCCGGATGTGTGAGCGGCCCAGATTGCCGGCCGGCGTCCCGACCGCCGTATCCTGCTTTGGTTTCGATCTGCTCTCCATCGACACCAAAAGTTTGGACAGGAGTCCAGCACGCTGTTTGTGCTCGACGGATGACAGGTCGCTCAACAGCTCACCCACCGCGGCAAAGTGTCCGGCAATCGCCTTGTCAGCAAGCTTTTTTTCTGCGGACGTCAGACGAATGACATCGCTCCGACGGTCTTCCCGGTCCGGGCGACTCTCGACCACTCCCATCATTTCGACGCGGTCGATGCGGTTGGTGATCGCCCCGGACGTGAACAATGACTCACGCTGTATCTCGGTCGGCCGCACCTCGTATGGCGTGCCCGAGCGGCGCGGGGTCCGGTCAGGCTGAAGGCTTCCAGCTCAAATCGAAGGGGTCGCGTGAACGGTCGGTGATGATGCGGCACAACCTGAACCTGTTTCCCTGGCGCAATGTCATCGATAATGTCGCATTCGGAACGGAAATTGCCGGCGTACCGCGACAGCAGCGATCTGAATGCGCGCAGGATCTGATCAACTTGTTCGGGCGGAAGCGTTTCGCGTACAAGCAATGCCGTCAACTTTCGGGCGGGATGCGGCTGCCCAATCCCGGCCAGCATCCGGACATCGTCGAAATCCCTTGCCCACACCACCGCCTTGCAAGAGGCCGAGACTGTCAAAGCGATCGCGTCGAACTGGTCTTATGTGAATGAAGATGGATTGCGAACGTGACGTCGGTGATGAAGATGCAGGACCATTGGGCGGATTATTACGACTATGTTGAAAAGAAGGTATCGGCGGAACGGCTGTTCGATACCAGCATCGCCAAGCAAGCGTTGCAGCGCCTCGAGGCTGAGAAGCCGTTTGCGAAATAGTCTGTCTCCTCCTGTCCGGCCGCGCCGCAGGTTTGCGGTGCGGCCAATAGCTTGCCGGAAGCATTTTCGATGAAATCGGTCCCGGAGCTCGTTGCCGAAATCGGTTCACGCTACGCCGATCTGATCGACCTGGATTATCCTCGTTTCTCGGATGGCGAGATGGCGCGGCGCGATCGCCTGTTGACCGGCCTCGTCGCGGTGCACAACCTGGATGCGCTGATCGCGGTAGAAGCTCTGCGCGCCGGCACCGCAACCGGATGGATCACCGGCTGGCCGGTTACTGCCGAAGCGGTGACGCTGATGATCCCCGGTGCCCCGCGTCGGGTCTTCATTCAGCATTTCAACCATCTGCCGCTGGCAAGGCGGCTTGCCCATGACGCCGAAGTCATTTGGGGCGAAGCCGGGGCGCTCAGGCTGGCGGCGAACGCAGTGCAAAAGGCCAAGGCCGGGAAAGCACGGGTCGGCGTGATCGGCAGAATTCCGGTCGCCCAGGCTGAGATGCTGTCCGGGATGTTCGACGTAGTCGACATGAACCGCGCCTATACGGAGGTCCGGCTTGTGAAGTCGGATGAAGAACTGCGATGGCTGGAACTGGCGGCGGACCTCACTGACCTTGCGGTCACGGCGCTTGCCGAAGGCGCAAAACCCGGCATGAGCGAGCGCGAACTCCAGGCTATGGTGCAGGCACCCTATCTTCCGTTCGGCGCGACGAATTTCATTCACTATTTCCAGACCGCCTCGATGGCGGCCCCGGATGTGGCAGTGCCTCGGCAGTATCCGTCCGGCCGAAAGCTTCGGAGAGGCGATGTGATGTCGACTGAACTCAGTGTCGATTACTGGGGCTATACCGGACAAGTGCTCCGAACGTTCTTCATCGGCGAGCAACCGAACGCGCTCTATCGCGACCTGCACGCTGTCGCTGACGCAGTACTCGACGCTATCCTTGACCGCATACGGCCGGGAGTTCATGTTCGCGATCTTGTGGCCGCATCACACCTGATCGAGCAGTCCGGTTTCACCGTTATCGACGACCTCATCCATGGATATGGCGGCGGCTATCTCCCCCCCGTCCTCGGATCGCAAAGCCGACCGGCCGCCGGCGGCATCCCCGACATGACCTTATCGAGCGGGATGGCGCTGGTGGTCCAGCCGAACGTCGTCACCAGGGATTGGAGCGCCGGCGTGCAGACAGGGAACCTCGTCGTCGTGACGGATACCGGCGTGCGCTCGCTGCAGAAGTTTCCGCGAGGGTTTCATATGATCAATCCGTAGGGCCAGTTCGTAGAAGGCACAGAATGCGAGAGGCTGGCAGCGAGATTTGTTTTGCCTGGAAGGTGCGAGAAATGCCTTGCCCCGGCTCCGACGACACCGAGCTAAGGTGATCTAGGGTTGAGACTCATTAAAGCCACCAGACGAGGGCGGCTGCAAGACAGACGGAGGCTAGATAGTTTCGGGCCAGCCTGTCGTACCGTGTCGCGATACGCC
>NZ_JBKBVB010000148.1:0-9837 GCF_046289595.1 Pseudorhodoplanes sp.
TTCACCATTTCCGGATCGAGCGCGGAGGTCGGCTCGTCGAACAGCATGATCTTCGGGTTCATGCACAGCGCTCGCGCGATCGCGACCCGCTGCTGCTGGCCGCCGGAGAGCTGCCCCGGATATTTGTGCGCCTGCTCTGGGATGCGGACGCGCTCGAGATAATGCCGCGCGATGTCCTCGGCCTCGCGCTTGGGCATTTTGCGCACCCAGATCGGCGCCAGCGTCAGGTTCTCCATCACCGTCAGATGGGGGAACAAATTGAAATGCTGAAAAACCATACCGACCTCGCGCCGCACCTCGTCGATGCGTTTCAGGTCGTTGGTCAGCGTAATGCCGTCCACCACCACCCGACCCTGCTGAAAATCCTCCAGCCGGTTGATGCAGCGGATCATGGTCGACTTGCCCGAGCCCGAGGGCCCGCAGATCACGATCCGCTCGCCGCGCGCGACTGTCAGATTGATGTCGCGCAGCACATGGAAGTCGCCGAACCATTTGTGCATGCCGGCGATCTCGACCGCCGGAACCTCGGATGAGCCGCTTCTGCCGCCGCTTGCGTCGTTCATCGCCGGTATCCCGTTGCAAGCCGCCGCTCGACGCTTTTCGCATAAGCCGACATCGCCCAGCAGCACAGGAAATAGAAGATCGCGGCGAAGGCGTATCCGGTGGTCGAGGTCACCGGCGTCGCCCATTGCGGATCGATGCGCGCGGCCTCGATGGTGCGCAGGAAATCGAATATGCCGACGATGAAGACCAGCGTCGTATCCTTGAACAGAGCGATATTGCTGTTGACGATATTGGGGATGGTGATGCGCAGCGCCTGCGGCAGGATGATGAGGCCCATCATCCGCCAGTAGCTGAGCCCCAGCGCCTGCGCGCCCTCGTATTGGCCGCGCGGGATCGCCTGCAATCCGGCCCGCACCACCTCCGCCATGTAGGCTGCGGCGAACAGTGCGACACCGATCAGCGCGCGCAGCAACTTGTCGGGCGACCAGGTGTCCGGGACGAAGAGCGGCAGCATCACGCTGGCCATGAACAGCACCGTGATCAGCGGCACCCCGCGGACGAATTCGATGAAGATGACCGAGAACAGCCGCACCGCCGGCATGGTCGAGCGCCGGCCCAGCGCCAGGACGATGCCAAGCGGCAGCGAGAACACCATGCCGACCGAGGCGACCACCACGGTGACGAGAATGCCGCCCCACAGGCTGGTCGGCACATAAGCAAGGCCGAGCGGCGCAAAGCCGATCAGGAGCATCACCGACACCACCGGCAGCACGATGAAGAAATAGACCACAGCAAGCCGCTTGCCCGGCACAGACGGCGTCAACAGCCAGAAAATCCCGAACAGGAGCAGCGCGAAGAAGGCATCGACGCGCCAGCGCTCGGCGATCGGATAGAATCCATAGACGAAGAAATTGAAGCGCTCGATCACGAAGGCCCAGCAGGCGCCGACCCGCGGCCGCTCCGGCGTCACGATGCAGGCGGTGCGGTCCTCGCCGGTCCACACCGCGTCAACGATCAGGAAATTGAGGAGCGGCGGGATCAGCCACCAAAGGAACAAAACCGACAGCAGCGTGAGAATGGTATTGAGCGGGCCGGAAAACAGGTGCTCGCGCGCCCAGCCAACAAGCCCGCGATCGCGCACGGGCGGCGGCATGGCCTCAACCGTCTCGGAACGGACGAAGACTTGGGTGCCCATCGTCAGCGCTCCACCAGCGCGATGCGGCGGTTATAGAGATTCATCAGTCCGGACGTGACCAGACTGATGGTGAGATAGACCGCCATGGTAATCGCCACGACCTCCACCGCCTGCCCGGTCTGGTTCAGCACGGTGCCCGTGAAGACCTGAACGAGATCGGGATAGCCGATCGCAACCGCGAGCGAGGAATTCTTGGTGAGATTGAGATACTGGTTGGTGAGCGGCGGGATGATGACACGCATCGCCTGCGGCACCACGATCAGCCGCAGCGTCGGCCGGGGCCGCAATCCCAGCGAATACGCCGCCTCGGTCTGGCCGTGCGGCACCGCCTGGATGCCGGCGCGGACCACTTCGGCGATGAAAGCGGCGGTATAGATCGACAGGCCGAACAGGAGCGCGGCAAACTCGGGCAGGATCTCGATGCCGCCGCGGATATTGAACCGCCCCATTTCCGGAAAATCGAACGTGACCGGAGCGCCGCTTAGCGCAAAGGCTGCGAGCGGCAGGCCGAGCACCAGGGCGGCACCGACGGTAAAGACCGGATATTGCCGGCCGGTCAGCGCCTGACGCCGCCTCGCCCAGGCCCGGAACGCGAATGCGCCGACAACGCCGACAGCAAGAGCGAGCGGCACCGTCTCAAAGCCCGTGCCGAAGATCGGCTTTGGCAGAAACAATCCACGATTGTTGAGCAATACGCCGCCCGGGATCGAGATGCTGTCGCGCAGCATCGGCAGCGCCTTGAGCACCGCATTATACCAGAACAGCAATTGCAGGAGCAGCGGCAGATTGCGGATCACCTCGACGTAACCGGCCGCAAGCTTTGCGACCAGCACGTTTTTCGACAATTGGAGGATGCCGACGATGAAGCCGATAATGGTCGCCAGAATGATGCCGAGAAACGACACCAGCAACGTGTTTAGCAATCCGACCCAGAAGGCCTGCCCGTAAGTCGACTGCGTCGTATAGGGGATCAGATGCTGGCTGATGTCGAAACCGGCAGTGGAGTGCCAGAAATCGAACCCGGACGCGATGCGGGCCCGCGCAAGATTTTCCGCGGCATTGGTGACCGCGCTATAGGCGAGCCAGACGATGACCGCGCAGAGCAGCAACTGGAAGGCGATGCTGCGCCAGCGCGGATCGTAGAGCGGCGAGACCTTCGGCGGCGCGGTCTGCGCCATCGCGCGCTGCCGCAGCGGTCAGCGCACGGGCGGCGCGTATTGCAGACCGCCCTTGGTCCACAGCGCGTTCAGTCCGCGCGAAATCTTCAGCCGCGAGGCCTGGCCGAGATTGCGCTCGAAGATTTCTCCGTAATTGCCGACATGCTTGATAACGCGCACGCCGAAATCGTTGGGCAGTCCGAACGCCTCGCCGAACTTGCCTTCGACTCCGAGCAGCCGGCGAATTTCCGGATTGTCGGATTTCAGCTGCGAATCGAGATTGGCTTTGGACACGCCGAGCTCCTCGGCATTGAGCAGCCAGAAATGCACCCACTTGACAATATCGTACCATTGGTCGTCGCCATGGCGCACCGAGGGTCCGAGCGGTTCCTTGGAAATGATGTCGGGCAGAACGACATGGTCGTCGGGCTGGGCGGTGCGCAGGCGCTCGGCATAGAGCGCGGAGGCGTCGGTGGTGTAGGCGTCGCAGCGGCCGGCGTCGTAGGCCTTCACTGCCTCGTCGGAGGTCGCGAAGGTCACGGTCTTCAGCTTCATGTTGTTGGTACGGAAAAAATCGGCGAGGTTCAGCTCGGTGGTGGTGCCCTGCTGCACGCAGACCGCGGCGTCGTTCAGCTCGAGAGCGGAATTGACCTTCAGCGCCTTACGCACCATGAAACCCTGACCGTCATAGTAATTGACGCCGGTGAAGTTCAGCCCGTTGATGCTGTCGCGCGAGGACGTCCAGGTGGTGTTGCGGATCAGCACGTCCACCTCGCCGGATTGCAGCGCGGTGAAGCGATCCTTGGCAGTCAGCGGAACGAATTTGACCTTGTTCGGATCGTCGAAGATGGCGGCGGCGATAGCGCGGCAGTAATCGACGTCAAACCCGGTCCAGTTGCCCTGGGCATCCGGCAATCCGAAGCCCGCAAGATTGCCGTTGGCGCCGCAATTGAGGACGCCGCGGCTCTGCACCTGCTTCAGGGTCTGGGCATCCACGGCCTGCACCGAGAGGCCGAACAGGCCGGCGACGGCGATGGTCAAAAGGCTACGCTTCATGATGTGTCCCCAAAACTCCACCGGTCGGTCGGCGCCGACACGCTTCAGCGCTTATGGCATTTCCGCCTTGTGGCGCAAGCCTGCCCGCTCGCACCAAAGGCCGCAGACCAATCTGTAGCCTAGGCTGCCGAACCCGATCCTGCAATCGACGCCATCTGAGAACGAATGCACTGACAGGTCAAGGGCTTGACGGATTGCCGCAGGTTTGTGCATGCCGGTTGCGAGCCAATTCGCGCCGCCCCTTCCGCGCGCTTTCGTCAGGACAACCCGATGAGCTATTCGAACGAGCCGCGCGACCAAAGGCCTGACACCCGCATCGTCACCGGCGGACGCACGCCGCGCGATTATCACGGTTTCGTCAACCCGCCCGTCTATCACGCATCGACCGTGCTCTATCCGACTGCCGCCGACATGGTGGCGCATCGCGGCCGTTATCGCTACGGCCGCCGGGGTACCCCCACATCGGAAGCACTGGAAAATGCGCTTCGGGATCTGGAGGGACCGGACTGCGCCGGGGTGTCGCTACTGCCGTCGGGCGCTGCCGCGGTGTCCACCGCCCTCCTCTCCGTCCTGTCGGCCGGGGATCATCTGCTGATCACCGACAGCGTCTACCGGCCGACCCGGATTTTCGCCGACACCATCCTGAAGCGCTACGGTGTGGAGACGAGCTACTACGACCCATTAATCGGCGCCGGCATCGCCGCCCTGTTCAAGCCCAACACCAAGGCGGTCTTCGTCGAGGCGCCCGGATCGCAATCCTTCGAGATGCAGGACATTCCGGCGATCGCGCGGGTGGCGCATGAGCGCGGCGCGGTGGTGCTCATGGACAATACCTGGGCGACGCCGCTCTATTTTCCCGCCTTCGAGCGTGGGGTCGATCTGTCGATCCAGGCCGGCACCAAATATATCGGCGGCCATTCCGACATCATGTTCGGAACTGTGTCCGCCAACGCCGCAACCTGGCCCGCGCTCAACGAGACCGTCGGCAATTACGGGCTGTGCGCAGGCCCCGACGACATCTACCTGGCGCAGCGCGGCCTGCGCACGCTGTCGGTGCGGCTCGAGCGCCATCAGCGCTCGGCACTTGAGATCGCACGCTGGTTCGAAGGGCGGCCCGAGGTGCTCAAAGTCCTGCACCCCGCTTTGCCCTCGCATCCCGGTCACGCGATCTGGAAGCGCGACTTTACCGGGGCATCGGGCCTTTTCAGCGTCGTGCTGAAACCAGTCTCCGAGCAGGCGCTCTATGCATTCTGCGACGCGCTCACGCTGTTCGGAATGGGCTTTTCGTGGGGCGGCTATGAAAGCCTCGTCATCATCTTCGACTGCACCGAATACCGTACGGCGACGCGATGGGCGCCGGGCGGTCCGTGCCTGCGCTTCCATATCGGGCTCGAAGACACCCGCGATCTGATCGCCGACCTCGAACGCGGCTTTTCCGCCTTGCGGCAGTCAGCTTGACGCCGGCGACGTGCGCGCCGAGGCCTCTCCATGCGCGTCCTTAAGCCTTTTGCGGGAGCCCTTTGCAGACGCCATGCGCCGGACAGCGGCTATCGACGCAGCCGCCCGGCGCCGAATTCCGAGCGCAAGCGCTGACAGCCGGGCCCGCATCTCGGCTTCGCCGACACGGGTTGCGGGCCATCGATAGATTGCGCCATGCAGCACCCATACCGCGAGCGCCGAAATCACACCGGCGAACACCACGTCGCTGACGAAATGTCCTCCGACCGCAATGCGCGTCGCGCCGATCAGACTGCCGTAGATCAGCGCCAGCGTGATTGCCGTGTAGCGGAAAGCCAGCGGCGTGACGACCGCGACTGCGAGCAGCGCATAGGCGGCCGAGGCCTCTCCGGATGCAAACGAGCAGTTGCGGGAACAGGTGCCTCTCGGATCCCACCACGCACGGAATGTCGATTCGTCGCCGGATGCCAGAACCACACCCGGCCGTGGACGCGACCAGTTTTCCTTGAAGATCGCGTTGACGGTCAGGCCGGGGCCGGTGGCGATGACCAGCAAAATCAGGACGCATGCGCGCAGATCGGGCAAACCGGTCCGCGCTCGCTGCAATTGCAGAACCAGCACCACGATGCAAAAGACGAGCAGTCCGACCACGAGATAAAGATTGAAGTTGCGGATCGCGGACAGCGCCGTCTCGACGCCGGCCGGCCATCCCGACACATTGAATTGATGAAAATACTTTGCGACGTTCAGGTCGAGCGATGGATCGATCGCAAACAAAAGACCGATCGCAAGCCCGACCGACAAGGTCAGGCACAGGCCGATTGTCGACATTTGCATAAGTCCCCAACGCCGCGCGCTGGACGCTAGGGTGTTGGGATGAAACTTGAGTGACGAACGTCTTACGACTCCCGGAAAAGCGACGTGACAATACGCGCCTGTGAATTGTCACGATCCATTCGTATTTGCCGACAGCGCGCCGGCCGGAACGCGCCGATAATCCCGCAACACCATCTGCAGGTTGCGGACATAAACGAACACGCCGAAGGTCTGACCCGCGATGAAGACCGGATCCTTGCGATACAGTGCGTAAGTCAACAGCATCAGCCCGCCGACCAGCGACAGAAACCAGAATGCCACGGGAATCACGCTTTTGCCGGCGCGTTCGGATGCGATCCACTGCACAACGAAGCGCGCGGTGAAGAACACCTGCGCCGCAAATCCGACCACGACCCACCAGTCGAGATTATTGACAAACACGTCCTGCAAATAATTCCCGATCATGCGCGACAGATCGATCAGCATCGGGCTTCAACTCCTTCACATGGGGGACGCGACGGCGGCGCCGGATCAGCCACCAGACCCCGGCCAGATCGATCAGGCCGACCCAAAGCCGGTTCCATAATCCGTATTTCGACACGCCATGGCGGCGGTCGCGGTCGACGACATCGACCTGAACGACGGCGTATCCCTCCCGCCGCACCAGCGCGGGTAAAAAGCGGTGCAGCGCGTCGAAGACCGGCAGCTTGAGGAACAGGTCGCGCGGGATTGCTTTCAGCCCGCAGCCGGTATCGGTGGTGCCGTCACGCAGGATTGCGCCGCGCACCGCATTGGCGATACGCGATTGCAGTTTCTTGAACCGACTCGCCCTGCGGCCGACGCGCCGCCCGGCGACGAGACCCACTTCCGGCTGGCCTTTGCGCAAGGCCGCGACCAGGCCGGGAATGAATTTCGGATCGTTCTGGCCGTCGCCGTCGATGGTCACGATGATTTCGCCGCGCGCCGCCCGGACGCCGCTCACGACCGCGATCGACTGCCCGCTCTTGCGGTCGTGGGCGATCGCGGCGACCTCCGGATAAAGCTCGGAAAGGCACATGAGCGCGGCAGCGGTCGTGTCGGTCGAGCCGTCATCGACGAAGACAATTTCGAAGCTGATGTGGTCGCGCAGAACGGCGATGATTTCCCCGGCGAGGTCGGCGACATTGTCAGCTTCGTTATGGACCGGCACCACGATCGAGAGTTCGAGCCGGTCTGCAATCGGGGCGAGCCTGCGGCCGGTCATGGCTGCCGTCTCCGCAGCCGCGCGACGGCGCGCAACGTCCGCAGCAGTCCCGGACCCGGCATCGCCCGCACTGCGCCCGCGCTGTCCACCGCGAAAACCCAGCGGCGCTCTGCGAAATAATTGCGGACCATGAGCGCGCCGACGCCACCGATCGCCCCGCCCACCATCACGTCGGTCGGATGGTGGACGGCGATGGTCAGGCGCGTCGCGCAGATCACCAGCGCGTAGGTCCAGACCAGCGGCCACAGCCTCGGCCAAAGCGCGGTGAAGGCCACCGCGATCGCGAGGGCGTTGGCGGCATGCCCGGAGGGCATGCTGCCAAAGGCGTATTCCGGAAACGGGATGCTGCCGACAAAGATCTCCCGGAAATAGGCGAACGGCGCGTAGAAGAACGCATCCGGCTGACCGGTGAAATAGGGCCGCGCCCGGCCGATCAGCGGCTTGAGAACGCTGGCGAACAGACCCGGCAGGCCAATGGCGGCGAGCAGGAAAGCGAGCCGCAGCGCCACCGCCGAAAAGATCAGCCGGTCGGCCCGCCGCAGCGTCCACATTCCGGCGAGCAGGCAGAGCACCAGCAAGCCCGCCAGCGGCCAGAGCAGCCAGCCCGACTTGCCATAAGCCGACACCTTCCCCGAAATATCGACCAGCCACAATGGCAGACGCCGCGCTTCGGTAATCGTCCATGCATCCAGCAGCAGCTTTGCCGCAACAAAAGCCGCAGCGAAGAATGCGAACCAGCATGCGATCGCGGTGAGGGTCGGCCAGAACGGACCGGATCCGGCCGGCCGCCGGGGTCTGCCGAAAGCCGACGCAACAAAGCTTGTGGCGATGATCCGGCTTTCCGGCACGCGATGCTCCAGTCTCTGCGACTGAAACAGCATGGATGGGTGACGAAGGCGTGACGCTTTCGACAGCGCTGCCGTACGAATGTTATAGATCACATGAGCGTCATACTGCCGTCATCATCGCCGCCAGTCAGCGATTGGCGCGTGAGCGGAAGATCGTGAATGAAATACGGCTGCCGCTGCCGAGACTGTAGCCAGCGAATTGCGCCGCCCGTTCGTAGCGCAAACCGATCGCTTCGGCGCGCAGCGCGAAGCTGCGTTCCAGCCCATGCTCGACGACTGCGAAGCGGCATGCATCGCCGCCGCGCAGGAAATCCGCCGCGCCCGATGCGTTGGTCAAGATCGTGTCGGTGCCGGAAAGAAACACCATGCTCGGTTCGTGATAACCGGCCGCTGCAAGCCGCGGCTCCTTGCATTCCGAGGCGTGGATGGTGCGCTGGATCGCAACCGACGGAAACACGCCGGCCAGCGAGGGGATGACCGACCAATAGACCGCGATCGCCAGCAGAACGGTCGTGACCGCTGCGCGCAGCAGCGCGCGTTCGGGTCCGTCGACATCGTAAAGCCACCAGGCCCGGAAGCCGAACACAACCGCCGCCGCCAGGAACGGCCAGGCACGCCAGCCGAGGTCGCCTTCGTAGCGCAGCAGCAGCACCATCGAGCCGACCGCGATCAGGGCCGGGACCGCAAACCACCAGAAGGTGCCCCACTCCATCCATCTCTTCGACGACAGTGCGCCATTCTCGATGGCGCGTGCCAGCAGGATCGCGATCGCCGGGTAAAGCGGCAGCACATAGTGCGGCAGCTTGGTGATGACGATCTCGAAAACGATCCAGGCCGGCACCAGCCAGGCCAGAAGAAACTTGACCGGCGTCTCCCATTTCTCCCGCCAGATACCGGGCACGGCCATTCCCGCGAGCAGCGAAGCCGGCCAGAAGGTCAGGAAGAACAGAACGATGTAATAGCCCGGGGGGGCGCCATGGCCCTCCTGTCCGCTATAGACCTTGCTTAGCATGTCGCCGCCGATGGAATCGGAGAAGAACGTTGACCCGGCCCGCATCTGGATCGCCATGAACCAGGGCAGCACCAGCAGCAGGAAAACCGGAATCCCGATCAGAGGCCGCAGCGCCTTCAGCCAGGCCGCGTTGCGGTCGATGACCAAGAGGGTAACTACGGGAAGACCGACAAACATCAGAATTAGCGGGCCCTTGATCAGCACGCCGACCGCGAGCGCGACCCAGAACACAACGGGCAAGGCGCGATTGTCCGCTTCGCCCTCCGGCCGCGGCAGATAGGCCCGCGCCAGCACGCCCATGCACAGGACCACCATGAACAGGAGCATGGCGTCGGTTTTGGCAAGGCGCGCCTCGACCCCCAAAATGATCGAAGACGCCATCATCACGCCGGCAAGGATGGCCGCGCGCCGGCTGACGAACATCGAGGCGACCCAGAATGTCGCGATCACCGCCCCGACCGCGCCGATCAGCGAGGGGATGCGGTAGACATAGATGCGGGTGTCCATGTCGCGCCGCGCCACGGTCTCCGCAGCCTTCAGCGCGGCCG
>NZ_JBKBVB010000149.1:0-9824 GCF_046289595.1 Pseudorhodoplanes sp.
CTGATTTGGGGTTGCGGTGTGTCTTGGTTGTGGTTGCTGTTGACCGGTTTTCTTTTTTCTTCCTCTGCGGTTGGCCATTAGCCGCCACTCTCTGAACACCGCCGCTATATAAATAAGGAAATCGCCGCGATGCCGACGCCGCGCTTCGGCCTGCCCTACATCGCCCAGGGCCAGGCGCAGAAGGAGGTCACGCACAACGACGCCCTCGTCCGGCTGGACGCGCTCGTTGACCTCTACATCCTCGATCGCGACCTTGCCGCGCCGCCGGGCAGCCCTGCCGACGGCGACGCCTACCTCGTCGCCGCAAGCCCGACCGGAGCCTGGGCGGGCCAGGCCGGCAATATCGCCTACGTGATCGACGGCGGATGGCGCTTCTTCGTGCCCGTGAAGGGGCTCGTCGCCTATGTCGCCGATGAGCCAACGATCATCGTCTTCACCACAAGCGGCTGGGTCGATCTCGTCTCGGTTCTGACATTTCAGAACCTCACGAAGCTCGGCATCCTGACTTCGGCCGACAACACCAACCGGCTCGCGGTCAAATCCAACGCCATCCTCTTAAGCCATGATGACGTGACGCCCGGCACGGGCGATCTGCGGGTTACGCTCAACAAGAGCGCCGCCGCGAAGGATGCAGGCTTCGTCTTCCAGGACGGATTCAGCACCCGCGCACTGTTCGGGCTGCTGGGGGACGATAATTTCGTCATCAAGGTCAGCCCCGACGGATCGGCGTTCTTCAACGCGGCGCGCGTCTTCGGCTTGTGCGGACGCGCCGACATGCGCAATTCGGCCCGGCGCCGTTACGCCGAATGGTTCCCGAACGTCAACACCACGACGCTCAACGCCATCGGCTTGACCACGACCACGACCGGAACCGCGACGGCCGCCGCGCTCGCCGCCACGAGCATGTTCACGCAGAGCCCGCGGTTGATTTTCGCGTCCGCCGCGTCCGCCGGATCGTCCGCAGGCGTCAATGGGACGGAGCTCATTGCTTGGCGAGGCAGCAGCAGCGATCGCGGCGGCTTCTATCTGTTGATGCGCTTCGGATGGGAGATCACTCAACCGCAGGGCCGCTGCTTCGCAGGTCTGCGCGGCTCAACCGCGGTAATCGGCGACGTCAATCCGACCGTGCTGACCGATATCATCGGGATCGGCTTCAATTCCGGCCAGAGCACGATGCGTGTGCTCCACAACGACGCATCCGGGACCGCGAGCGCGATCAATCTCGGAGCGAGTTTCCCGAGCAACTCGGCACAGGAGTTCTACGAGCTCATGCTCTCGGCCGAGCCGGGCGGAAGTGAAGTCCAATATCGGGTCGAGCGGCTGAACACCGGGCACGTCGCCACCGGCACGATCTCGACCAATCTGCCGGACGCGGGGACATTCCTTACCCCGCATCTATGGGGCAACAACGGCACCACCGCCGCCGCGGTGCAGATCGCACTGCACACGATGTATCTGGAAAACGCAAGCCTCTACGGCTCGCGCGGGTTCTGAAACCTATTCTTCGGAGACAATCATGCGCCTTGTCACGGCGTTCGCGGCGTTCGCCGCCACGATCTTGCCGGCCGCCGGCGGCGCCGAAGACCTGATCGAACCGACGCCGCAGGAAGCCGCCGACATCGCGCGCTGGATTCCGCAGTCCTGCTGTCGCACCAACAATTGCTGCCGCAAGGTGCATGAAAGCGCGCTGATCCAGCTGGCAGGCGGTGAGGTCCGCGTCGTTGCGACCGGGCAGGTGCTGCCCCGGACGGGCTGGTCGCAGGACGGCCAGACCTGGCGTTGCGCCTGCGACCTCATCGACGGCCGGTGGGTGGTGCATCCCGCGGCCAGAACCCGATGCGTGTTCCCGGTGCCGTTTGGATCGTAGTTCGGCCCTACGGCAGAAGCTTTATGAGGACAGTCATGGACCTGCAATGGTGGATCACCGTCATCGGCGTGCCGCTGGTCGGCGCGCTGTTCTGGCTGCGCTTCCACGACCGCAACGAAACCGACGCGGCGCTGCGCGCCCTGAAAGACGAACTCGCCAATTACAAGCTTCTGGTCGCAACGAGCTTCGTGACCGCGACCAGCATGAAGGAGCTCGAAGGCCGCATCATGAGCCATCTCGACAAGATCGAGAAGAAGATCGACCGCGTGATCGAACAGAAGCATCCGCCGGCTTGAACGGCGCCACGCACACGTCCCCGCATTCCCATGAAAGCCCGCCGCGCGCGGGCTTTGCCGTTTCAGGAGACAAAGATGACCCCGACCTTCCCGGCCATGGCGGCCGGATATCGCAACATGTGGCGCGACATGACGGTGACGCGCGCCGCCGAATGCGAGGCCGCCGCGCGGCGCATCCTCGCCGGCCGCGCGCGCTATCAGGCGGTCGAGCGGCAGACCGGCGTCCCATGGTTCTTCATCGGGCTGCTGCACATGCGCGAGTCGTCCTGCAATTTCGCCGGCGTGCTTCACAACGGCGAGCACATCATCGGCAAGGGCACGCGGACGCGGCTCGTGCCGGCCGGCCGCGGCCCGTTCGCGGCGTGGGAAGAGGCGGCGATCGATGCGCTGCGCCTCAAGGGCCTGCACGCGATCAGGGACTGGCCGATCGAACGCATCGGCTATGAAAGCGAGCGCTTCAACGGCTTCGGCTACATCCGGCGGGGCGTGAACAGCCCCTATGTCTGGGCCGGCTCGAACCATTACACGCGCGGCAAATATGTCCGCGACGGCGTGTTCGACCCTGCGCACGTCGATACGCAGCTCGGCACCCTGCCGGTGCTCCGGGCGCTCTGCCGCCTGGATTCGACAATCGCCGAGCGCGTGACCGGCAGACCGAAGCCTGTGCCGGAGATCGCGGTCGGGACCGGGGCCGCCGGCGCCGTCGTCGCCGCCGGCGCACGGTCCGGCTGGGGTGCGCTCGAATGGACATTCGCCATCGCCGCCGCCGCCATCGCGGTCGCCATCGCCATTGCACTCATTCGCGCCTGGCGCCGCAGGAAGCCGGCCGACCTTCCACCGATCGAAGTCAACGAGACTGCGACCGCCGAACGGGCGGGCGCGGCCGAAGAAGGAGAAACAGCATGATCGCCGTCATCGTCGCTCTTACCGTCATCGCGGCGGCCGTCTGGTACTGGCGCGCCGGGATCAACGGCTGGCTCAATCGCTTGAAGGGCTGGCGCACCGTCATCGTGAACGCGATCCCGGCCGCTCTGATCGCAGCCGGCCAGATCGTCGAATACGCGGCGTCGTTCCCGCTGTGGGAGTCGATCATGTCGCCCCAGGCCGCCGCCTGGACGCTGCTCGGCTTCAACGTTGCGAACATCCTCCTGCGGGTCCAGACGACAACGCCGGTCGGGAGGCGCGACTGATGCTCAACGTTCTGTTCGCAGTCCTCTCGGCGATTCCCGGCCTCGCGGGGAAGTTCCTCGACTGGCAGATCCGGCGCGCGAATGCCGAGCTTGAGGGCTTCCGTCACGGCGCCTCGATCGATCTTGAAGCCTTCCGCGCCTACCTCAACGCGCAGGTCGAAACCAACAGAATGAAGCTTGCGCAGAATTCGTGGTGGGGCGCCAAGCTCATCGTCCTCATCGCCGGCGTTACGGCCTCGGTGCATTTCGGGCTGGTGATGGTGGATTCAATGTGCCCGGCGTCATGGGGCTGGGGACGCCTCCCCGGCAAGGGCGGATGCGGGATGGGCATCCCCGCGCTGCCGCCGCCCTACGATACCTATCAGTGGGCGATCGTGCAGTCGTTCTTCCTGGTCATGCCGGCCATGCCGCTCGCCAACGCGGTGTCCCAGTGGCTCGCGCGGAAATAACGGCAAGACCGGCAAGGCGATGCACGCCGCGCTGCTGCCGATGCGCTCTTGATCCTTCCCGGCCGCGCGACGACGACGGCTTCCGTCGGGACTGATGCCATAACCTGCTCCGCATTCGAACCGATTCGATGGTCGAAGGCCGATACAGACGCGACCATTCGGCAGGCGAAGGAACACAACGCGGCCTGGATCATGCTCTGCGGACCGCGCAAACCATAAGAAGCCCGCCCCTGCTACGCCATCTCACATCGGATCGCGGCCACCATCTGTTCACTTCTTGTTCAAAAGGTGCGAATCAGACATTGTGTCAGAATCTTTCCCAGAGGGGGCCATGACAGAATTTTCCGCCCTAAGGCAGCAGGCCGGGCTTTCGATTCCAGAGGCGGCGGCGCGCCTCGGTTACACAGAGAGAGAGGTCTATCGGTGGGAGAACGGCGCGGTAAAGCCGCGTCGTGCCGTCATCGAGCTTTTAAAGACGCTGAAGCCGACTACGATCAGGCCAGCAGTTGCGGCAAAATCGTCCTTCCGGTTCATCGATTTATTTGCAGGGATTGGTGGTCTGAGGCGAGGCTTCGAGTCGATCGGAGGCACATGCGTCTTTACATGCGAGTGGGATCGGTATTGTCAGCAGACTTATCGAGCTAATTTCCCAGAAGATGAACACGAGATCGCTGGCGATATCCGGCAAGTAGATGAATCCGACATTCCCGAACACGACCTTCTTTTGGCGGGCTTCCCTTGCCAGCCGTTTTCGATTGCAGGGGTTTCAAAGAAGAACGCTCTTGAGCGTCCGCATGGATTTGCATGTGAGGCGCAAGGCACTCTTTTTTTCGACGTTGCCCGAATAATCCGGCATCACCGCCCGCGCGCCTTCGTGCTGGAGAATGTAAAGAATCTAGTGAACCATGATCAGGGCAGAACCTTCCGGGTCATTCATGAGGTGCTAACAAGCCAACTTGGCTATCACATTCATTGGAAGGTCATCGACGCAAAGTCTTGGGTGCCGCAGCACCGCGAGCGCATCATCATTGTCGGATTTCGCGATCCAACGAGGTTCTCGTTTGACTCGATGAGCATTCCCGATCCGCTAAAAGGTCCAAAACTGGAGTCGATACTCCACCCGGAGAATGGATCGGAGAAACCAGAGAGACCATATACGTCGGGACGACAAGCGGTTGTGTCAGACAAGTACACGCTTTCAAACCACCTTTGGCGGTACCTGAGAGACTACGCCGAAAAGCATCGGGAGAAAGGAAACGGTTTTGGCTTCGGCCTTTTTGGACCACAAGATGTGGCGAGGACGCTATCAGCCCGATACTTTAAGGATGGCTCGGAGATTCTGATTCGGCAGCATGGCAAGGCGCCGCGCCGATTGACGCCTAGGGAATGTGCCCGTTTGATGGGGTTCGACAGTCCCGGCGGTCAGTTCTTCCGGATTCCGGTCTCGGATACGCAGGCGTACAAGCAGTTCGGAAACGCCGTCGTTGTCCCGGTAATCGCGGCTGTGGCTCGGCACATGGAGCCACACTTGATCTCAGCCCTAGATGTTCCAGGGAGACGCGTTGCAAGTGCCTGATGTTGTAGATGCCGCAACACGCAGCAGAATGATGTCGGGCATTCGGGCGAAGAACACTCGTCCTGAGTTGTCCATTCGGAAGGCTCTGCACAGGAGAGGATTCAGGTATCGCCTGCATTCACCCAGCGTGCCTGGAAAACCAGACATCGTCTTTCCCGCCTACAAGGCAGCCGTCTTCGTCCATGGCTGCTTCTGGCATGGTCACGATTGCCGATTCTTTCGCCTGCCGGGCACACGCCGAGAGTTTTGGTCCGCAAAAATTGAGCGAAATCGATCGCGTGACGCCGAAGTGGCCGCTGCGCTCAAGAAGGCGGGATGGAGACGGCTCGTAGTGTGGGAATGTACCCTGCGTGGCCAGCCCCGTGAAGCTGTGTGCGCGATCGCCGACCAAATCGCGGATTGGCTTATCTCGACAAACACGGACGAACAGATTCGGGGGGCGTAGGTGGCATTAGCCGATCTGACAGACTGGATGGATCAGTTCGGGCGACCAGGAACAGTCTGGTACGCTAAGCGGCTTGCCGCCAACGACACACTCGCAACAAATGCTCACCAAGCAGGGCCATACATTCCCAAGGAATTTCTGTTTCGTGTCTTTCCCTCGCTCAACAGACCGGATGTTGAGAATCCAGACGTGTCCTTTGACCTTTATGTCGACTCCCATCTCGACCATCGGGCAGCCCGAGCAGTCTGGTACAATAACAGGGTCCGAGGCACCGGGACTCGGAACGAGGCTAGACTGACCGGTTTTGGCGGTCGTCAATCAGCAGTCCTGGATCCTGACAGCACCGGCGCAATTTCCATTTTCGTATTCCTCTTGAACGAAGGCGGTTCGGCCAGCGAATGTCATGTTTGGGTGTCACGGGACGGAACCGAAGAGGATCTGATTGAGGAGCGGATCGGGCCGGTCGAACCCAAGGAATTGGTCATTTGGCAGCCCGGTACCGTCCCGGAAGCGACCCTGTTCACTGAGCGTCCGCAAGCCCGAACGAGCTGCCGCCTTGATCCGTCGGAAATTCCCGCGGAGTGGCTTACGCGCTTCCCGACGGGAGAGCAGATCATTCGGAAAACAATCGAGCTACGTCCCCCGCTCGGCATGAATCCCGATGTCCGTCTCGTTCGCCGTCGCCAATGCGAATACGAGGTCTTTCAGAGCATCGAGGAAGCGGTCTACCTGCCGCAAATCAATAAGGGCTTCCAAACCGTTGAGGGCTTCCTCAGTCTCGCCCAAACGATCCTGCAAAGTCGAAAGTCCCGGTCTGGGAATTCACTGGAGCTGCATACTCGCGAGATCTTTGTCGAGGAAGGCCTTCGGCCGAACACCGATTTCTCCCATAGACCAGTAATCGAGGGCGGCAAGCGACCCGACTTCCTATTTCCGTCTCAAGCTAGGTATGAGACCCCTTCGTTTCCCGATGCGCGTCTGCGAATGCTTGCAGCAAAGACCACGGTCAAAGATCGCTGGCGCCAAGTTCTGAACGAGGCGAGCAGAATATCTATCAAGCACCTCCTGACGTTGCAGGAAGGCGTTTCTGAAGGACAATTCAGGGAAATGCGCGACGCGCGCGTCCAGCTTGTTGTCCCGCAAAGTCTGCACGACGCCTATCCCTCGTCCGTCCGGCCGCACCTTATCAGTGTTGAGAGCTTCATCGCCGACGTCCGCTTGCTGGACCTGCCGGGGACGTAGCTTGTTCCTGTTGGGCAGGATGGAATACGATCTCGACCTCGTGACCAAGCGCATGGGCAACCTTGCAAAACCGTGTCCATCCCACCGCGGACGGGCCAAGGCGTTCGACTTTGCTGAGTGTCGATTGATCCATATCGATCTCGATTGAGAGATCTTCTTGGGAACGACAAGCTTTCTCCCGCAACGCGCGCAACGCGGCGCCGGCGGCTCGGTCAAGCTCGTTTTGCTTACTCATTTGAAGGTCCCCACCTCGGAATTGACTGCAACGCGTGCCGGCTCGCCTGCCGGCTCAACCCCGCGTGTCCGGAGCAGATGTTTCAGTTCAGACAACTGAAGCGGCGGCTTTCTGAGGTGTGCAATGGCATGACAGTTCGGGCAAAGGGGCACCAAGTCGCGGACAGGATCGACGATGTAAGACCCTCCAAGCTCCGATACCGGAACCGTGTGGTGAACGTGAATGAAGCCCTCAGCGAGGGGACCGTAAGTTTGCCCGAAGTTGAATCCGCACGCTTTACAGCTAGTCCCGTGAATTTCGAGACAGTTTGCACGGTTGACGCGGCTTCGTTCATATCGATTCACTTCCACTCGGATGCAGGCACCTTCTGGCAGGCCGTCCGGATTGGAATCGACCGGCTCCTCCAGCGTTTCTAATGGAAGCAAGGCAAGCACCATTCCGGTAAACTTGCGCGACCAGATGTTGAGCTGCCGGTCATTCTCGTCCCCATCTTCAGTGTTCACAGCAACCGGTGACTTTTCGAGTAGTAGGTCAATCTTTTGCCAAGAGATCGGCCAAGTGCCCGGATCAGCAGGGTCAACCGGATTGCCATTCACACTCATGGAGATCGCACCGCCGTCTTCCACACACCGCTGAACAAGATCGGCAAACACGCCGCGGTTTTGAGGAGCGGCTCTCCCCATCTCGTCGATGAGCTCGCCCGCGAAAGGCCCCGGAACGAACCGGGCCTTGACGCTTCTCCAACCAAGCTCAACACGGATGCAAAATCCGTCGTGCCGATGCACGCCCTCCGGTCGAAGCTCGAGGAAGGGATGCCCATCGGGGTCCCGGCCTGCCGCGCCTAGGACGCCTAAGCCAAACTGCTCCGAGAGGTGAGCAGCGAGCGCACTTGGATTAGGCTGCCACATTTTCCTCGATCTCCGGGTCCGGCAGGTCCTCCACAAGCTTCCTCAGGATGCGTGAGACCTCGAAACGCATTTCCTCAAAGTGCTTCGATGTCGTATCGCTGATCGTGCTGAGTTCAGCGACGCACAACCCCCAGAGCAGCGAATCCATGCCCTGAATGGTGACGCCGCGGGATAGGTTCGGCACGTAGACCTTGTGGTAATAGGGATGGGACGTGTTGATCTTTACTGCCTTGTGGCCGTCAATGATTGCAGGGCTAAAGAGAGCTCCGTCGTCCAGACCATCCACGGGCTGGACGTAGACCTCGCCCGGTCGGTGCGCCTTCTCTACGCGCAGTTTGAGCTTGAACGTGCCTTGCTTGTTGGTGACCAGAACCTCACCCGTCTCCGGGTTCTTGACGTTTACCTCGGCGGAATCGATTTCGCTCTCTTTCGATGCGATGTTCTGGTTCGAGGTGTCGTGCGATCCTTCGGCCTTTTTGCGGGCGGCAGCTTTTTGACCCGTCCGGTACCGGTTGTTGGCCTCTCGTCGAGGAGCGGTAAGAAACTCGTCTTTTAGCCAGTTCCAGAGATCTTCGTTCAGAATTATTTGCGACTTCTTGATATCAATGTGGAACGCCTCGTCCAAACGGTGATCGAACGAGAATTCGACTCGCAGCAGAGTGCCGTGAGGCTCCTTTGAGTACATCCCCAGCCAGTCTGCCTCATGGATGAGTCGGTTCTCCCGATAGATGTAGAGACCTTGCCGCTCATTCGAGAGCTTTGCTCTCCTTGCGGCAGCTTCATTCGGAAATTCCTCTTTGCGCGGGAGGATGAAGGCGCGGACGGAAAACTCCGCTTCTTTGCCGGAGCCCATTTCGGTCGGAACGACTTCATTTCCGATGATATCTGAGACACCTTCACAGAATGGGTCCCACGCCTGCACGGCGTCCCCGTTGACGCGAATCTCCAAATTCGGCGCTCGGGTGTCTTTAGGGTCCAAGAACCGCTGGTAGACCATCGACAGGTGCTCTTTGAGCCCGCTTATCGCGCGCATAAGTGCGTTCTGCGCGTGAGCGCCCCCTGCGTTTTTGTATTCACGACCGAACATTCGATCGATCTTCGTCCAAAGCACTACCGTCCCGGACTTCTTCGGTGCGATTTCGTTCAGGAGTTCGGCGGCTTCCTCATCCACGTTGTCAGATAGAAGGAGCTCCCATTTGCCCCTCTTCACGACGTGATCGAGATCCCAGGTTGCCTCCAGTAGCGGAGCGCTTCCCTTGTCTCGCGAGATGACCGACAGACGACGGCAGAAGGCCGTCGAAGCAGTCTTGAGACCTAAGCCAAACTTGCCAAGGCTTGCTGGATTCGGACGACGCGCCGACCCGTACTTCATGGCATTCAGGAGACCGTCCCGATCCATACCGGTGCCGTTGTCGGCAATGGCGATGCGGATGTTGCCCTTGTAGTCCATGTCTAGCTTCAGCTCGACAACGGTCGCCGCTGCGGCGATGGAGTTTGCTGTGACCCCGTTTCTTCATCCAGCCGGAAGCAGAACCGCGGCGTGAGTTTGGCGGTTTTCCGCCGTGGGAGCAACGGGCGCTCGGCGGAGCTGGTCGGGGTTGCGCAGCCGAGCGCCT
>NZ_JBKBVB010000150.1:0-9631 GCF_046289595.1 Pseudorhodoplanes sp.
CTATTCGATCGTCGATGGCCAGCGTTTCGACTGGAACAAGTTCGACACGCTTGCGGTGCCCGGCGGTTCGTGGTGCGAGCATGTCAACACCTCCGACAAGGAGCCGGTGGTGCTGTTTGTGGCCAGCGACGAGCCCGTGCTGAAAGGTCTCGATCTCTACAAGAAGTGGGGCCGCGACAAGAACGACGCTGTGGTCCGACTGATTTAGGCGTTCGATCGGCATGGCCCCGCCCGAACAGGGCGGGGCGGTTTCGCATGATGCATAGGTGAGATTTGCTGTCGCGTTCCAACACCACCCTGGTTTCGCATTTCGATTGCCCCGGCGGCGGCCAGGTCTGGGTCGAAAACGGCATCATGTATGTCGGCCACCAGCGCCCGACCTCGGGCACGACGATTGTCGACGTGCGAGATCCCGCGAACCCGAAGCATCTCGCAACGATCGATGTCCCCGAAGGCTGGCATTCGCACAAGGTGCGGGTGTCGAACGGCATCATGATTGTGAACCATGAGAAGTTCGGAAAGGCGGGGCCTGACGAGTTCGGTGGAGGTCTTGGAATTTACGACGTCTCCACACCGTCGAACCCGAAGCTCATCACCAAGTGGATGACCAAGGGCGGCGGGGTTCATCGGTTCGATTTCGACGGCCGTTACGCCTATATCTCGCCGACCGCCGAGGGCTATGTCGGCAATATCGTCATGATCCTGGACCTTGCCGATCCTGCGAAGCCCCAGGAAGTCGGGCGCTGGTGGATTCCCGGTCAATGGACCGGCGGTGGCGAGCAATACCCTTGGGACAACTGGGTGCCGCCGCGCTGTCATCATCCGCTGCGCTTCGGCGACCGGCTTTACGTGAGCTATTGGCATCACGGCTTTTTCATTCTCGACATTTCCGACATGTCGAGGCCAAAAGCGATTTCCGGCGTTAACACGTCGCCGGTCTATCCGCATCCGACCCACACCTGTCTGCGCATGCCGCAGAAACTGCGCGGACGCGATATTCTCATCGTCGCCGACGAGGACGTGGCCAAGCTGTGGCCGGCAGCGCCGAGCTTCGTGTGGGTCTACGACATCACCAACGAGCAGATGCCGGTATCGATTTCGACATTCCAGGTACCGGGCCTCGATATCGACGGCGCACCGCAGCCGCCGATGACGGGCTGCCATCAGCCGTCCGAGCGCTTCCATGGTACGGTCATTCCGATTGCCTGGTTCGCGCAGGGGATGCGGCTCGTCGATTTTGCCGATCCCTTCGCGCCGCGCGAGGTCGGCTATTACATGCCGGATGCTGCGCCCGGCGCCGAGCGCCCGTCCTCAAACGACGTGACGGTGGACGATCGCGGCCTCATTTATCTGGTGGATCGCGTGAATGGCGTCGACATCATCGAGACCAGCGCGTTCTCGTAACAAGGCTTGAGAAGGCAAGGCCCATGAACGACGTGACCAAGCAGAAGCGCGCCGATGTCTATCCGATCGGCAAGAAGAATCCCAATCTGCCATTCCACCCTGCTGTACGCGCCGGCGATTACATTTTTGTGTCGGGGCAAGTCGCAAAGGACGCCGACAACAACATGATCGAGGGTTCGATCGAGGTCGAAACCCGCGCCACGATCGAGACCATCGAACGAATCCTAGCGCAGGAAGGCGCGACGCTCGCCGATGTCGTGCGCGCCACGACCTATCTGCAAGATACGCGCGATTTCGGGCGCTACAACAAGGTATTCGGCGAAATGTTCAAGGATGCAATCCTGGCCCGCACCACGGTCGAGGCCCGCGCCGTCATCAACACCAAGATCGAGATCGACTGCATCGCCTACAAACCACTGAAGACGTGATCGTCTGCCTACGAACGACTACGCCAGTGCCGGACCATTTGCGGGAGTTGGATATGACCGGAACACGCTTGTTGACCGCTGCAATCGCCACCGCCGCCCTGTTCGCTGGCACCCTTGCGACGAACGCCCAGGCCCCGACCGTGCGCTTCGCCGCCGGTCAGCAAGGCTCACAGAATTACGGCGTCAATGCCGCGCTGGCGCAGACTTTCAAGAGCACGGGCGAAATCAACACCACGGTGCAGGCATTCGGCGGCCCGACCTCGTATCTGCCGCTGGTCAATTCCGGCGAACTCGATGTCGCTGCGGTCGTGATGCCCGATCTTGGTGACGCATTGCGCGGCACCGGGCCGTTCAAGGGCAATCCGCAGAAGGATCTGAAGCTGGTCGCCGCCTTGTTCCCGAGCCCGGTCGGGCTGATGGTGAAGAAGGATTCCGGCATCACGTCGATTGCAGACCTCAAAGGCAAGCGCGTCGCCTGGGGCCTGACCGCGCAGGCCAGCCTCTTGCCCTACGTCGAAGGCGCGCTCGCCAATGGTGGTGTGAAGAAAGAGGATGTGAAGCTCGTTCCGGTTGCAAGCGTGGCCAATGGCGTCGACGATCTGGTCGCAGGCCGGGTCGACGCCACCCTTTTCGCGCTGCGCGGTGGCAAGGTGGTGGAGGCGGATTCCGCTGCCAGCATCCGCTGGCTGCCATTCGATCCGTCGCCCGCGGCCGTCGAGCGGATGCAGGCGGTCGCGCCGGAGGCCTATCTTCTTGAGGTGAAGCCCGAGGACAAGGTGGTCGGTGCGCCCGAGCCGATGTCCACCATGGCCTATGATTACGTGCTCGTGACCGGGCCGAAGACGCCGGACGCCGCGGTCGCCGCCATGGCGAAAACGCTCTATGAAAAGGGTGCGCAGATCGCCAAGGAAAACAAGGTGCTGGGCGCGATGACGCCGCAAGCCATCGCTCGGCCCTACAAGCAGCTGCCGCATCATCCGGCGGCGAAGGCTGCGCTCAACATCAAGACCAACTGAGAGGCCGTGCTGACCACGGTTTCCGGGATCGGGTCGGCACCGGCACGCGCCTTCAGGGGAGCGCAGTGATCGGCAAGCCGGTTGAGCAACAGGACAAACCGGCGGCCTCGCTGCAAGCGGGGCCGGTTGCGCGCTTTCTCGGCCTCCTACTTGTCGTGCTGTCGCTGGCGTGGCTGACCGAGCTGCACCGCTTCGCCGACCTCGTGTTGTTCACCGAACAGCCGCTGGCGCTTGCCGCCGGGCTCTCGCTCGCCATCGCGGCATCGATGTTGTTCGTGCCGGGATCGCCGAAACGCATCGCGGCGACCGTCGCCGGCTTTGTGCTGCTGGCGCTCCTTGGTTACGTCGCCGCCGAATATCAGCAGCTCTCCATCACCGCCTCGATGCGCCCGGGATGGCTGGTCGCGCTGTCGGTTGTCGTCCTTGTCGGCATCCTGGCGCTGACCGGCCGCGTCGTTGGCCTCGTCATCATGCTGGTGGTCTGCGCATTCATCGGTGCGGCGCTGATCGGGCCCTGGATCGGATTGCCGACCGTCGCGCCGGACCGGCTCGCGATCTATCTCCTGCTCGATCCCAACGGGCTGCTCGGTCTGCCGATGCGGGTCGCGCTCGAAATCGTGGTCCCGTTCGTGTTTTTCGGCGAATTGCTGCGCAGAACCGGCGGCGGCGAATACATGACGAGCCTGTCGCTCGCGGGGTTTGGCCGCTATCGCGGTGGCTCTGCCAAGGCTGCCGTCGGCGCCTCGGCGCTGTTCGGCACCATTTCCGGCAATACCGTCTCCAATGTCGTCAGCACTGGTGTCGTGACGATTCCGATGATGCGCCGAACCGGCATGAAGCCGGAGAATGCGGGTGCGATCGAGGCGACCGCCTCGACCGGAGGCCAACTGATGCCACCGGTGATGGGCTCGGCGGCCTTCATCATGGCAGACATGCTGCGCGTGCCTTATGCGGAGATCATGGTGGCGGCGCTGGTTCCGGCGCTGCTCTATTATGCGGCGATTTTCGTCCAGATCGACCGCATCGCCGCGCGTTCCGGCATCCATGAGTTACCGGATTCCGAGGTGCCGCGATTCCGCACGCTGTTCGTTGCTGGCGCGCATTTCCTCGTTCCGTTTGCGGCCCTGTTCGTCGCCTTCATCGCATTCCAGACCCGCCCGCAGGTTGCCGCGCTGATGGCGATCGGCGTCCTTGTGCTGGTGACGGCCCTGCGCGCCTATCATGGCCAGCGCCTCAATCCGCGCGCGCTGATCGAGGCCGCGATCGAGACCGGCATCCAGGCCGCGCCGCTGATCCTGATCACCGCGGCCGCGGGCCTCCTGATGGGCCTCATCAGCCTCACCGGCCTCGGCTTTTCGCTGGCGGCCGACGCTCTGGCCTTGAGCGGCGGCAGCGGCGCCCTGCTGCTGGTCATCACCGCGCTGATCGCCATCGTGTTCGGCATGGGAATGCCGACGGTGGCAGTCTATATCATGCTGGCCACAGTGCTCGCGCCGGCGCTGGTCAATGCCGGCATTGCAGAGCTGCCGGCGCATCTGTTCATTCTGTATTTCGGCATGTTGTCGATGGTGACGCCGCCGGTCGCGCTTGCCTCGATCACCGCGGCCAAGATCGCCAATGCCGATATGTGGCGCACGAGCTGGGCCGCGGTGAAGCTCGCCTGGGTCGCCTATATCGTGCCGTTTCTTTTCATCTACTCGCCGGCGCTGCTCTTGCGCGGCAATTGGCTGGAAGTGGTGCTCGCGGTCTTCACGGCCTTTGTCGGCACTACCGCGGTGTCCTTTGCCATCATCGGATTTTCAACCCGGCCGGTCGGACCAATTCAGCGAATCCTGTTCGCGGTGTTCGGAATCATGCTCTTGATCCCGCCGGGGACCGACATCGTCACCATCATCGTCAATCTGATTGGAGGTGCGGGCATCCTCGTGCTGCTCTTTGCGCCGCAGGCGCAACGAAAGCCCGCGTCCCGCGCCTCCGCACCGCTCAACAAGGAGGAGATCGCGTGATTAGACTACTCGGCCGGCAAACGTCCGGAAACGTTCAGAAGGTCATCTTCATGCTGGAAGAAAGCAGCGTGAAATACACCCGGGAAGACTACGGGCGGCAGTTCAACAATACGCAGACGCCGGAATACAAGAAGCTCAACCCGAACGCGAAGGTGCCGACCTTGATCGACGGCGATACCGTGATCTGGGAGAGCCACACCATTTTGCGTTACCTTGCGGCGTTGCATGCGCCGGCTCTCAGCGGGTTGACGCCGGCGGAAAAGACCTATGTCGAGCGCTGGATGGATTGGCTTCTGGCGTCGCTGAACACGCCCTATGTCGCCGTGTTCAAGGATTCCAAGAACGAGCCGGACAAGCGCGCCGCCGATTTCGCTGCGCAATGCGCCGATCTCGTGGCTCAGCTCACGATTCTTGAGGGGCATATCGCCGGCAAGAACTATTTCGCGCTCGACCGGCTGACGCTGGCCGATGTCGCACTGGCCCCCATCGTCAAGCGCTGCCTCGAATTCCGGATCGACAAGCCTGATTTTCCGGAGCTTGCGCGCTGGATGAAGGCGATGGAAGGCCGGCCTGCCTTTGCGGTGGCGACCGGCGCCAAGCCCTCGGCGCTCAACACCGCAGCCTGAAGAGGCGGCGAGTCGATGACCAGCGAGGACAAGGCCGCGACACAGCCGGAAGCCGGCGCGGGTCTTGCCCGCGCCGCCCTTGCGGCGGTGCGCCTGCTGATCGGCCTTGTTCTCCTCAATGTCGTCAATGCGGTCGCGCGAGCGACGGGCCGGGTGGTCGTCGGTGTCGATGAGGTGCTGGTCTTCGGCATGATCTGGATGGTGATGATCGGCATGCTGCTGGTCACCGCCGACCGCAGCCATATCGCGCTCGAAATTCTGACCGCCCGGGTCGGCGCGCGAACGCGCTGCATGCTTTCGATCGTGACCCATGCGGTGATGACAGCGGCTTGCGCCTATGCGGCCTGGCAGTCCTTCGGATTCATCCAGCGGGTGGCAGCAACCGGCCAGACCAGCATGGCGCTCGGCATGCCGATGCTGATCCCGCACTCGGCTTTACTGGTCGGCTTTGCCGGTACTGCGATCATCGCTGCAATGATTGTCGTTTCCGAAGCCAGAGCACTGGCTCACATACGCGGCGGCCGCGCATGATCTGGACCCTCGGCGCGATTCCGTTTTCCCTTCTTGCGATCGGCACGCCGATTTTCGTGCTGCTGCTGACCGGCGCTATCCTGACTTTTGCGATCTCCCTGACGGTGTCGCCGGTGGCAATCCACCAGATCATGTTCGGCGGGCTTGAAAATTACGCCCTGCTTGCCATTCCGTTCTTCATCTTCGCCGGTGAGTTGATGGGCGCGGCCGGCATCGCCGACCGGCTGATCGTCTGGGTGCTGGCGCTGATCGGCCGCGTACCGGGTTCGCTCGGCGTTGCGACCGTCGGCGCATCCACGTTGATCGGCGCGATTTCGGGCGCGAGCGTCGCGGCGGTCGCGGCGATCGGCAAATCGCTCTATCCGAGCCTGATCCGGGAAGGGTACGGGCCGCGCTTCTCGTCCGGGCTCGTGACATCCGCAGGCGCGATCGACATCCTGATCCCGCCCAGCATCGCCATGATCCTGTACGGCGCATCGGCCGAGCAATCGATCCCGAAACTGTTCGTCGCCGGCATTCTGCCGGGGCTCCTGATGGCGCTGATGATGGCTGCGTTCGTGATCGTGCGCGCGATGCAGATGGAGATCCCGCGCTCGGGACGCTTCGATGCCCGCCAGTTTCTGTGTGCCAGCTGGCTGGCGCTGCCTGCCTTGTTCATGCCGGCTTTCGTGCTGGGACTGATCTATCTCGGCTGGTCTTCGCCGACCGAAGCCGGCGGCTTCGCCTGTCTCTACGCGATCATTGTCGGGCGTTACATTTACCGCACGATGTCCTGGAAGGACGTGCTGGATGCCGCGGCGCGCGCGGCGATGCTGACCGCGCAAATTCTGGTGATCGTTGCGACCGCCGCGCTGTTCTCGTGGATCCTGACCATCAGCGGCATTCCGCAGGCCTTGACCGCGTGGCTGGGATCCCTGCAGCTGTCGTCATGGGCTTTCCTCATGGCGATCAACCTGCTGCTGCTGGTCGTCGGCTGCTTCCTTGATCCGACATCCGCGATCCTTGTGCTGACGCCGCTCCTTATCCCGCTGGTCAAGGCGGTCGGCATCGACCCCATCCATTTCGGAATCGTGATGACCGCCAATCTCGCGATCGGCATGTTCACGCCGCCATTCGGCCTCAACATCTTCGTGGCACGCACCGTGCTCGGTGCGCCGCTGGAAACCATCTACCGGGGCGTGCTGCCCTTCGCCGCTGTTCTGATCGTTGCTCTATTGATCATCACGTACTGGCCGGAACTGTCGCTTGTCCTTACCCGCTCGATCTAACTCTGGGAGAACCATCATGCACATGACACGACACAGCATCTTCGCTGCGGCAATTGCCACGGCATTCGCCGTCCTGCCCGCGGACGCGCAGGAGATGAAACTCGCCAGCGCCACCATCAACGATGGTCAGCACGAATGGCAGAAACTGTTCGTCGAGGGCGTTAAGGCGCGTGTCGGCGACAAGCTGAAGATGGGCATCTATCCGGCGAGCCAGCTCGGCGCGATTCCACGGATGGCCGAAGGCGTCTCGCTCGGCACAATTGAATCCTTCATCACGCCGACATCGTTTGTGACAAATCTGGACCCGCGCTTTCAGATTTTCGAAGTGCCCGGCCTGTTCCGGTCCCCGGAGCATCAATATGCGACCATCCAGGATCCGGCCTATCGCGATCACCTCGAAACCATGTTCCTGGACAAGGGGCTGCGCGTTATCGGCGCGATCTATAATTCGCCCACGGTGATCCTGACCAAAAAGCCCACGGCGAAACTCGAAGACATGAAGGGTCTGAAGGTGCGCACCTTCGCCTCGCCCCTGCAGATGGAGCCGATGAAGTCGCTCGGCGCGATCCCGACGCCGCTGGCACTCTCCGAGGTGATCCCGCAACTGCAATCGGGTGGCCTCGACGCGATGCTGGCCGGGATGCCGATCCTGACCGCATTCAAATATTACGATGTCGCCAAATACGTCACCGACCTGGAATTTTCCTACATCCTGTCGGTGGCGCTGGTAAACGAGGCCTGGTTCAAGGCGCAGCCGAAAGATGTGCAGGACGCGATCCGCGCCGCCGGCCGCGAGGCCGAGCAGAAGGCGTTTCCCTGGGTGCTGGCGAACAATAAGAAGGCGAATGAAACTTGGCTCGCCAACAAGGGTGAAATCCTGAAGCTGCCGGCCGACGAACAGAAAAAGATGATGAGCGACTTCGTCGCGCTCGGCTCCAAGATCGTCGAAGCCAATCCGGCGGTGAAGAAGGAGTTCGATATCCTGAAGAAGGTGGTCGACGCCAAGGCGCCGAAGTGACCGGCGGTCATGCGCGGGCTTGACCCGCGCATCCATCCGCTTCGAATGATGGATGGCCGGGTCAAGCCCGGCCACGACCGAGCAAATCACCCCATGACCGCATCCGAATACGACTATATCATCGTCGGCGCCGGTTCCGCGGGCTGCACGCTCGCGGCCCGGCTGACCGAGGATGCAAGCACGCGCGTTTTGCTGCTGGAGGCGGGGCCTTGGGATAGCGGTTTTTGGCTGAAAATTCCGCTTGGCTGGGGCAAAGTCTACAAGGAGCGGCAGTTCGACTGGCACTACGACACTGAGCCCGAGCCCTATGCGGGCAAACGCAAGATGGAAGTCGCGCGGGGCAAGGTGATCGGCGGCTCGTCGTCCACAAATGCGATGGCCTATGTGCGAGGCCATCGCGGCGATTTCGACCGCTGGGCCGACAGCGGCGCGTGCGGTTGGTCGTATAGTGATGTGCTGCCCTATTTCAAGAAACAGGAGAGCTGGGAGGGCGGCGAGAGTGAATATCGCGGCGGCTCAGGTCCGCTGACGACACGGCGCTCGCGCTACGCCGATCCGCTGGTCGACGCCTATATCGAGGCGGCCGGGCAAGCGGGACATCCGTTCAACCCGGATTACAATGGCGAAGAGCAATACGGCTTCTCGCGGATGCAGGCGACGATCCGCAACGGCCGGCGCTGCTCCGCGGCTGTGGCGTATCTGCGCCCAGCGCTTTCACGCAGCAATCTCACCGTCGCGGTCAATGCGCTGACAACGCGCGTACTATTCGGGGGGACCCGCGCCACCGGCGTCGAATACAGGCAGGGCGGCGAGACCAAAGTCGTGCGGGCGGCGAAGGAGGTGCTGCTCTGCGGCGGCACCATCAACTCTCCGCAGCTTCTGATGCTGTCCGGCATCGGTGCGCCCGATGAACTCGCGGCCCATGAAATCCCGGTAAAGATCGCGCTGCCGGGTGTTGGCAAAAATTTGCAGGATCATGTGGCTGCGCTGATCGTCTATGGCCGTAACGGCGGCGGACCGGTACAGAAGAATCTGCGACTCGACCGCATCGCGCTGGCGCTCGCACAAGGAGCGCTGTTCGGCACGGGCTTCACCACAGATCTGCCGGGTGGATTGATTGGCTTCCTCAAGACTCCGCGCGCTGCGAACCAATTGCCCGACGCGCAGCTTCTGTTCATTGCAGGCCCGCTCGGGGCTGCGCCGTATCTGCCGCCGTTCAAGCCGGCCTTCGAGGATACCTTTGCCTGCCGCATCGTGGTGCTGCGCCCGGAGAGCCGCGGCACCATTTCACTCGCATCCGCCGATCCGTCCGCGCATCCGCAGATCCGGCAGAA
>NZ_JBKBVB010000151.1:0-9571 GCF_046289595.1 Pseudorhodoplanes sp.
GATCGGGTGCCTGTGCCACGTCTTATGATTGCACAGGCAGGACGCGAAGCGAAGAGCGCGCTACTTCGGCTGTGGCACGATCCGGATATAGGGCTTCGGCGCTTTCCAACCCTGCGGAAACAGCTTTTTGGCGTCCTCGTCGGTGACGGAGCCGGCGATGATGACGTCGTCGCCCGGCTTCCACTGAGCGGGGGTAGCGACCTTATGTTTGGCGCCGAGCTGCAGCGAGTCGATGACGCGCAGCACTTCGTCGAAATTGCGTCCGACCGTCATCGGATAGACCAGGATCAGCTTGATCTTCTTGTCCGGTCCAATGATGAAGACGTTGCGGACCGTCTGGTTGTCGGCTGCCGTGCGCCTGGCCGGATCGCCGGAAACGGCGGCGGGCAGCATGCCGTACAGCTTCGACACATTGAAATCGGTATCGGCGATCATCGGATAATTCGGCTCGAAACCCTGGGTCTCGCCGATGTCCTTGGCCCAGTCGGCATGGCGGTCGACCGGGTCCACCGACAGGCCGATGATCTTGACGCCGCGCTTGTCGAATTCCGGCTTGATGCGCGCCATATAGCCGAGTTCGGTGGTGCAGACCGGGGTGAAGTCCTTCGGATGCGAGAACAGCACGCCCCAGGAATCGCCGAGCCAGTCGTGAAAGCGGATTTTGCCCTGCGTGGTTTCAGCTTCAAAATCCGGGGCGGTATCGTTGATCGCGAGAGCCATGGTGATCTCCATCATTCCGGGACGCAGGATCGGATGCGCCCGCTTTCGGCGCCCGATTTCGGCCCCTGGATATAGGGGGTTTGCAAAACAAAAGTGAGGCCGGCATGTTCCGAATGTTCGGGCCGGCAGGAAATCGTTTTTCAGCGGGGGGATGTTTTCGGGCAATATCGTTCTCCCTGCGACCGACCAGGTGCGGCCATGGACATCATCGATCTGCTTTCCCACTTCGCCGTGGCGCTCGGCATCGGTCTTCTGATCGGGATCGAGCGCGGCTGGCGCACGCGGGAAGAGAAGCCCGGCAGCCGCACCGCCGGGGTGCGCACATTCACCATTATCGGCCTGCTCGGCGGGACTGCGGGCGTCCTTGCCGAAACCGCGGGCAAGCCGCTGACCGTGACCGGCGGCGTGATCATCGGGCTCGGCTTTGCCGCCTTCGCCATAACGTTCACGATGATGTGCCGCGACGAGAATCGCGCCGACGGCAGCTTTTCCGCGACCACGGCAATCGCCGGCATGCTGACCTTTGCGTTGTCGGCCTATGCCATGATCGGCGATGTCCGGGCGGCAGCAGCTGCTGCGGTCGCAACGGTCGGTGTGCTTGCCTTGCGCACGCCATTGCACGCCTGGCTGACCACGCTCGAGGAGCGCGAGATCCGCAGCGCGCTCATTCTGCTCGCCATGACCTTCATCGCGCTGCCGGTCATTCCCGACCAGTCAATCGGCCCCTTTGGCGGCGTCAATCCGCGCGAAATCTGGCTGATCGCGATCATCCTCGCCGGTGTGTCGTTTGCGGGATACCTCGCCGTGAAGTTGCTTGGCACGCGGCACGGCATCATGCTGGCGGCCGCGGCGGGCGGCCTTGTATCCTCAACCGCGGTCACGGCATCCAGCGCGAAACGCGCGGCGGCCGGCGAAGGAGCGCCGCATCTGTTGGCGGCGGGCGTCGCGCTTGCAACCGCGGTGTCATTTGCGCGGGTGATCGCCATTGCCGGTTTTCTCACGCCCGGACTCCTGCGATTTCTCGCGCCGCCCCTCGGAGCGGCCATCCTGGCCGCGGTGACGTGGTCCTTCATCGCGGTGTCGCGGCGAAGCTCCGAAGGCGACGACGAGCAGCCGGTCGAGTTCAAAAACCCGTTCGAATTCTGGGCCGTGATCGGCTTCGCCCTGCTGCTTGCGGCTATCGTCCTTGCCGGACGGCTCCTCGGCGAAAATCTCGGCGAGATGGGCGCCATTGCGGGCGCGCTGGCACTCGGGCTTGCCGACGTAGACGCCGTGACGGTCTCGATGTCGCGCCTGACACCGGAGCCGTTGTCATTCAACGCAGCAGCGCTGGCCATTCTGGCGGCCGTGGTCTCCAACAATGTCAGCAAGACCGCGATCGGGGCGGTAGCCGGCCGGGGCGCGTTTGCCGTCCAGATCGCAGCCATGACGGCGCTGTGCTTTGCAGCGGGGGCCTTGGCCTATTGGCTGGCCGGGCTGATCATCCCGCCCTGAATCCGAATTGACATTTTTGTTGCAGCGCCGAAAAGATGGGCGAAAGGGGGCTCCTGCTGCATGTTCAAGCGTATCCTGATCGCCAATCGCGGCGAAATCGCCTGCCGGATCATCAAGACCGCCCGCCGCATGGGCATCGAAACGGTGGCGGTCTATTCCGACGCCGACCGCGACGCTCTCCATGTTGAGATGGCGGATGAGGCGGTTCACATCGGGCCTCCGCCGGCGGCCCAAAGCTATCTGCAGATCGACAAAATCGTTGCCGCCTGCAGGGCAACGGGAGCGCAGGCCGTCCATCCTGGCTACGGCTTCCTGTCGGAGCGCGAAGCTTTCCCCAAGGCGCTGGAAGCCAACGGCATCGTCTTCATCGGGCCGAACGCCAAAGCCATCGCCGCGATGGGCGACAAGATCGAGTCGAAAAAGGCGGCGGCCGCGGCGAAGGTCTCGACCGTGCCCGGCTATCTCGGCGAGATTGCCGATCCGGAGGAAGCTGCCAAGATCGCTGACGAAATCGGCTATCCGGTGATGATCAAGGCTTCGGCCGGCGGCGGCGGCAAGGGCATGCGGATCGCCTATTCGCGCGCCGAGGTTGCCGAGGGGTTCGCGCGCGCGCGATCGGAGGCGAAATCCTCGTTCGGCGACGACCGGGTGTTCGTCGAGAAATTCATCGTCGATCCGCGCCATATCGAAATCCAGGTGCTGGGCGACAAGCACGGCAACGTCATCCATCTCGGCGAGCGCGAATGCTCGATCCAACGCCGCAATCAGAAGGTGATCGAGGAAGCGCCGTCACCGCTTCTTGACGAGGCGACGCGCAGGAAAATGGGCGAGCAGGCGGTCGCGCTGGCAAAAGCGGTCGGCTACGACAGCGCCGGTACCGTCGAATTCGTTGCCGGGCAGGATCGCTCCTTCTATTTCCTCGAAATGAACACCCGGCTGCAGGTCGAGCATCCGGTGACCGAACTCGTCACCGGCATCGACCTCGTCGAGCAGATGATCCGCGTGGCTGCGGGCGAGAAGCTCGCCATCAGGCAGAGCGACGTGAAGCTCACCGGTTGGGCGGTGGAGAGCCGAGTTTATGCGGAAGATCCGTATCGCGGCTTCCTGCCCTCGACAGGACGGCTGGTGCGCTACCGTCCTCCGGCGGAATCCCAGGAGCACGGCATCACGATCCGTAACGACACCGGCGTTTATGAGGGCGGCGAAATCTCGCTCTATTACGACCCGATGATCGCCAAGCTCATCACCCATGCGCCGACTCGCGAAGCGGCGATCGATGCGCAGGCGGCCGCGCTTGACGCGTTCTATGTCGGCGGCATCCGCCACAACATCCCGTTCCTCTCCGCCTTAATGGCGCATCCGCGCTGGCGATCGGGCCAACTCTCGACCGGATTCATCGCCGAGGAGTTCCCGGACGGCTTTCATGGGGTGCCGCCCGAGGGCGAAACCGCGCATGTGATGGCTGCGGTCGCGACCGCGATCGACCATGTACTGGGTGAACGAAAGCGCCAGATTTCCGGTCAGATGCGCCATCGGCTGGTCACGCGCGAGCGCCAGCGCGCGGTCTGGCTGAACGAGACCGAATACAAGCTCGACGTGATGCGCGGGAATGGTGTGATCGAGGTCGCGTTCCGCAATGGCGATGCCCACGTTCATCGCCTCCAGTCGGACTGGAAGCCGGGCGACCCGGTCTGGTCCGGCACTGTCGACGGCAAATCCGTCGCGGTGCAGGTCAACCCGGTGCCGAATGCTTTCGATCTGTTCTATCGCGGCGCGCAGGCGCGCGCTTACGTCTACACCGAGAGCGAGGCCGCCTATGCGCGGCTGATGCCGCTGAAGAAGGCGGCCGACAGCGGCAAGGCGCTGCTGTGTCCGATGCCCGGCCTCGTGGTGTCCATCGCGGTCGCCGAAGGACAGGAGGTCAAGGCGGGCGAAACGCTGGCCGTGGTCGAAGCCATGAAGATGGAAAATGTGCTGCGCGCCGAGCGCGATGGTACGGTGAAGAAGATCAACGCCAAGAAGGGCGACAGCCTCGCCGTCGATGCCGTGATCATGGAGTTTGCCTGAGGCCTGCCGCATGCGACGATAGGCGCATGAGCATTTTCGAATCGCTTCATCCGTCCGGAGATATCGATCAGGGCCCTTACGCGCGGGCGCTGATCGGGCTTGTGATCGGCGCCGTTCTCTCCAACATGCTGAGTGCGCCGGCGATCTCCGACACCTTCGGCCTCTGGCCGTTTGCCGTCACCCAGCTCGCTCTGCTCTGGTTCTGGTTCGCGCTGACCGCGAGGCGCATGCGCAGCGCCGAACGCAGCGTGCTCGGCGTCACCGCGGTGGCCCTGATTGCCGCGATCGCCGTCGTTCTGCTGACAATGATGCTATTGCTGCAATATACCGATATCGACGCCGGCATCGCCGCGCCCTGGGTGCCGGCGTCGATCGGGACGCTGATCTATCCCTTCGTGTTCCTGGTCAATATTGTGGCCGGGCCGCCGGCCGCGGCGCAGGATGTCACGCTCGCGGCGCTCTCGGCGCTGACGGTTGCACCGCTCCTCCTGATGATCTGGTATTCGGCCTGGGCGGCGTTGCAGCCGGCCGAATTGCATGCGAGCGAGCCGCCCGAGTGATGCTGTATTTCGCCTATGGCTCGAACATGAGCTGCGGGCCGATGCGCAGGCGCTGTCCGACCGCACGGGAGGCAGGGATCGGCGTACTGCGCGGCCATCGTTTCTTCATCATGGCGAATGGCTATGCCTCGGTCGCTCCCGCGCCGGCATGCAACGTGTACGGCCTGCTGTGGCGGATCGGGCCTTGCGATCTCGCCGCACTCGATGTCTATGAAGATGTGGCGGGCGGATTGTATGTGCGCAACACAATGCCGGTTTTGCAGGACGGGCGGACAATGCAGGCGCTGGTCTATCTCGGCTGCGAGAGGCAGGAAGGCAGGCCGCGTGCGGACTATATGGCGCTTGTCGTCAATGCCGCGCGCGACTGCGGCCTTCCGGAGGATTATGTTGCGAAACTCGAGCGCCTCGCGCCGCAATGAGTGAATAAGGGCGATGAGCGACATTGTCTTCCGCCGCGTGGTCGTCCATGGCCGTGTCCAGGGCGTCGGTTTCCGCGACTGGACCAAACGCACCGCGCGCAAGCACGGCATCGAAGGGTGGGTACGCAACCGCGCGGACGGCAGCGTCGAGGCGCTGTTTGCCGGGTCGCCGGGGGCGGTCGCCGGCATGATCGAAGCCTGCCGCAACGGGCCGCCAAGCGCAGCGGTGACCTCGATCGAACAGCAGGACGCTGCGCTGTCAGATCTCGCTCTGCGCCGTGCGGATGAAGGCTTCAGCGTGCTCGGGACGGTTTAGAACCCCGAACAGGCGCTCGAACTCCGCCTTCAATGCGAGATCGAGATCGTCCATCGTCACCGGCAGTCCGAGGTCGACCAGGCTGGTCACGCCAAATTTCGGTTGATGCACGCCGCACGGCACAATGCCGCCGAAATGGGAAAGGTCCGGCTCGACATTGATGGCGATGCCGTGCAGCGACACCCAGCGCGTCAGCCGGATTCCGATCGCCGCGATCTTGTCCTCGCAGCCTGACCCCTTGTCAGGCCGCCGCACCCAGACCCCGACCCGGTCGTCGCGGCGTTCGCCCACGACATTGAAACGCGCGAGCGCGCGGATGATCCATTCCTCCAGCGTCGCCACATAGGCGCGCACATCCTGCCGCCGCCGCTTCAGGTCGAGCATCAGATACACCACCCGCTGGCCGGGACCGTGATAGGTCATCTGGCCGCCGCGGCCGGTGCGGTGGACCGGGAATCGCGCCTCCAGAAGGTCGGCAGCGCCGGCGCTGGTTCCGGCGGTGTAGAGCGGGGGATGCTCAAGCAGCCAGACAAGCTCATCGGCCTCGCCTGCGGCAATGCCCGCCGCCCGCGCTTCCATCGCCGAAAGCGCTGCTTCATAGGCCACAAGACCCGCTTCGACCCGCCATTCGGGAGGCGGGCTGCCGGGCCGGGCGGTCAGGCCCGGACGAAGAGTGTTGCGCGCGTTAACCATCGATTCACCATAGCATGGTGACCTGCCGGCAGAAGGTTTCTCCGGCGTCGGAAGGACATAGCCACGTGCCCACACTCGACAAGGTCTCGCTCGATATTTCCGTCGTTCTCGGCACCAGTGTCATGCCGGTGCATCAGGTTCTGCGCCTTGGCCGCGGCGCCATCATCGAGCTCGATGCCGGGGAGGACGACGACGTGAAGATTCTCGCCAACAACCTGCCGGTCGCCGAAGGTACCGTGTTGGTCAACGGCAGCCGGATCGCGGTCGAGGTCAAGCGGCTCCTGCCGAAATCGCCTGACATGCGCTGATTTTCGCCGGCCGGATGGCCGCAAAAACGGGCCATACCGGCTGGATACGGCTCTTGTCGCTGCGGATTGCATTTGTTACATGCTGCCGACCTCACGCCGGGCGATCCGGCGCAAGACCCCAAACGCGGCCGTGGCGGAACTGGTAGACGCACTGCCTTGAGGTGGCAGCGGGTAACACCGTGGAGGTTCGAGTCCTCTCGGCCGCACCAAATTGCATCGATCGCTGTCTGAAGGTCGGGCTGAGCGGGCTTTGGCGCTTGCCGCAGGCAGCTCACGCCGCGACGCGGTCAAGTACCGGAACCAGCCGCGGATGGCGGTGCGCGTCAAGGCTCTTCAGAAAATTGATCAGCGCCATCTCGTTTTGGTGTAGCCGGCCGTGGCGGCCAATCCGGCCTGCGGCCCAGGCAATCTCGGCGTCGGTCGCACGTGGCGTGGTCCAGCGATCGACGGCGTCGGGGACCGCATCCGGTTCCCGATAGGCGTTCAAAATTCCCTTCAGGCCACCTTCCAGCATGCGCCCCATGAAAGCCGGAACGCCGGCCGGCGGCTCGTCGAGCCAGGCCTCGCGGCGCAGCGCCTCCTGGCGCGTCGGCACCCGATAGCCGGACGCCGCCATCAGGAAATTCGCCAGCGCCTTCACGTAAAGGTCGGACCAGGACGGGTGATTGTGTTCGTGGTCGGTGGCGTCGTTGATGTCGAACAGAACCTCGGCCTCGGCTTGCGTGACCGCAATATTTCCGTCACCGCCAAAGGCGTAGAGGATGCGCCGGACCATTTCGGTCTCATGGTCCTCGACAGCGCCGATGTTGCATTTTCGCCGCGCACCCACGGCGCCCGCGCCGGTCACGACCCCGATCTTCACCTGATCGAGCGCAAACCGCACCAGAGACACCGGGCTTTGCCGGGATCGTTCCAGCACCTTGATCAGCAATTCCAGCTCGCAGGCGGTGTCGACGCAACCGGAGCGGCCGATCCGCTGGATCAGATATGCCGCATTGTCCTCGGAAACGTAACCCGAGGGCTCGGCCTGGGTGACAACATAATCGGTCAGCGCCTCGACGAAAAAGGCGGGCCAGGCGGGGTCGGCATTGTGATGCAGTTTGTCGTTCAAGAGAAACGCGAGTTCCGCATCCGCTCCGGTGACGATGCCTTTCCAGAATACGCGGTGCCGCAGGGCAAGAATGTCGTCCGCGGTGATCACGCCCCGCGCAAGAATGGCTTGTACCTGTTCGCTGTCCGGCATGTTCTGATGCTCGCGAATTGCTGTCTGAGCGACACAGTCGCAGAATTCGCTTGCTTTTCGGCTAAGCCGAAGGGTGAACGGATTGGCGGTGGTTTCATGCAAACTGCCGCACGGCGTGTAACGGCCTGATAAGACTTTGTGGTCGCATCGCTGCCGGTCACGCGCGTTGGACGCCGGGTCGCCGGGACGCCGGGACGCCGGGAAGCGGATGATTTGTTGTATCGGTGACATCTCATTGTTGTTTCTGGCGATGACCGCGCCTACAAGCGGCGGATTGCGTCGCGGGGACCGGCGCGCGGTGGGGACGGCATGGCCGAACACGACATGCAGGCGAAGGAAACGGAGCGCGCCGACGTCCGCTCGCCCGCGGATGAGTTCCGCGACGAGACCGGCGCCATCCGTGAAGACTTCCTTAATCGCGTCTCGGATGCGATTCGTCACCATGACTCTGCGATCCTGCGCGATCTGGTCGGCGAACTGCACGAGGCCGATACCGGCGACCTGATCGAGGCGCTCGAGCCCGATCTGCGCCCGCAGCTCATCGAATTGATGGGCAAGGATTTCGACTTCTCCGCTCTGACTGAAGTCGACGACACCGTCCGTGAGGAAATTCTCGAGGAACTGGGGCCGGAGACCGTCGCCGAGGGCGTTCGCGAACTCGATTCCGACGATGCCGTCTACATTCTTGAGGATCTCGACCGCCAGGAGCAGGTCGAAATCCTCAATCAGCTGCCGCCGACCGAGCGCGTCGCGCTCGAACGGAGCCTGCTTTATCCGGAGGAATCCGCCGGCCGGCGGATGCAGACCGAATTCATCGCTGTGCCGCCGGAATGGAATGTCGGCCAGGCGATCGACTATATGCGCGAGACCGTCGATCTGCCGGACCGTTTCTACGAGCTCTACGTCGTCGACCCGGCCGGAAAGTTTCTGGGCGCGGTCGCGCTCGACCGGCTGTTGCGCACCAAGCGGCCGGTGCCGATCGTCGATCTGATGGACGAGGACCGCCGCAGGGTCCGCGCCACCGAGGACCAGGAAGAAGTGGCGCGCCAGTTCGAGCGCTACAACCTGGTCGCGGCGCCGGTGGTCGACGAAGACGACCGGCTGGTCGGCGTTCTCACCTTCGACGACATCGTCGACGTGATCGAACAGGAGGCGGAAGAGGATATCCGCGCACTCGGCGGCGTGACCGGCGATGAAGAATTGTCGGACACCGTGCTTGTCACGTCGCGTTCGCGTCTGCCGTGGCTCGTCATCAACATGGGCACGGCGTTTATCGCTGCGACCGTGATTTCATTCTTTGAGGCCACGATCGAGCAGGTGGTGGCGGTGGCGTTCCTGATGCCGGTTAATGCCGCGCTCGGCGGCAATGCCGGCACCCAGGCGCTGACGGTTGCAGTGCGTGCGCTCGCCACCCAGGAACTGACGGCGTCGAACCGGGGGCGCGTGATCGTGCGCGAATGTCTGGTCGGGCTGGTCAATGGCTGCGCGCTGGCAGTCCTTGCCGGCACCATCGCCGCGCTGATCTTCGGCAACGTCAAGCTCGGGCTCGTGCTCAGCGCCGCCATGGTGCTGACGGTGATGTTCGCCACCACGCTCGGTATCCTGGTCCCGCTACTCTTGAACCGGCTCAAGATCGATCCCGCGGTCGCCTCCGGCGTATTCGTCACCACGACGACCGACGTTTTCGGGTTTTTCATCTTCCTCAGCTTCGCCACGATCATGTTCCGGCTGGTCTGATCCGGCCGGCCGGA
>NZ_JBKBVB010000236.1:0-1873 GCF_046289595.1 Pseudorhodoplanes sp.
GTTCGACGCCACCAGCTTCACGAAATTTCCGGCAATGCCGTCAATGCCGGCCTTCTGCAGGATCGGCTCCAGCGCCTTGACCTGCTCGTCGGCGGTGAAGACCGGACTGCGCACCAGGCGCTTCAGGTCGTCGCTCGCGGCGATCATCTCATCGAACCGGTCGAGGTCGGCCCGGACCTTGTCGAGGACCTTGTCCTCAAGTGCGAGCTCAAACAAAGCGGTGGCGTAGCGCCCCGCCACGCCGGCAACTATCGGTTGTTCGCTTGCCATTGACCTTTAGCGCACGTGCTGTCCGCAAGCCTGATACCGTCGCGGCAGCGGCGGCCCAAACCATTGGAATTCAAGGGGAATTCCGATTCCGACAGACGGTCACGGGCGCCCCCGGAGTCCGGTCGAAATCGAGGCGGTTGCTAACACGCAAGCGATGCTTGTTGCAACATGGAGAAAGCCCTGAATTGATCCAAAAATCGGCCTATTCCAGCGCCTTTCGTCGCATTCGCCGGCAGTGGCGGCGGGCGCGGCCTGTCCTATCTATGGCAACGGAGGACGGCCTCCGCGGAGCTCCGCATGTCACCGGCAGGGACGGCCCTGCCCATATCGAGACGCGGCATGTCCCCCCAAATCCCATCTCAACTTCCCTGGCTTTACCTGCTCATCGCCGGCCTGTTCGAGGTCGGCTGGGCCATTGGCCTCAAATACACCGACGGCTTTTCGCGGCTGTGGCCCTCGCTCGGCACCGGCGCGGCCATGATCGTCAGCCTCGGCTTTCTCGGGCTGGCGCTGAAGGATCTGCCGGTCGGCACCGCCTATGCGGTCTGGACCGGGATCGGGGCGATCGGCACGGTCATACTCGGCATCGTGCTGTTCGCCGAGCCCGCGACCGCGCTGCGGCTGGCCTGTGTGGGGCTGATCGTGGCCGGGATCGTCGGTCTGAAGCTCGTCACCTAGGAGTCTGAGCGCAATCCGTTCCGAAAGCCGGTTTCCGCTTCTCCGGATCGCGCTCAGCGCAATTGAGCCGCCGCAAAGACGCGCATCGGAATCCGGGGCAGATGCGCTATAAAATTCCCAATCTCGCCATTCGAGGACGGAGATGGACGCGACTGCGCCTGCGGGCCACCGCAGCGAACCGACTTTTGCCGATCTCTATACGCCGAAGCTGATCACGGTTCTGCGCGAGGGCTATGGGCTTGACGGTCTGCGCGCCGATGCGGTGGCCGGTCTCACTGTCGCAATCGTTGCCCTGCCGCTCGCCATGGCCATCGCCATCGGCGCCGGACTTGGACCGGAGCGGGGGCTCTATGCCGCCATCGTCGGCGGCTTTTTGATTTCGCTCCTTGGTGGCAGCCGCTTCCAGATCGGCGGGCCGGCCGCAGCCTTTATCGGGCTGGTCGCGCTCACCGTTCAGCGTCACGGCTATGACGGCCTGATGCTCGCAACCCTGATGGCCGGGCTTCTGCTGCTTGTCATCGGCTTCCTGCGGCTCGGAACCTATATCAAGTACATTCCCTATCCCGTCACGGTCGGCTTCACCGCAGGCATTGCCCTTATCATCCTCATTACCCAGATCCGCGACCTGTTCGGTCTGACGCTGACGACCGACCCGCCGGAAACCCTGCACAAGATCGAAGCGCTGTGGCAGTCGATCGGGACCGTCAACCCGGTCACCGTTGGCCTGTCGATCTTCTCGGTTGCGGCAATCGTCGTTCTGAAGAAGCTGCGCCCGGACTGGCCGACGCTGCTGATCGCGGTGGTCGCCGCGACCCTGATCACCTCTTTCTTCGGTCTGAATGTAGAGACCATCGGCTCGCGATTCGGCCCGATCCAGTCCGGGATGCCGGCGCCCGCCTTGCCGGCATTCAGCATCGAAAAGATC
>NZ_JBKBVB010000152.1:0-9254 GCF_046289595.1 Pseudorhodoplanes sp.
AAAAAGCTGGGGACCGATTCCGTTGGTGTGGTACAGCGTCCGGCAGCCGCCCAGCCGGGCGCGCGCAATCCCCAGCAGGGAGCCGCCCAGCGCGGGGCACCGGTGCCCGGCGGCGGACAGCGCGCGCAATAGCGCCCGGCGGGTGAGCGCTGTAAGGTCCGCAGCGTCCGATTCCCCTGGTGCGTGAACCCGCAATGACCTTGTCGAGCATGACCGGATTTGCCCGCAGCCATGGCGCGAGCGGCAGCTATGCCTGGTCCTGGGAGATCAAGTCGGTCAACGCCAAGGGGCTGGACGTGCGGCTGCGTCTGCCGCCCGGCTTCGACGGCGTCGAAATCCCGGTCCGAGCGCGCGCCGCCGAGATGCTGTCGCGGGGCAATGTCTATGCCACGCTGTCGGTCAGCCGCGAGGGCGTCGGACCCGTGGTCCGCATCAACGAGCCGGTCCTGAATGCGATCGTGGACGCCATTTCGCGGCTGTCGGGCAAAGTCGATGCAGACAAGCCCCGGCTCGACGGTCTGCTCGGGCTCAAGGGCGTGATCGACGTCACCGACGCCGAAGAATCGGAGGAGGAGAAGGCCGCGGCCGAAGAGGCCATCGTTCACGGCTTCTCCGAAGCGGTGACGGGTCTCGCGCAGATGCGAAGGCACGAGGGCGAGGCGATCGGGCGCGTGTTGTCGGCGCGGCTCGACGAAATGGCAGCCCTGGCCGCCCGCGCCGAAAAGGCGCCCGGACGCCAGCCCGATGCCGTGAAGAAGAAACTTGCGGACCAGATTGCGATTCTGCTTGAGGCGTCCAGCCGTTTCGATCCGGACCGCCTGCATCAGGAAGCAATCCTGATTGCCGGTAAGGCCGATATCCGCGAAGAGCTCGACCGTCTCGCGGCTCACGTCGCGCAGGCCCGCGCCCTGATGAAAGCGGGCGGCGCCATCGGCCGGCGGCTCGACTTCCTGTCGCAGGAGCTCAACCGCGAAACCAATACCTTGTGCGCGAAGTCGAACGATGTCGAGTTGACCAATATCGGCCTTGAGCTGAAAAGCGTGGTCGAACAGTTTCGCGAGCAGGTACAGAATCTCGAATGAGCGCCAATATCGATATTGCCCGGCGCGGCATCATGCTGATCGTGTCTTCGCCTTCGGGCGCGGGTAAGACGACGCTGACGCGCAATCTTCTCGATACCGAAGAGAATGTGTCTCTCTCGATTTCGGTGACGACGCGTGCCCGGCGTTCCAGCGAAATCGACGGTATCCACTACAAGTTCATTTCCCGCCGGCAATTCGAACTGATGCGCGACGGCGGCGAATTGCTGGAATGGGCCGAGGTGCACGACAATTTCTACGGTACGCCGCGCGAGCCGGTCGAAACCGCGCTGGCGGAAGGACGTGACGTTTTGTTCGACATCGACTGGCAGGGCACCCAGCAGCTCTACAAGACAATGCGCGACGATGTGGTCAGTGTGTTCGTGCTGCCGCCGACCGCAAACGAACTGAAGGCGCGGCTGGAACGGCGCGCCGAGGACACGCCCGAAATCATCGCGCGGCGGCTCAGGAATGCGGCGGAGGAAATCCCGCACTGGCAGGAATACGACTACGTCCTCGTCAATCGCGACCTTGAAAAGAGCTTCATCCGCTTGCGGGGTATCCTGACCGCGGAGCGGCTGAAGCGCGTCCACAAGGACGACATCCAGGCCTTCGTCGACACCTTGCTGACCGACCTGAAGGCGCTGACGCCGCCGTAAGTCTCAGGCGCGCGCTGAATAGGCGCGTGCAAGACGCACGAAGCCCTCGACCGGAATGTCTTCCGCGCGATCGGTCGGGGCGATCGCTGCTGTCTCCAGAAGCGGCAGCGGATCGGGCACGAGCGTCTTCAGGCTCTGCCGCAGCATCTTGCGGCGCTGTCCGAAGGCGGCTTCCGCAACCCGCGTCAATGCCGCGCGATCGCATGGATCGGGCGCGGGGCGCGGGACAAATTCCACGACCGACGACGTGACCTTGGGCGGCGGCACAAAAGCCGATGGCGCGACATCGAACAGGATTTTCGGCTTGGTGCGCCATTGGGCGAGCACGGAGAGGCGGCCATAAGCCTTGGTGTTGGGCGCGGCCACGATCCGCTCCGCCACCTCGCGCTGGAACATCAGGACGAGGCGCTCATAGAAGGGGGGCCAGGGCTCGGCCTCAAGCCATCCGGTCAGCAGCACGGTCGCAATATTGTAGGGCAGGTTGGCGACGATCCGCACCGGGCCCTCGTGCAGGAACGGTGCAGGGTCGAAGGTCAGCGCGTCGCCTTCGACGATGGTCAGCCGTCCGGGATAGCGCTGCGCGATCTCCTGCAGCGCGCCGACCGCGCGGGCGTCGCGCTCCACCGCGACGATGCGCGCGGCGTCATGCATCAACAGCGCGCGGGTGAGACCGCCGGGGCCGGGGCCGATCTCGATCACGGTGACGCCGTGAAGCGGACCCGCCGCGCGCGCGATCCGTCCGGTGAGGTTGAGGTCGAGAAGGAAATTCTGTCCGAGGGACTTCTTAGCGGTCAGTTCGTGTTTGCGGATGACGTCGCGCAGCGGCGGCAGATCGTCGAGGGCGGCCATCAGGCCGCCGAACGCGAGGGCCGCTCATGGGCCGCGAGCCTTGCCGCGAGCTTGAGCGAGGCGATCAGACTTTCGGGGTTGGCGCGGCCGGTGCCGGCAATGTCGAAAGCCGTGCCGTGATCGGGTGAGGTGCGGATGAAGGGCAGCCCGAGCGTGACGTTGACGGCCTCCTCAAACGCCAAAGTCTTGATCGCGACCAGCGCCTGGTCGTGATACATGCACAAGGCGGCGTCGTAGCTGCTGCGGGCGGCGGCGTGGAACAGCGTGTCGGCAGGCAGCGGGCCGCGAACCGCAAGGCCAAGAGCCGCGAGCCGCTCGACCGCCGGCCGGACGATGCGGATTTCCTCGTCTCCGAGCAAGCCATCTTCCCCCGCATGCGGATTGAGCCCCGCAATCGCAAGCCGCGGCGCTGCAATGCCGAAACGCTGCGCGAGATCGCGCGCCACGATCGTCCCGGTCTCGACGATCAGGTCGGCGGTGAGGAGCGTCGGCACCGCACGCAGCGGCACATGGATGGTCACGGGGACCACGGCGAGTTCCTTGCACCACAGCATCATCACCGGTGTCGCCGTGACGCCGAGCATGTCCTGCGCGAGTCTGGCCAGATACTCGGTATGGCCGGGATCGCGGAAACCGGCGCGGTACAACACATGCTTGGCGATCGGGTTGGTCACGACCGCCGATGCGCGGCCGTCTGCGACGTCGCGCACCGCGCGCCGGATCGATGCCAGCGAGACCGCGGCGCTGGTTTCGTCCGGCTGCCCTGGCGCCGCTGTCGCACGATTGTCGATCGCCACGACCGGCAGCGCCGACCCGAACATTGCGCCCGCGGTTTCCGGCGTTGCGGTGCCGAGCTCCACGGCCAGGCCAATCTGTTGGGCGCGGGCGGCGACATGGTCGGGATCGGCGATCAGATAAAAGGCGGGAAGGTCGCGCTCCCGCCGCATGGTCCAGGCGGCGAGCGCGATGTCGCAGCCGATTCCGGCCGGCTCGCCGATGGTCAGCGCGAGTGCGGGCATAGCGCTATTGCTTGTATTCGATCATCGCCTGCGAACGCAACTCGCGCAGATAGCGGTCGGCTTGTTTCTGGAAGCGCTTCTGGAAGATTTCATCGCGGACCTTGCGCTTGGTCGGAGAGTCCGAATTGGTCTCCTTGCGCTCGCACAGCGCAAAAACCTCGACGCCGCCCTCGGTAACCTCCGGTGGCGTCACCCTGCCGATCTCGACTTTGGCAAGGATTTCCCGCAACGCCGGGCTTAGATCCGCAGAGTTGCGGCGGATCGGCGCCCGCACCACGACTTCGCGCAGCGCGCGCGCGAAAGGCAACCCGGTATTGCAGGACTGGAAACGCTGGCGGAGCGCCTCGGCCTCGCGCCGGCGGGCCTCGATGACATTGGCCGGAGAGCCGCGCGGCACAACGAACGTGATCGGGTGCAGCGTGTATTCGATGCCGACCTCTTTCTGTTCGCTCTGCATTTCGGCTTCGAAAATATCCTTCTCAGACGGATTGATCTGCTGGCCGAAGCGGCCGCGCACGACCTGGTTCCAGGTCAGGTCCGCCTTGAGCCGCGCCTTGAGCGCGTTCGGATTGACGCCGCGGCTCTCCAGCATCTTGCTGAATTGATCCGGCGTCGCCCCCGCGTTTCGGGCGAGACTGGCGAAGGCCGCATCCACGTCAGCCTGCTTCATCTCGAAATTGAAGCGCCTGGCGGCGAGAATTTTCAGCTGGTCGTCGATCAGCTCGTCGATGACCTGCTGCCGCGATTTGGGTTTGCCGCCGAGCGCGATCAGCTTGCTGCGCTGCTCGATGTCATAGGCAGTGATGGGCTGGCCGGTGACGTAAAGCACGATCTGGGCCTGTGCTGGCGTGCCGAAGCACAGCGACGCCGCGGCGGCGGCCGCGAACAGACTCAATCGCAGTGTTCTTGCTTTGCAGTCCTGCATGCGTTGCGGTCCTGAATCCTTTCCGCCCGGTTCCCCGACGCGACTTGGCGATTCTGCAGCCCGCTGGCGCGTGCGGCTCGGAGCGCTAGAGTCCGCCGATGCCGGAAATTCCGGTTGTCCCGGAGGTCGAACCCAGCGTCCGCAGGCTCAGCTGCATCATCAGGCGGTGATCCTTGGTTGGATTGCCGCTGTAGGTATAACTGGTGATGTAATTCAGGGCCAAGATAAGGCAATCGTCGATATAGCCGAGCCCGAACCGGGTCTGGTCGAATTTATCGGCGTCGATATCGTAGCGCGCCGCTGCGATCGCCGCCCAGTTCTGCGTCAATTTGACCGAGACGCCGCCAAGGATGCCTTCGCGCCGCGCCAGGAAGCCGAGCTCGGGCTGCTTGTCGTAGTTGCCGTACAGAGCCTGCAGCGACACACGATCGAAATTGGCGCGGCCTTCGAGTTCGAACCGGCGCATGTCGAAATTCTTCTCGTCGAACCGGTAGCGCGTCGTCAGGGTGAACATGCGGTCCGGCTGATAGGAGAGCCTTGCCACATAGTCCGACCTGCGGGTGTCGAGACCGCTATTCAGGCCGGTATTGGTGGCATCGCCGGCCGCGAAGGAATTGGTGCCGAACAGCTGATACGACTGCCCGAACAACACGTTGATATAGCCACCCTGATTGAACTGGGTGGTCGTCTGAACGCCGTAATTGACGCGGCCGCCGCCCTCGACCCGGTCCCAGCCCGAAAACTTGTCGACCCTGAACAGATTGCCGTCGTCGAACACGAAGCTCTGCGCATCCTCGTTCGGCATCTTTCCGATCTTCGACTCGTCCGGACGGGCGATGACCTGCGCGATCGGCTCAACGATGGTCGTTCCCCAGGACTGCACGTTGATGAAGGGGTAGCGATATTCCAGGCCGGCGACCGGCATGCCGCGGAACTGTGCGGTGTCGCTGGTTTCGATGAAGTTCGACACGCCTGGCTCGTTCTCGAGATTGACCGAGGCGATGTCGGCGCGCACCGAGAAGAACGGGGTAAACATCTGGCCAAGCGGATCGGTGATGGTGCGCTTCCAGCTCGCTTCCGCCGAGAAGCGCGAATAGCTCCCCGGTGCGCCGCGCAGCAGGCAATTGTTGGTGTTTTTGACCGCGGGATCGGCGGTGGTGAATCCGCAAAAATTCAGATCCTTCGCAGTCTTGTTGATCGGGTCGAAATCGGCGGTGTCGCGGGAGATGCTGGTCATGTTGAACCGGAAACCGAGCTCGCCGCCCAGCACCGGCTGTCCCACCGTATAAGTATAGTCGATCACCGGATGGACGACCGGCAGCTGCTTCTGCTGGTCGAATTCCGAAAAACCGTAAAAGTACATGGTCCGGGCGTCGAAATACGAGCGGCTGCCGCGCCCGACCAGATAGAGCTGGGACACGCCCTCCATCTTGTTGTTCTGGAACGGGTTGCGCGCATCCTTCGTGAAGGTCTGAACCTTGTAGTCCTGATAGAAGGTCTTGTCAGAGATCAGCAGCGCATCCCAGCCCCAGACCCAGCGCTGGTTCAGTCCGAATTGACCGTTCGATTCAACTGCACCGCGCCAGTCGCGATAGCCGGGGGTGGGCTGTCCATTGGCGTGGATGAACTCGTCTTTGTCGAACTGGCGGATGCCGGCAGCGCGGATCGCATAGGCACCGTTCAACAGCCGGTGGCGAAACTCCGCCTGCATGAACGGTCCTTGTTTGGTCGAGACGCTCGGTGTCAGAGTAAGATCGTAATTTGGCGCCAGCGCCCAGAAATAAGGCGCCTCCATCACAAAGCCGAGCTTTGTTGTGCTTGAGAAGACCGGCATCAGCCAGCCGCTCTTGCGCTTCACGGTCGGATCGGGCGTCGAGAAATAGGGGAAATAGGCAATCGGCCTTCCGAACAGCTCGAATGAGCCCTGTTCGAAATGGATCATCTTTTCCTGTTCGTCGTGAATGATACGTGCGCCCTTGACCTGCCAGAGCGGCGGCTTGCGCGGGTCGGTCTTGCAGGGCTCGCACGCAGTGTAGACGCCGCTCTGCAGCACCGAATACCGGCCGTCGCTGCGGTCGGCACGGGCGGCGGCGAAACGCGTTTGGTCCGGGGTCTCGACCCGCAGCGAATCGACAAATCCGTCGCGATAATCATCGTTGAGTTCGAGGATTTCACCGTAGGTAATGTTGCCGCCGGGCTCGGTCAGGCGGACATTGCCTTCGGCGCGCAGCCGCTTGGTGCGCTGATTATAGACCACCCGATCGGCCTCGATGGTGGACCCGTCATAGTAGATCTGGACATTGCCGACCGCACTCACACGCTCATTGACGTGGTCGTATTGGACTTCGGTCGCCTGCACCATCATCTGCTTGTCGCCGGCGCCAGCCGCAGGGCGGCCGAGCGACGGCTTCTTTGTTCCCTTCGGGCGCTGCTCGAAGCGGAAAAAGTCGGTCTGGGCAAAGGCAGGCGCCAGAGTCGCGGCCCCGAACAGAGCCACGGCAACAGCCGCCAACACCGCGGCGGACAAGCCGCGGCCAATCGATCCGGAACGGGCTGGGATACGCGACGCCATCACCCGTCTTCCTGATAAAGCAACACCAAGAACCCCGTCAGTCCCCCTACCAACACCGGCGCCCAAGCAGCGGTCACCGGCGACAGGAGCTCTGTCTTACTCATATCCTCGGTGATTTTCGAGAGAACATAGAGAAAAAACCCGGACAGCACGCCGCCCAGAACCATTTTCTGAACGCCGCCCATACGGGCGAAGCGCAGGCTGAACGCGGCTGCCAGCAGAACCATCGCCGCCAGCAGGAACGGGCGTGACAATAGCTTCTGATACTGGAGCCGGTAGCCCGCCGCGGCGAGGCCTGCATTCTCGGCGAGCCGGATATATTCCGGCAGCTCCCACACCGTCAGCGTTTCCGGCGTGGAGAAATTCTCCCGGACCTGTTCGCGGGAAATATTGGTCTTCAGCGCATAGGTTCCGTGCTCCGAGGGTGGGCTGTTGCTCGGATAGACGCGCGCCTCCGTGAGCGCCCAGGCGCCATCCTGCAACTCTGCCGAGCGGGCCTCGATTCTTTCCTGATAGCGCCCCTGCTCGTCGAAGGTGAACACGGTGACGCCCTCCAGCCGCAATCCCTGGTCGCGGCTGTTCCTGGCATTGATGATCGACTGGCCATCCGGGCTTCGCTGCCGGACCCAGAAACCGGATTCTTGCTGTCCGAATTCGCGCTGGCCAAAAATCTCGATCTCGTAGCGTTTGGAGCGTTCCTGCAGGAGAGCCGCCACGGGATTGTAGACAAGTGTTGTCAGCACGCCGAGCAGCAGCGCAATCGCCACTGCTGGCGCTGTGAATTGCCAGGCCGACACGCCAGCTGCCCGCGCGACCACGAGCTCGTTACGCCGCGACAGGCTCAGATAACAGGACATTGCAGCGATCAGCACGCAGAACGGGATGATCCGTTCGGCGATGATCGGCACGCGGAAAAACGACAACTTGATGACGGCAAGCGCGGTCGCGTTCTCGTTTGTCGCGGTCCGGCGCATCAGTTCCACCGAATCGAGCAAGGCGACCAGGAGCACGACGCCGGCGAAAACAGCAAGTGCGGTGGTCAGAAACCGCATCCCGAAATAGCGCCCGAGGGTCAGGGATATCCGCACCGCGTGCTCCCTCAGGTCGCCGGTGCCGCAAACCGGCCAAGGCGCGCCAGCTGCGCGCCGATGGCATCGATCGCTTTGGTGACAAAAGCGGGCGGTTCGATCTCAAGGCCGCGGTGAATGGCGTAAAGGCCAAGACCGGCAGCTGCCGTGAGCAGCAGGTACTGGAAAGCCAAAACCCAAGGGTAGCGCACGCACAGCACGATCACGACAAAGCCGATCAGCCGGATCGTGGCGATCACCACGGCGGCGCTGGCAATCGAAATGGCGCGGCCCTGCCGGGTGGTGCGGGGGGCGCCCAGATAGGCGAAGGTGATGATGGTAAAGACAATCGGGTAAATCGGCGCAAAGATCCGGTCATGCAGCTCCGCCCGGACCTGACCCGGCTGCAGCTTGCTGCCTTCGTCGTCGGCATTCATCAATTCCCAGACGAAGCGGTCGCGGGCCGAGCTGCGCAGGCTTTGCGGGTCGGTCGGAGCCTGCGCCAGGTCGAGCGCATAGCGCTCGAATTTGACGATTGTCGGATCCTTTTGTTTGAGCGGTCCTTTCTGACCCTTCTGGCGCCGCACGATCTCAAGCCGTTGCACGCTGCCATTTTCCAGAACCAGGAAAGTGCCGCGTTCGTCCTTCACCACGGTGCCCTGTTCGGCCAGAAAGCTGACCCGCTCCTTGGGATTGCGGCGGTCGTCGACAAACACCCCCATCAGCATGCCGTTGGCCTGCCGTTCGCGGATATGAAACACCAGACCGCGCTCGAAGCCGTTGAAGCGGCCGGGCTGTACCACATTGGTGACGAGGTCCGCCCGCACCTCGTTGGCCCAGTTATTGAGCGTCTGCAGGCCGAGCGGTCCGAGCCACGCGCCGATCGTCGCCATGACCGTGCTGACCATGACTGCCATCAGGAGGAAGGGCCGGAACAGCGCCCAGGGCGACATGCCGGCCGCGTTCATCACGATCAGTTCCGAATCGTTCGACAGCCGGCCGATCGCATGCATCACCGCGATCATCAGCGCGATCGGCGCAATCACCAGAACCAGCATCGGTATCACGAGGCCGGTAATGCCAA
>NZ_JBKBVB010000153.1:0-9086 GCF_046289595.1 Pseudorhodoplanes sp.
GATCAGAATCTGAATGCCGAAATTGTCGATCCACTTGACCGAGCCCTGCCAGCCGCCGACCGCGATCACGAAAACCGGAAACACAAAGGCAAAGCCCAGCGCAAACGGGATGGCGATCTTCGCGAATTTTGCGCGGCGTTCTGCGGCACGCAGGCTCGCCGCATCGGTGCGCGCCGCAGCGCGCGCTGCGAGCAGCGGTTGCACCACAAGCGATTGCATGAGGCTGATCGCGACGACGAAGGCGACCATGGCCGCAAGGAGCATGGGACGCGGATTGAGAATCAGCTCGTTGCGGATATTGACGGTGGTCTGCAGGCCGATCAGCGGCAGCAGGATGCCGAATGCGACGAGGCCGGCAATGGCCGCATCGCGGAAGGCGCGCGGGACGTCGACACGCGCGTGCGCGGGCTCAGCCATGTCCGACCCTTCTAGACCTTCTCGACCTCGGGCCGGCCGAGCAGGCCCTGCGGCATGAAAATCAGGACGATGGCGAGGATGGAGAAGGCAGCGACGTCCTTGTAGTCGATCGAGAAATAGGCCGACCAGAAGGTTTCAATCAGGCCGATCAGGAGCCCGCCGATCACCGCGCCCGGCAGCGAGCCGATGCCACCGAGAACGGCCGCGGTGAACGCCTTGATGCCCGGAACGAAGCCGTCGGCGAAGCTCACCACGCCGTAATACATGAGATACATTGTCCCGGCGACCGCTGCGAGGGCTGCGCCGATCACGAAGGTGATGGAGATGGTGCGGTCGACATTGACGCCGAGCAGGGCCGCCATTTTCGGATCCTGCTCGGTGGCGCGCTGTGCGCGGCCAAGCGGCGTCTTGGCCACGAGGTACCAGAACGCCGCGAGCAGGAGGGCGGTGACGGTCCAGATGATCAATTGCCTGTACGACAGCGTGACCGTGTAATTGCCGCGGTCCATCAGCACGATCACATCCGTCACCATCGGCGGGACCGACTTGTTGCGGGGGCCCTGCGCGACCTGCACGAAATTCATCAGGAAGATCGACATGCCGATCGCCGAGATCAGCGGCGCCAGGCGGAATGAGCCGCGCAAGGGCCGGTAGGCGACGCGCTCGATCGCCCAGCTGAGCATCGACGTAATGACCATGCCGACAATCAGGACGACGAACAGCGTCAGGAAAATCGAGGAGATGCCGAGGATGGTCGACATCACCAGCACCGTGATCAAGGCGACGAAGGTCGACACCATGAACACGTCGCCATGGGCGAAATTCACCATCCCGATGATACCAAACACCATCGTATAGCCGATGGCGATCAGGCCATAAATGGATCCCAGCGTGATACCGTTGATAAGCTGCTGAACGAAGACTTCCATGTCGACGCGCCCTTCCCCCCAGAATGTCGCACCCGGCCCGCCGATCGGACGCATCCACGCGGCGCGTCCGAAGGACTCTTGAAGTCTTAGCAGCGAGGGTGCGAGGCGGCAACGCGGCCGCCGCGCACGGGCGCCACTTGAATGGTCGAGCGGGGAAGGAGCAAGTCTTGGGCCAGAAAATTGCGGCCAGAACCCTTTGGCAAAAACCCTTTGCCAAAGGCTTTGCCAGCAAACGTTGCACCGCGAGACTGGGTCACGTGAGTTTAGCCTCGAGAGCTTGGCGAGCCGACCACGGCGCCTGCTCCGGAGCGGCTGCCTCGCGATTGCGGCAAAACCACAGATTTGGGGCGGAGACCTTGTCAAACCTTCGTGTCGCGAGCGCCGGAACGTCCGCATCGACGCCCGCGTTTAATGACAGGGCGGGCCAAACAGGAGCCTTCAACATGGCGATCGAACGGAACCAGAATCAACAGCAGCAGAACAACCCCAACCAGGGGGGACAGCAGGGCGGGCAACACAAGCCCGGTCAGCAGTCCCAGCAGCCCGGTCAGGGCGGCCAGCAGGGCGGCCAGCACAAGCCCGGCCAACAGCAGAATCGCTAGTGCTGCAGCGCGGCATAAACGTTTGACCGCGAAAGCCCTGCCTCACGGTGGGGCTTTCTTTTTTGCTCATGGCCGCGTTCCGCATGCGCGGCATCGGCATCGGCACCGGCGCGGCCGCGGCACTACCGACAAAGGAACCGCCGACAAAGTGTTGGCCGCGGATTGGAAGGCGTCTAGTCTTGCCGCATGAGCGCCGGGCTCCCTCTGTTTCATCTCTACGGCGATCCGCCTGACGACCAGGCGTTCGACTTCATGCATGTCGAAACCATCGCCGCGCGGTCCTCTTTGCATGACTGGCTGATCCGCGCGCACCGGCACCGCAATCTGTTCCAGGTTCTGCTCGTCGAGCGCGGCGGCGGCGAGATGATTTTCGAGGCATCGATTAAGCCGTTCAGTGCGCCATGCGCAATCATCGTGGCGCCAAACGTGGCGCATGGCTTCCGATTCCATGCGAGCATCACCGACGGGTATGTGATGAGCTTCAGCGAGGATGTCGCCTCGGTGCTGGGCGAACGATCGGGTGAGGCGATCGGGAAGCTCAAGGCGCTTGCGGCAGAACCCATCATCTCGCTCAAGACGGCGCATGATCGCCTCTCCTCGCTATGCGCAGACCTGCATCAGGAAATGCTGATTGCCCGCGATGGCTATCGGCTCGCGATGCGCGCTCTCTTGGCGCTGATCGCGATCGAGGTCGGGCGGCAATCGGCGAGCCGGGCCCGAACCGGTGCGGTGACGCTCGCGCCTGCCGATTCCACCGTCGATGCGCTGCAGCGCCTGGTCGAAGACAATTTCCGTAAGGAGCGGCAGATCGGTTTTTACGCCTCCGCGCTGGCGATGACTGCGGACCGCCTGAACGATCACGTCAAGCGTGCGACGGGCGTCACCGCAGGGCACCTGATACGCCAGCGCGTCCTGACCGAAGCCAAGCGCGAACTCGTCTTTACCGGCCGGCCGATCCACGAAATCGCCTACGAACTCGGCTTTGCCGACCCGTCGCATTTCGCGCGCTTCTTTCGCAAGCAGACCGCGATGAGTCCGCAGGACTTCCGCGCCCAGCAATTGCGGTAATATGGCATCCGACAATGTTACCTGTCTTGTTAGGGTAAACAGAACCTTTCCATTGAAGCGCCGAATGTAAACGTCAGACTCTCCGCCTCGAATAACAGGCCAAAGGCGAATGAGGCGGGAGGTGCGGATGCGCTGGCTTCCGAGAGCAATTCCGGCGCTGATTGCAATCGTCGCGTTTGACCTTGCAATCGTGTTCGGCGCCGAGGCAATCCGGATCTGGACCTCGCCGGTCTATGGCCTCGATCAAATGGTCTTTGCCAATCTCGTCCATGGCATCGGCAGGCTGTTTGGCATCAAGGCGCATGGGCTGTTTTCGATCGCGGCGCTTTTCGGTGCATTGTACCTCGCCACCGCCATCGTTTTGATGCTGCATATCGGCAGCCGGATTGCGGCCTTTGGCGGGGGGCGCGTCTCCCACGAGCTGCTCGACGCCGGCCTGATCCTTGTCGTGATCTCGACGATGGTCGCGGCGACCCCCGCGATCCTCCAGGGTGCGACGGAATTTCTGGTGCAGCAGCGCCTGCCGCTTTGGCTCGTGGGTCTCGCTGCAACGCTGTCGATGGTCGAAAGGCTGCCCGATGCGGATGCATACTATCCGGGCATTGTCGACAGGCTCGCTCGCCGGCTGGATCGGCGCCGTCATCGGGTGGCAGCCAGGCTTGTCGTTACCCCGGCGCTCCGCAATGCCGCTCCGGCCCGACGATGGGCGACGCTGCGCGGCGAAGCCGGCATGAAGGTTGCGGCCGCGCCGCTGGTGCGGCCCGCGGGCCCCTGGTTCACGCCGCACTGATCGTACTTCGCGTGCCCATCTGCCAATCAGGCTTTGCCGATCTCGGCAAGCACATCCGCGGCTTCCTTGAAGGCATGGTTGGCGGCAGGGACGCCGCAATAGATCGCCTGCTGCATGATGATTTCCTTGATGTCGTCGGGCGTGAAGCCGCCCTCGACCAGAGCGGCGCGCACATGCATGCGAAACTCCGCCCATTTGTCGAGCGCGAGCATGGTCCCGATCACCAGCACCCGGCGGGTGCGCTCATCGTAATGCGGCCTCGTCCAGATTTCGCCCCAGGCGTAGCGCGTGATGAAGTCCTGGAATTCGGCATTGAACGGCGTCTTGCCGGCATTGGCCTTGTCGACCCATGCATTGCCCAGCACCTTTCGGCGGCGCGCCATGCCAGTGTCGTAGCGGTCCTGTTCGTCCATCGCTATCGGTCTCAATTCGAGCGGAGGAAATCAAGGACCGTGCGCGCGTAAACGTCCGGCAGTTCGACATTGGCGATATGCGCCGCCTCCACGATGGCGAGCTTCGATCCGGGGATACGGTCGCGGATGAATTCCGCCGCCGCGACATTGGTCGCCGGGTCTTTGCTTCCCGCGATGATGAGCGTCGGCACCTTGATGTCCTTCAGGATCTCGCGGTGGTCCATGTCGCGCACCGCGGCAGCGCAGCCGAGATAGCCCTCGACCGGCGTTGCGATCATCATCTGCTTCATGCGGGCGGTGACGTCGGGATGCGCGGTCTGGAAGTCCTTGGTCAGCCATGCGTTGATCACCATGTCGGCGATCGCCGCGACCGAGCCAGCCTTACTGATCGCATCAATACGGTTATGCCACATGGTCTTGTCGGCATAATAGGACGAGGTATTGGACAGGATCAGCTTGTCGAAACGGTCGCCCGCATTGGCGCCAAGCCACATGCCTTCCATCCCGCCCATCGAGAGGCCCAGCCAGTTGACCTTGCCGAGCTTGAGCCCGTCCATGACGGCGATCGCGTCGCGCGCCAGCATTTCCATATTGTACGGGCCTTTTGGCACATCTGACTTGCCGTGACCGCGGCGGTCGTAGCGCACCACCCGGTATTCCTTGGTGAAGGCCGCCATCTGCGGATCCCACATGTGCTTGGTGGTTCCGAGCGAGGACGACAGCATCAGCACCGGCGCGTGGTCCGGGCCGGCGACCTCCACATCGATGGCGCATCCGTGAGAGTCAATGACGGGCATTTCTGGTCTTCCTCCGAGACTTTGTTTGAAAGGCGTAACCGCAAACTCCGCTCATTCCTGCGAAGGCGGGAATCCAGACTCTTTGGCGCTGGGTCCCCGCCGTCGCGGGGAGGAACGGAGGTCAGGGCGATGCATCACCGGCCCGCCTTTGCTGTCGCGATCAGGCGGTCGATGAATTGCTGCGCCACGCCCTGATAGCTCATCGGATCGAACAGCTTCGACAGTTCGGGCGCGGGGACGACATCGGTCACCTTGGAATCGGCGGCGAGCGCATCCTTGAGTGATATTTTTTCGGCATGCGCGCGCTTGCTCGCCTCTTCGACCAGCTTGTGCGCCTCCGACTTGCCGATCGTTTCGGCGAGCCTGAAGGCGACGGCTTCCGCCATAATCTGCCCGCCGGTAACGTCCAGATTGTCGCGCATGCGCTCCACATCGACATCGAGTCCCTCGGCAATGTCCACGACCGCATTGAGTGCGCCCGAGGTGACGAGCGACAGGGCCGGCAGGGTCGGCCATTCGGCGGCCCAGGCACCCGCGGCACGTTCATGCTCCTGGACCTGCGCCGCCAGGATGGTTGCGCAAAGCTGCGGGGCAATCGCGGCGCAGGCGAGCCCGGCCGCCGCCGCGACGGGATTGCGCTTGTGCGGCATGGTGGAGGACGCGCCGCGGCCTTCGCCCGCAGGCTCGAACGCCTCGCCGACCTCGGTCTGCATGAGCAGGGCGACATCGCGGGCGATCTTGCCGCAGGTGCCGGCAAGCAGTGCGAGCGCGCTCGCGGCCTCGCCGAGCCGGTCCCTGTGGGTGTGCCAGGGGCCGTCCGGCAGCGGCAGGTCCAGTTCCTTGGCGAAGGCCACCGCGACATCGAGGCCACGGTCGCCGAGCGCGGCCAGCGTGCCGGTGGCGCCGCCGAATTGCAGGACGAGGTCGTTGTTGCGCACCCGCCTGAGCCGGGCGCGGGCGCGTGTCAGCGCCGCAGCGTAGCCGGCGACTTTCAGGCCGAACGGCATCGGCAGCGCCTGCTGCAGCCAGGTGCGGCCCACGGTCGGCGTGTGACGATGCTTTTCGGCAAGCGTGGTGAAGGCGGGGATGGCGCGATCGATCTCTGTCAGCAGGTCGTCGATGACGGCACGCAATTCCAGCACCAGCGCGGTGTCGATGATGTCCTGACTGGTGGCGCCCCAGTGCACATAGCGGGCCGCTTCAGGATCTTTCTTCGCAACTTCGGCGGTCAGCGCCTTCACCAGCGGGATCGCCAGATTGCCGGCGGACACCGCGGCAAGGCCCAGCGCGCCGATGTCGTAGAATTTGGCATGGCAGGCATCGGCGATCGGCTTGGCTGCGGCTTTCGGGATCACGCCGAGGGAGGCTTCGGCCGAAGCAAGCGCGGCCTCGGCGCGCAGCATGCGGTCGAGCCGCGCCGGATCCGACAGGATCTGGCGCATTGCGGCGCTTGAATAGAGCGGGCTCATCAGCATGGACGGCAGCAGCGGCGTGGACATTGGCGGGCCCCCGGATCGGCCCGCACACTATGCGGTGTGCGCAGGTCCGCCAAGCCATTGATGTGTCGCGCTGCGGGCTTGCGCCGGCATATCGAAATCGGCGATACCGCCGTCATGTTCGATCTGACCCTCTCCTTCGACAACGGCCCGGAGCCGGCGGTGACCCCGCTCGTGATGGACGAATTGTCACGGCGGAACATCAGGACCACGTTCTTCGTGATTGGTCAGAAGCTTGCGCGCCCGGAATGCCGCGCGCTCGCAGAGCGCGCACATGCCGAGGGTCACTGGATCGGCAACCATTCCTGGACGCATTCGGTGCCGCTTGGCGAACAGAGCGGCGCCGATGTCGCCGAGCGCGAGATCGGCCGCACCCAGGAGGCGATGGCCGGGCTGATCCATCCGCACCGGTATTTCCGTCCGTTCGGCGGCGGCGGCAATCTCGACCGCCGGCTGATGTCCGGCCCCGTGCTCGAATACCTGAAGCGCGGCGGCTACACATGCGTGTTGTGGAATTCGATCCCGCGCGACTGGGCCGACCCGGAAGGCTGGGTCGAGACCGCGTTGTCGCATTGCCGGTCCCAGCCCTGGACGCTGATGGTGCTGCACGATCTGCCCACGGGCGCGATGGCGCATCTGCCGCGCTTTCTTGATAAGGTGGCGGAAGCAGGCGGTCGCATCCATCAGGACTTCCCGGCGGATTGCATGCCGATTGTCGATGGCAGGGTGGTGCGTCCGGTCGAGGATTATGTAGCCGCTGCCTGATTTTTTTCGAATGGAGTGACCGCCGATGGCGATGACGATGACCGGAGAGATTCCGCTTGAAGCGAGCCGCGAGGTCGTATGGACGAAGCTCAACGATCCGGAGGTGCTGAAAGCCTGCATTCCGGGCTGCGAGGAACTCAACGTCGTCGGCGAGAACGAATTCGAAGCCGTCGCGGTCAACAAGATCGGACCGGTCAAGGCCAAGTTCAAAGGCAAGGTGCAGCTCACCGATATCGACCCGCCGAACGGCTACAAGATTTCCGGGCAGGGTGACGGCGGCATCGCCGGCTTCGCCAAGGGCGGCGCGACCGTTTCGCTCTCCGATCACGAGGGCGGTACGATGCTGAAATACGATGTCGAGGCGCAGATCGGCGGCAAACTCGCGCAACTGGGTCAGCGCCTGATCAATGGCGCGGCCAAAAAGATGGCGGACGATTTCTTCGCGCGCTTTGCGGAAGCCGTTAAGGCCGGCTGAGGGCGGTCATCCGGCGTGACGATCGGGGGGCATCGTCATGGCCATGATGAGAGCAGCGGTTTGCCGGGACTACGGTCCGCCCGAAAACGTCCGGATCGCGATTGTCGAAAAGCCGGCCCCCAAAGCGGATGAAGTCCTGATCCGCATCCGTGCGAGCACGGTGTCGTCGGGCGACTGGCGGGTGCGCAGCCTGACCGTGCCAAAGGGCATGGGACTGATGGTGCGCGCGGTGTTCGGCTTCAGCAGGCCTCGCAACCCGATCCTCGGGACCGAGCTTGCCGGCACGGTCGAGGCCGTCGGTGCGGCGGTGACGAAATTCAAGCCTGGCGATGCGGTCATCGGCTATCCGTCGTTTCCCAATGGCTGCCATGCCGAATACCGCCCGATGCGGGAGACCGACCGCATCGTGCCCAAGCCCAATGCTCTGTGTTTCGAAGAGGCCGCAGCGATGTGCTTTGGCGGCGCCACCGCGCTGGATTTCCTGCGCGACCGCGCAAAGCTCAAGGCAGGTGAGAGTGCGCTGATTGTAGGGGCATCCGGTGCGCTCGGCAGCGCCGCATTGCAGCTTGCGAAGCATTTCGGGGCGCGGGTGACGGGCGTATGCAGCGCGGCCAATGTCGAGCTTGTCCGCGCACTCGGAGCCGATCGCGTGATCGACTATACTGCCGAGGATTATCGCCGCGGCGGCGAATGCTACGACGTGATCTTCGACACCGTCGGCGAAGCGTCGTTCAAGACCCACGAGCCATTGCTCCAGCCGGGCGGCCGCCTTTTGCTGCTGGCGGCGGGATTGCCGGAGATAATTTCTGCGATCGGGCGCAAGCGCGACGGCAAGCGGGTCTTTGCCGGGCCCGCGAAGGAGACGCTGGAACATCTGACGACGCTCAGCAAGCTGGCCGGGGCCGGCATTTACCGGCCGGTGATCGATCAGGTCTTTGCGTTCGAGCATATCGCCGAAGCGCATGCGCGGGTCGCGTCTCGCAGGAAGCGCGGCAGCGTGGTTGTCACGATCTGACGAGATCCATGTTTTCTCATGCCGGGCAGCAAAATCCGCGTCGGCGGAAGCGGGATGTCGTCTCGACGAGTGATCCGCACCGATCTGCGCTACGGTGATCCCGTTCGGATGGCGAACAGCACATTCAGTTCATCTTCCATTGGCCTGACAACAACCGGAGCGGCGCCGGACACTGTCCGAATGCCTTCCCCAGGATTCAGGCGAAGCTGCAGCTGCGGCCAGCCCAGCATAACGGGCTCCTCGCCAAAATTGACGAGCCCCCAGAGGTCATGGGTCGCCACTTTGCCAGTCTGATCCTGAATAACGAGTTCGCATACCG